>JAEKKH010000155.1 GCA_019510465.1 Burkholderiales bacterium
GCGAGGCGCAGGTGCTCGAGCGCATCGTCGCCGGCCGCCTGAACAAGCAGATCGCCGACGACCTGGGCATCAGCATCAAGACGGTGGAGGCGCACCGCGCCAACATCATGGAGAAGCTCAACGCCAACACGGTGGCCGATCTCCTGAAGATCGCACTCGGCGCCCCGTCCAACAAGCAAGCCTGAACCGCACCGCTCGACGAGAGGCCGCTGACCCAGCGGCCTCTTTCGTTTCCGAAACGCCTTCCGAACCGACTCCAGGAGCCCGCCCATGACCGCACAACTGATCGACGGCGTCGCGCTGTCGCGCAAGATCCGCGAAGAAGTCGCGCAACGCGCCGCCGCCCTCACCGCCCGCGGCCACCAGCCGGGCCTGGCGGTCATCCTCGTCGGCGAAGACCCTGCGTCGGCCACCTACGTGAAGAACAAGGTCAAGGCCTGCGCCGACGCGGGCGTGCGCTCCGTGCTCGAGAAGTACGACGCCACGCTCGGGGAGGCCGAGCTGATGGCCCGCCTGGACGCGCTCAACGCCGACCCGACGATCCACGGCATCCTGGTGCAGATGCCGCTCCCGAAGCACATCGACCCGCAGAAGGTGATCGAGCGCATCTCCACCGCCAAGGACGTCGATGGCTACTCGGTGCAGAGCGCCGGCGACCTGATGGCGGGCCTGCCGGGCTTTCGTCCCTGCACGCCCTACGGCTGCATGAAACTGATCGAGAGCACCGGCGTGCCCATCAAGGGCAAGCACGCGGTCGTGATCGGCCGCAGCAACACCGTGGGCAAGCCGATGGCCCTGCTGCTGCTGCAGGCCAACGCCACCGTGACCATCTGCCACAGCGCCACGGCCGACATCGGCGCCCACACCCGCCAGGCCGACATCGTCGTCGTGGCCACCGGCCGCCGCGACACGCTGCGCGGCGACATGATCAAGCCGGGCGCGATCGTCATCGACGTGGGCATCAACCGCAACGACGAAGGCAAGCTGTGCGGCGACGTCGACTTCGCGTCGGTCGCGCCGCTGGCGTCGTTCATCACGCCGGTGCCCGGCGGCGTCGGGCCCATGACCATCACGATGCTGCTGATGAATACCATCGAGTCGGCGGAGCGCGTGGCGCGCTGAACGCCGGCGGCGCGCGAGGCCCGTCCCGGGGCGCCGCCGGCCGCTCCCGCGGCGGCCGGCCGCGCTGTCTTTCCGCGCCGCGCGGATCCGGCGATTTCCCCCCGCTGTTTCCCGCCGAGTCCCCGGCCGCGAGGGGTACATTCGAGGCAGACACCCATCCCTTCAGGCTTGCAACGCCCGGCACGGACACCCTCCGTGGCGGATGTTCCCGCCACCCGAGACCATGACGAACCCCTTGCTCGACAGCCCCGGCCTGCCCGCCTTCGACGACATCCGCCCGGAAACCGTCACCCCGGCGATGGACGTGCTGCTCCGGCAGGCCGACGCGGCGCTGGAGCGGGTCGTCGGCCCCGACGTGCCACCCGACTTCGACGCGATGTCGTCGGTCTTCACCGTGGCCACCGAGCGGCTGTCGCGCGCCTGGCGGGCCGTGGAGCACCTGACCGGCGTGGCCGACACGCCCGAGCTGCGCGCCGCGCACGCCGAGAACCTGCCGCGCATCACCGAGTTCTTCACGCGCCAGGGCGCCGACGAACGGCTGTATGCCAAGTACCGCGCCGTCGCGGCCCGGGCCGACGCCGACCAGCTGGGCCCGGTGCGGCGCAAGGCGCTGGCCAACTGGCTGCGCGACTTCAAGCTGGGCGGCGCCGATCTCCGCGGCGCGGCCAAGGCGCGCTACGCCGCCATCCAGGAACGGCTGGCCGAGCTGTCGCGCCAGTTCTCCGAGCACGTGCTCGACGCCACCGACGGCTACGCGCTGTACGTGCCCGAGGCCGACCTCGCCGGCGTGCCCGCCGACGCGATCGCGGCCGCGCGCGCGGGCGCGGAGGCCGACGGCCGTGCGGGCAGCTGCAAGCTCACGCTGCACTTCCCGAGCTACCTGCCCGTCATGCAGATGGCGCGCAACCGCCCGCTGCGCGAGAAGCTCTACACCGCCTACGTCACGCGCGCGAGCGAAGCCGGCCCGGCCGAGCGCGACAACACGCCGGTCATCCGCGAACTGCTGACGCTGCGCCAGGAAGAAGCCGAGCTGCTGGGCTATCGCAACTTCGCCGAGCTGTCGCTGGTGCCCAAGATGGCCGGCTCGCCGGCGGAAGTCATCGCCTTCCTGCGCGACCTCGGGCACCGCGCGCGCCCCAGCGCCGAGGGCGATCTCGACGAGCTGCGCGAGTTCGCGGCACAGGAGCTGGGCATCGAGCAGCTGCAGGCCTGGGACGTCCCGTTCACCAGCGAGCGCCTGAAGGAAGCCCGCTACGCGTTCAGCGACGAGGAGGTGCGCCAGTTCTTCACGCTGCCCAAGGTGCTGGACGGCCTGTTCCGCATCATCGAGACGCTGTTCGAGGTGAAGATCGTCAAGTCGGCGGCGCCGGCCTGGCACGAGAGCGTCACCTTCTACCGCATCGAGCGCGACGGCGCGCTGGTCGGCGAGTTCTTCCTCGACCTGTACGCGCGCGCCGGCAAGCGCCCGGGCGCCTGGATGGACGACGCCCGCCAGCGCTGGCGGCGCGCCGATGGCCAGGGACTGCAGACGCCCGTCGCCCATCTCGTGTGCAACTTCGCCGCGCCGGTCAACGGCCGCCCCGCCCTGCTCACGCACGACAACGTCATCACGCTGTTCCACGAGTTCGGCCATGGCCTGCACCACATGCTCACGCGGGTCGAGGAGCTGGGCGTGTCGGGCATCTCGGGCGTCGAATGGGACGCCGTGGAGCTGCCCAGCCAGTTCATGGAGAACTTCTGCTGGGAGTGGGACGTCCTGCAGCAGCTGACCGAGCACGTGGATACCGGCGCCCCGCTGGCACGTCCGCTGTTCGACAAGATGCTGGCCGCCAAGAACTTCCAGAGCGGCATGCAGACGTTGCGGCAGGTGGAGTTCGCGCTGTTCGACATGCGCATCCATTCGGAGCCCGGTTCGGCCGATCGCGTCCAGGCCATCCTCGACGAGGTGCGTGCCGAGATCGCCGTGCTGGTGCCGCCGCCGTTCAACCGGTTTCAGCACAGCTTTTCACACATTTTCGGGGGCGGTTACGCGGCCGGGTACTACAGCTACACCTGGGCCGAGGTATTGTCCGCGGATGCGTTCAGCGCGTTCGAGGAGTCGGGCGTGCTGGACCTGGATACCGGGCGCCGCTATCGCCGCGAGATCCTCGAGGTCGGCGGCAGCCGCGACGCGCTCGACAGCTTCAAGGCCTTCCGCGGCCGGGCGCCCAACATCGACGCGATGCTGCGCCACCTGGGGATCGCCAGGCCGGCGGCCTGACGGCGTTCACGGCGGTGCCGGCGCGCGTGGGTCGTCCCGGTGGGCGGCTGGTGCGTTGAACCGGCTCCGGCCGCCACTTGCGACTCCTTCCTGACCTTTCGTACGATGCCCACGATGAACACCCTGCACCCTTCTTCCTCCGCAAGCACGCACCCGTCCCGTCTCGCGCACCTGGCCACGGTGGCGCTGCTGCTCGGCGGCTTCGCGGCCGGCGCGATGGCGCAGACGTACAAGGTCGTCGGGCCGGACGGCAAGGTCACCTACACCGACAAGCCGCCGACCGCCTCGGCCATCAAGGCCCCGGGCCCCGGCGGCGACACCTCGTCGGCCGCCAACGGCATTCCGTACGAGACGCGCCAGGCCATGGCCAAGTATCCGGTGACGCTGTACAGCACGAAGAACTGCGCGGCCTGCGACAACGCCCGCCAGGCCTTGCGTCGCCGCGGCATCCCGTTCAACGAATACACGATCAGCGACGACACCGATTTCGCCGCCTACCGGTCGCGCCTGAACGCCACCACGTTCCCGGGCATTTCCGTGGGCAGCAAGAACCTCGCGGGCTTCTCCCCGACCGACCTGTCGGGCTACCTCGACGCCGCGGGCTACCCCGCGCAGACGCGCCTGAGCGGCTACGCCTGGCCGCCGGCCGCGCCGATGGTGCCGGCCAGCGCGAAGCAGGCCGCCGCCGCGGAGGACGCCGGGCAGGCGCCCGCCCCGGTCGCCGCCCCGGCGCCAGCACCGGTGCAGCCGCCGCCCAGCAAGAGCGGCATCCAGTTCTAGCCTCCATGCCCGGCGCCGTGCCGGCACGCACGCGACGCCGGGGGCGTGCGCGCGCGCCGCCGCGGACCTGCCCACCGGGGCGCGCAACGAGGCACGCCGACGGCTCGGCGTCGACGGCGTCGACGGCGGCGGCAGCGACTGCACGAGGTGCCGCACGAAGCACCGCATGCGCGTCCGCATCCCGTTCGCGCGACGTATCCTTGGTCCCATGGCGATCCCCTGGCTGCTAGCTGACTCCCCGCTGCCACCCACCTCCACTGCGCTGGACGATCGTTCCGAGGCCCCGGGCCTGCTCGCGGCCGGCGGCGGCCTGTCCATCGCCCGCCTGCGCGACGCCTATGCGCACGGCGTCTTTCCCTGGTACAGCCCGGGCCAGCCGGTGCTCTGGTGGTCGCCCGACCCGCGCATGCTGCTGCGGACGGCCGACTTCAGGCTGTCGCGCTCACTGCGCAAGACGCTGCGCCGCTTCCTGCGCACGCCGGGCTGCGAAGTCCGCTTCGACCACGACGTCGCGCGGGTGATGGCCCATTGCGCCGACACGCCGCGCGACGGCCAGGACGGCACCTGGATCGTGCCGGAGATGCAGGCGGCCTACACCGCCTGGGCGCGCACGGGCGACGTGCACAGCGTGGAGACCTGGATCGACGGCGAGCTGGTCGGTGGCCTGTACGGCGTCAACCTCGGCCGGATGATGTTCGGCGAATCGATGTTCTCGCACCGCACCGACGCGTCCAAGATCGCGCTGGCCGCGCTGGTGGCCTTCTGCCGGGTGCACGACATGCCCGCCATCGACTGCCAGCAGGCCACCGGCCACCTGGCCACCCTGGGGGCGTCGCCGGTGCCGCGCGCGGCCTTCGAACGGGAGGTGCATGCGCTGGTTTCCCGGGCACCGGCGCCGGTCTGGGCCTATGATTTCCGATTGTGGGATGCGCTGGACCTCGGCTCGCCCGTCCCCGCGTCGACCGCCGCCCCCTCCGCCGACCTCTCGCCGTGACCCATCCGAAGGAAGCCCCGTTCGCGTCGCTGCAGTTCTATGCGACCGCGCCCTACCCGTGCAGCTACCTGCCCGGGCGGATGGCGCGCTCCCAGGTCGCCACGCCCGGGCACCTGATCCACGCGGAGGCCTACTCGGCGCTCGTGGCCATGGGCTTTCGCCGCAGCGGGGTGTTCACCTACCGCCCGTACTGCGACCGCTGCCGCGCCTGCGTGCCGATGCGGGTGCCCGTGGCCGGCTTCAAGCCCACGCGCAGCCAGCGCCGCGCCTGGGCGGCGCACTCCGGCCTGAACGTCCGCGTGATGCGGCTGGCCTTCGTGCCCGAGCACTACGAGCTGTACCTGCGCTACCAGGCCGGCCGCCACGCCGGTGGCGGCATGGACCATGACAGCGTCGACCAGTACACCCAGTTCCTGCTGCAAAGCAGGGTCAACACCCGTCTGGTCGAGTTCCGCGAGCCGGACGAGGGCGCGAACCTGGGCGCGCTGCGCATGGTGGCCATCGCCGACATCCTCAGCGACGGCCTGTCCGCCGTCTACACCTTCTACGATCCCGACCTGCGCGCCAGCTTCGGCACGTACGCCGTCCTGTGGCAGATCGAACAGGCGCGCTCGCTGAAGCTGCCCTACCTGTATCTGGGCTACTGGATCGCCGAGAGCCCGAAGATGGCCTACAAGGTGCAGTTCAGGCCCTACGAGACCCTGGTCGAAGGCCGCTGGCGGCCCAGCCAGGACGCGCCCGACGCCGCCTGAGCGCCGAGCGCCGCCGCAAGGGGCGCGCCGTCGCGCGCATTTCGTCGCGCCGACCGGCGTTTGATCGCCTCCAGGGGCCAGCACGTCGCCTGCCGCGCGACGCGGCCGTGGCGGCAGCCTACAGTGCCTCCATCGATTCAACAACGAACTCCTGGAGAGCCGACATGCGCAAGTTCACCACCAACGCCACCCATGCCGTCGCCACCCTGGCCGTCACCGCCGCGGCCGTGTTCACCGCCTTCGCGCTGCCGCTGCCCGCGCACGCCATCACGATCAACATCGGCGGCGACTCCAACACGGTCAAGGGCTCGGGCAAGGAAGTCGCCGTGGCGCGACAGGTGGCGGCCTTCTCGGCGCTGCGCCTGGACAGCTCGGTCGACGTCCAGGCCCACCAGGGCTCGGCGCCGTCCGTGACGGTCCACGCCGACGACAACATCGAGCCGCTCATCGAGACCGTCGTCGACGGCGACACGCTCGTCGTGCGCACCAGGAAGGGCACCGGCTACTACAGCCACCACAAGGTCATGGTCGACGTCGTGTTCACGTCGCTGACCGCCGTGCAGCAGCGCGGCAGCGGCGACCTGCACATCGACAGGATCAGCGGCCCGAAGTTCGAATCGTCGATCGCCGGCTCGGGCGACCTGCAGATCGACAACGCGCAGGTCGGCGCCTTCGCGCTGAGCATCGCCGGCTCGGGCGACGTCGTCATCGCGGGCACGGCCGACGAGGCCCGCTTCGGCATCGCCGGCTCGGGCGACATCAACGCACGCAACTTCGCGGCCAGGAAGGTCAACGTCAGCATCAGCGGCTCGGGCGATGCGCACGTCAACGCGACCGAGGCCATCGAGGCCCGGGTCGCCGGGTCGGGCGACGTCACCTACTCGGGCCACCCGCACGACGTCTCGCGCCGCGTCTCGGGCTCGGGGTCGATCGAATCGGCCCATTGAACGGCCGAACCGCCGGCAGGCTCATGCCATGAGCCCGCCAGCGGGCAGGATAAGTGGTCGAGAAGCCGCGGGCAGGCGCCCGCGCAGCCGTCACAATCGGCGTGATCGATCTTCCTGCCCGGCATGCTCCATCTTCACTTCGCCAACCGCTTCGAGACCCTCGCCGACCGGCTCGCGGCGCGCCTGGGCCATCCGGCGCCGGGGCGCTCGCCGTTCGAGGCCGACGAGGTCGTCGTGCCGAGCGCGGCCATCACGCGGCGCCTGATCATCGAGCTCGCGCGACGCCACGGCGTGTGCGCCAACGTCGAATTCTCCTATCTCGCGCACTGGCTGTGGCAGCAGACGGCGCAGCTGCTGCCCGACCTACCGGAGTCGGCCAGGTTCGACGCCGACGTGTTCGGCTGGCGCATCCTCGCGGCGTTCGAGGACGGTGCCTGGAGCGGGCGGCAGCCGCGGCTGGCGGCCTGGCTGGACAACGCCGACGCGGTGATGCGCCATGAGCTGGCGCGCCGCGTCGCGGGGCTGTTCGAGCAGTACCTCGTCTACCGGCCCGAGTGGCTGGAGGCCTGGTTCCGCGAGGAGGCCGTCGCCCTGCCCGGCGCGGACGCGAGCGCCGCGCTCGACCAGGCCTGGCAGGCCGCCCTGTGGCGCCGAGTCGCCCACGAGACGGCCAGCGACGGCCGCCATCCCATCCTGGCGCTGCTCGACATGCTGGACGCGCGCGGCATCGGCCTGGCCGGCACGGGCCGGCTGCCCGCCAGCGCGCACGTGTTCTGCCTGCCGACGATGCCGCCCGTGCACCTCGAGCTGCTGCAGCGCCTGGCCCGCCACGTCGAGCTGCATGTCTACGCGCTGAACCCGTGCCGGGAGTTCTGGTTCGACGTCGTCGATCCGCGCCGGCTCGCCTGGCTGGCCGCGCTCGGCGAACTGCAGCTCCACGAGCAGGGCAACCGGCTGCTGGCCGCCTGGGGCCGGCAGACGCAGTCGGCGCTGAGCCTGCTGGTCGACGCCGCGGCCGAAGGCGCGGTCGAGGACGCGGTGTTCACGCCCGCCACGCGTCGCAGCGTGCTGGGGGCGCTGCAGGACGCCGTCCTCGAGCTGACCGAGCTCGCGCCCGGCTCGCTGGCCGATGTCGCGGGCGACCGCAGCATCGAAGTGCACGTGTGCCATTCGCTCACGCGCGAGCTCGAGGTGCTGCACGATCGCCTTCTCGGCCTGATGGCCGGCGACGACGCGCCGCAGCCCGGCGACATCCTCGTCGTCACGCCCGACCTCGATGCCGCGGCGCCGCTGATCGACGCCGTCTTCGGCACGGCGCCACGCGAGCGCCACCTGCCCTATGCCATCAGCGGGCGCGCCCGTGCCCAGGTCAATGCGCCGGCGCGCGCGCTGCTCGAACTGCTGGCGCTGGTCGCGTCGCGCCTGCCCGTCAACGACGTCTTCGGCCTGTTGCAGCAGCGGGTGGTCGCGCGCCGCTTCGGGCTGGCCGAGGACGACCTGGACCAGGTGCGCGACTGGCTCGTCGACGCCGGCATCCATTGGGCGCTCGACGCCGAGCACCGCGGCAGCTTCGACGTTCCCGCGCACGAGCGCCACAGCTTTGCCGACGGCCTGGACCGCCTGTTCCTCGGCTACGCGCTGCCTTCTCACCTCGCCTCGCCGTTCCAGGGCCGCCTGCCCGCCGGCGACGCCGAAGGCTCGGGCGCGCTGACGCTGGGCGCGTTCTGGCGCTTCGTCGACGCGCTCAAGGCGCTGCGCGAGCGCGTGGCCGCGCCGCGCGCGCCGTCCGACTGGCCGGCGATCCTCGGCGACGCGCTGCGCGACTTCGTCGCGCCCGCCGACGCCGACCTGGAAGACCTGCGCGAGCTCGACGAGGAGATCGCCCGGCTGGGCGACCAGTGGCGGCGCAGCGGGCTGGCCACGCCGCTGTCGCTCGACGTCGTGCGCGCGGCGCTGGAGGAGGCGCTGGCCGATCCGGCGCGCGGCGGCGTGCCCACCGGGATGATCACGTTCGCCGCGATGAGCAGCCTGCGCAACGTGCCGTTCCGCGTGGTGTGCGCCATCGGCCTGGACGACGGCGCCTTCCCGACCACCGCGCGGCCGGCCGAGTTCGACCTGATGAACCTCGCGCCGCGCGCGGGAGATCGCCAGCGCCGGCACGACGAGCGCAATGTGTTCCTCGACCTGATCCTGGCCGCCCGCGACCGCGTCCACCTGAGCCACGCGGGCCGCAGCGTGCGCGACAACTCGGTGCGCCCGGCCTCGGTGCTGGTGGCCGAGCTGCTGGAGACGCTCGTGCCGGCGCTGGCGCGCGCGCCCGCGGACGCCGCGTCACGCGCGGCCGCGCGCGCCGCGCTGGTGGTCGAGCACCCGTTGCAGCCGTTCGCGCTGCAGGCCTTCGACGTCGCCACCCGCGAGCCGCGCCTGCGCAGCTTCCAGGCCGACTATGCGCAGGCGCTGCGCCAGAGCCTGGCCGCGGCCCCGTCGGCCGCGAGCAGCCCGGGCTTCGACGACGAAGGCGACGCTGAAGACGACGCGACGGCCGCCGCGGCCGCGCCCTTCTTCGCCCGGCCCCTGCCGCCGGCCGACGCGGCGTGGCGCGATGTCCCGCTCGCGCGACTGTCGGCCTTCCTGCGCAACCCGTGCCGCTTCCTGCTCGAACAACGCCTGGGCATCGCGCTGCGGCGCGACGACGAGGCGCTGCAGGACGACGAGCCCTTCGTCCCCGACAACGGCGGCCGCGCGCCGCTGGTGCAACTGCTGCTGCCCGCCCTGCTCGCGGGCCTGTCGCCCGAGGCCGCGCGCACGCTCGCGCTGGCCGGCACCGCCCTGCCCGCGGGCGGCTTCGGCCTGCGCTTCCTGGAACGCGAGCTGAACGGCCTGCGCGACTTCGCCGCGCAGGTGCGCGAGCACACCGCGCAGCCCGCGTTGGCGCCGCACCTGGCCGAACTCGTCGTCGAGATCGACGACCAGCGCTGGCGCCTGCACGGCGAGTTCGCCGACCTGCGCCCGCGCGGCCTGCTGCGCCATCGCTACGCGAAACAATCGCCCATCGACTACCTCGACGCCTGGCTCCCGCACCTGCTGCTGTGCCACGACGCCCCGGCCGGCGTGCTGCCCGTCACCACCGGGATCGCGCGCGACGGCCGTTTCTTCCTGACCGAATGCGAGGCCCCGCAGGCCGCGCTCGAGGCGCTCCTGCGCCTGTACGCCAAGGGCCTGCGCGAACCGCTCGCCTTCTTCCCGCGCTCGGCCTGGGCCTGGATCGAGGGCGACCGCGACGGCCCGGCCAAGGCGGCCGCCGTCTTCAGGCCCGGCGGCTTCAACGAGTTCGCCGAAGGCGAGGACGCGGGCATCCGCCTCGCGCTGCGCGGCCGCCCGGATCCCTTCTCGCCCGAGGTCGTCGGCGAGTTCTACGCCAACGCGATGGCCGTGTTCGAGCCGTTGCGCGCCTGCCTGGAGGTCGAATGAACGTGCGGCGGGCTCCTCGCAACGCGTGGGCGCCGGCGCCGGCCCCGGAGGCCAGGCGATGACGGCCCTGCCGGAGTTCCAGCCGCTGGACGTGTTCGCCTGCCCGCTGGACGGCATCCGCCAGATCGAGGCCTCGGCCGGCACCGGCAAGACCTGGAACATCTGCGGCCTGTACCTGCGCCTGCTGCTGGAAAAGCGCCTGGAGGTGCAGCGCATCCTCGTCGTCACGTTCACGAACGCGGCCACCGCCGAACTGCGCGAGCGCATCCGCCAGCGCATCGTCGACACGCTCGCCTGGCTGCGCGCCGAGCAGGGCGGCGAGGCGCCCGCCGCCGGCGACCAGTTCGTCGAGCGCCTGGTGCGCGGCGCACGCGAACGGCACGGCCTGGATTCCTCCGACATGATTGCGCGCCTGGCCCTGGCGCAGGCCACCTTCGACGAGGCGTCGATCTTCACGATCCACGGCTTCTGCCAGCGCGCGCTGGCCGACACGCCCTTCACCGCCCGGATGCCGCTGCAGATGGCGCTGGTGCAGGACGACGCCGACTGGGTGGCCGAGGCGGCCAACGATTTCTGGCGCCGCCGCATCGCGGCCGACGACCTCGACACCGCGCTGGCGGGGCACCTGGTGGCAAGCAAGGATTCGCCCGCCGGCTTCGCGGCGCTGCTCAAGCGCCACCTGTCCAAGCCGCTGGCGCGCGCCGACTGGCCGGAAGACCTCGACGCCGCGCGCGCCCTGCCCATCGACGACCTCGCCACCGCCCACGATATCGCCCGCGGCCTGTGGCTGTCGCAGCGCGAGGCCATCGAGGAACTGGTGCTGCGCTCGCTGGGTGGCGTGCTCAACGCGGTCAGCTACAAGGAAGACAGCGTGCGCACGGCCGTGGCCAGCTGGGACGAGCTGCTGCACGACGACGACGCGCTCGCGGCGCTCGCGGTCGACGGGCCCAAGCTCGACCTGCTGGGCGCCGCGCGGCTCGCCAAGGGCACCAAGAGCAAGCAGGCGACGCCACTGCACGAGTTCTTCGACGTCGCCCAGCAGCTGCTGAACCTGCGCGCGCAGGCGGGCAAGGCGCTGGCCTACGGCCGCCTCGCGCTGCTTCGCGAGCTGCTCGACGAAGGCTCGCGGGCCCAGCGCGAGGCCAAGCGACGCCAGCGCGTGATCGCGTTCGACGACATGCTGTTCAACCTGCACGACCGGCTGATGAACGGCGACCCGCAGCTCGCGGGCGAGCTCAAGAAGCGCTTCCCCGCCGCCCTGATCGACGAGTTCCAGGACACCGACCCGCTGCAGTTCGCCATCTTCCGGACGATCTACACGGCCACCACGGACGACACGGTGTCGGCGGCGCCGCTGTTCTTCGTCGGCGATCCCAAGCAGGCCATCTACAGCTTTCGCAACGCCGACCTGCACACCTACCTCGAGGCCGGCGCGCACGCCGTGGCACGCTACTCGCTCGGCGAGAACCAGCGCTCGACCGAACCGCTGATCCGCGCGCTCAATGCGCTGTTCACGGCCAATCCGCGCGCCTTCATGATGGACGGGCTGGCCTACCAGACCGTCGCGTTCGGCGCGAAGCCGCGCCAGGCGTTGACCGACACCAGCGCGCCGCGCGCACCGCTGCAGGTCTGGACGCTGCCGCCAGCCGACGACGGCGAGCCGATGTTCCTGCGCGAGGCGACGCAGGCCGTCGTCGCGGCCACCGCCGACGAGATCGCCCGCCTGCTCGCGGCGGCCCAGCGCGGCGAGGTCGCGCTCGGCGAGGGGGCCCGGGCGCGTCCGCTCGCCGCGGGCGACATCGCGGTGCTCGTGCGCAGCAACCGGCAAGGCTCGCAGATCCGCCAGGCGCTGACCGCGCGCGGCGTGGGCAGCGTCGAGCTGTCGCAGGCCAGCGTGTTCCGCAGCGACGACGCCGAGGAACTCGATCGCGTGCTCACCGCCATCCTCGAGCCGGCGCGCGAGCGCACGCTCAAGGCGGCGCTGGCCACCGGCCTGATGGGCGGCGATGCCGCGGCGATCCTCGCGCTGGCCGGCGACGAGTCCGCGCTGCTGGCCGCCGTGCAGCGCTTCGCCGGCTGGCGCGAGATCTGGCTCCAGCGCGGCGTCGGCTTCATGCTGCGCCAGTGGCTGGCCGCGGAACAGGTGGCCGGCCGGCTGCTGGCGCGTCCCGACGGGGAGCGCCGCCTGACCAACCTGCTGCACCTGGTCGAATGCCTGCACGAGGCCGGCGAGCGCCACGCCGCCCCCGACACCCTGCTGCGCTGGTTCCAGCAGCAGCGCGTCTCGCCCGAGGCCGGCGACGCGACGCAGCTGCGGCTGGAGTCCGACCAGAACCTGGTGCAGATCGTGACCATCCACAAGTCCAAGGGTCTCGAGTACCCGGTGGTGTTCTGCCCCTTCCTCTGGAACGCCGCGCGCGTCGGCCGCCCGGACGGCCTCACCGGCCACGCGTACCACGACGAGCACGGCGGCACCGTCATCGACTACGGCCACGACTTCCGCGACGAGGCGCACCAGAAGGCCGTCAAGCTTCGCCAGAGGCTGGAGGAATCGGCGGAGTCCTTGCGACTGGTCTACGTCGCGTTGACGCGCGCGGTGCACCGCTGCGTGCTCGTGGCCGGGTGCTATCGCAGCAAGGTGGGCCGCAATGTCAGCAGCACCGCCAGCACGCGCAGCCTGCTGAACTGGCTGGTGGCCGGCGCGGACCTGTCCCCGGAGGACTGGTTCGAGCACAAGAACGGCGTGGCCGCCGTCGAATCGGCCTGGCTGGCGTTGGCGCAGCGCGCCGCCGGCGCGATCGCCGTCGAGCCGCTGCCCCGGGGGGCGCCCGTCGCGCTGCAGGCGCCGCGACCGTCGCCCGACACGCTCGCCGCCCTGCCCGCCCCGGCCAGCCTGCCGGCGGGCTGGCGCATCGGCAGCTTCAGCGCCATCGCGCACGGCGCCGCGCACGATCGCTCGGGCGTCGACCACGACCTGCGCGCCGCCGACGTCGCCGCGGCGGTGCCCGCGGCGGCCGACGACGCCCCGAGCTGGCGCGCGGACGAAGACGACCCGCTCGGCTTTCCTCGCGGCCCCGCCGCCGGCGAGGCCATCCACCACGCGTTCGAGCACATCGACTTCACCGCCCCCTCCGGCTGGCCCCAGGCGATCGAGCAGGCGCTGCACCTGCTGCGCGCGATGGGCGAGCCCGAGCCCGCGGGCGACGCCGCGCTGCGCGCCCGCATGCTGGCGCGCCTGCTCGAAGGCACGCTCACGACGCCGCTGCCGCTGGGCACCGCGCAGCCGTTGCGGCTGGCCGAGCTGCCGCGGTCGCGGCGCCTGGTCGAACTCGAGTTCCACCTGCCCTCGCACCGCTTCGACGCGGCGGCGCTCAACGCGCTGCTCGAGTCGCACGGCTACCCGATGCCGCGGCTGTCGTTTCCGACGCTGCGCGGCTTCCTCAAGGGCTTCATCGACCTCGTGTTCGAGCATGAAGGGCGCTTCTTCATCCTCGACTGGAAGTCCAACCACCTGGGCGATTCGCCGGCCCGCTACGGCCAGGAGGCCATGGCGGCGGCGATGCGCGACCAGGGCTACCACCTGCAGTACCTGCTGTACCTCGTGGCGCTCCACCGCTACCTGCGGGTGCGGCTGCCGGACTACGAGCCCGGCCGCCACCTGGGCGGCGCCGTCTACCTGTTCGTCCGCGGCGTGCGGCCGGACTGGCGCGACGCCTCCGGCAAACCCACGGGCATGTTCTTCCACCGGCCGTCCCCGGCCACCATTCAGGCGCTGTCGGCGCTGTTCGACGAGACGGAGGCTTCCGCATGAGCGCACGCACGGCCGCCCCGAAGGGCGCTCGCACCGCAGCCCGCAGGGCGGAGGTTGCCAATGAGCGCACGCCCGGCCGCTCCGAAGGGCGCTGGCTCCGCAGCCCGCAGGGCGGAGGTTTCCACATGAGCGCTCGCCCGGCCGCTCCGAAGGGCGCTCGCTCCGCAGCCCGCAGGGCGGAGGTTTCCACATGAGCGCTCGCACGGCCGCTCCGAAGGGCGCTCGCTCCGCGGCCCGCAGGGCGGAGGTTTCCACATGAGCGCACGCACGGCCGCTCCGAAGGGCGCTCGCACCGCAGGCCGCTGGGCAGAGGTTGCCAAATGAACTCACGCACGGCCATGAGCGCCGCCCCCGGCGGCCGCGGGGCTCGCCCGCGCAGCGCGGCGCGGCCAGGCGCCGGCTCCGGCGCCGAGCGCGACGAGCACTGGCTCGCCGAAGGCTTCGCGCGCCATGCCGCGCGCTGGGCCGCCGCCGGGGCGAACGCGGTCGGCGTCGCGGCGATCACGCGCGCGGCCGCGGCGTTGAGCCGCGCCGTCAGCGACGGACACGTCTGCCTGGTGCTGGCGTCGCTCGCGGCCGACGCGGTGGACGACGAGGGCGGATCGCCGCGCCTGGACATCGCGGGGTGGCGCGCGCAGCTGCTGGCGTCCGGCATCGTGGGCACGCCCGACGCACCCGGCGTGCTGCCGCTGATCCTCGACGACGAGGACCGCCTGTACCTGCACCGCTACTTCGACTTCGAGCGCCGTCTCGCGCGCCGGCTGGTGCAGGCGCGTCACGCGGGCGCACGCGAGGCCGCCGGCTCGCCGCCGCTGCGCGCGCAGCTGGCCGAGCTGTTCGCCGCCAACGCCGCCCGCCTCGGCGGCGCGGCCGACTGGCAGCAGCTCGCCGCGGCGCTGGCGCTGCGCGGACGCTTGACGGTGATCAGCGGCGGCCCGGGCACCGGCAAGACCACCACCGTCGTCAACCTGCTCGCCTGCCTGCTTGCGCTGGACCCCGATTGCCGCATCGCGCTGGCCGCGCCCACGGGCAAGGCCGCGGCGCGCATGACGGACGCGATCCGCCAGCGCGCGCAGCACCTGCCCGCGGCGCTGCGCGACAGGATGCCGACGGCGTCGTCCACCGTGCACCGGCTGCTGGGGGCCACCCCGGACGGCTTCACGCACGACGCGAGCCACCCGCTGGCCATCGACGCCCTCGTCGTCGACGAGGCGTCGATGCTGGACCTGGCGCTCGCCACCCGCCTGCTCGACGCCGTGCCGCCCGCCGCGCGCATCATCCTGCTGGGCGACAAGGATCAACTGGCCGCCGTGGAATCCGGCGCGGTGTTCGCGGAGCTGAGCGTCGACCCGACGCTGACCCCGGCCTGCGTGAGCGACCTCGCCGCGATGACCGGCACGTCCGCCGCCGCCATCGTGGCGCCGCCGCCCGCGCGCCCCAGCGCGCTCCAGGACTGCGCGGTCTGGTTCACCCAGACCTACCGATTCTCGGTCGACTCGGGCGTCGGCCGACTGGCGCACGACGTCAACGCCGGCCGGGCGGGCGCGGCGGCCGACTGGCTGCGCGAGGGCGCCGACCCCGACGTCCGCTGGCTGGACGCCCTCGATCCCGCCGCCGCCGGCCACGCATCGGTCGACGCCGCCGCGCTCGCCGACATGGACGCCGGCTACGCCGCCTGGCGCGAGACGCTGGTCGCCGATTCGCGCGACGTCGCGGCCATCACCGAGGCCTTCGGCCGCTTCCGCGTGCTGTGCGCGCTGCGCGACGGCCCGCGCGGCGTCACGGCGCTGAACGCGGCGATGACGCGGCGCGTTCGCACGGCCCTCGCCCCGACCGGGCCGGCGGGCACCGGCAGCGCGCTGGAGGGCCCGGGGGCCTCGCCCTGGTTCCCCGGCCGACCGGTGCTGGTGCTGGCCAACGACTACGTGCTGCGACTGTTCAACGGCGACATCGGCATCGCGCTGCCCGGCGCCGACGGCGAGCTGCTCGTCCACTTCCCCGATGCCACCGCCCCCGGCGGCTTCCGCGCCATCGCGCCGGTGCGGCTGCCCCGGCACGAGACGGCTTTCGCGATGACCGTCCACAAGTCGCAGGGCTCCGAGTTCGACGCCGTGCTGGTGATGCTGCCGCAGCAGCGCAGCCGCGTCCTGACGCGCGAGCTGCTCTACACCGCCGTCACGCGCGCCCGCCGCGGCGTGGCCCTGGTGGCCGATCCGTCCGTGCTCGAACAGGCCATCGCCACGCCCACCGTGCGGCATTCGGGCCTGCTGGCGCGCCTGGCCGAGGAGGAAGCCGCCCGGAGTTAGCTCGGGTCGTTCGATCCCCGCCGTGCCGGTTGAACCCGCCGCCGTCGTCGTCCAGGACGCTCGGCCGATCGAGGCTCGCATGAGGGCGAACGCCACGCCCTGCACGCATCGCCTGGCGCCCGCGCCCGCGCCGCGCATCGCAAATCACGCATCACGCATCACGCATCACGCATCACGCATCGCGCATCGCGCGGCGAACGCGTGCGCGCCTCGGCGGCGTTCGAGTACGATTCCTTGCCGCTCGCCCGTCCTCACCCCATCGATGAACATCTCGCTCGAGACCCCGGACCAACCCGAGGTCATCGCCCTGATCGCCGACCTCGACGCCTACCAGGACACGCTGTACCCGCCCGAGAGCCGGCATGCCCTCGACCTGGCGTCGCTCAAGCGCGACAACGTGCGCTTCTTCGTCGCGCGCGACGGCCAAGGACGCGCGGTCGGCTGCTGCGCGGTCGTGCTCCGGGCCGACCATGGCGAGATCAAGCGCATGTACGTGCGGCCCGACTGCCGGGGCCAGGGCATCGCGGGCGGCCTGCTGCGCGCGGTCGAGGCCGCGTCCGCGGAAGCGCGTTGCCCGCGCCTCATGCTCGAGACCGGGCCGTACCAGCCCGAGGCGCTGGGCCTGTACGCGTCGTTCGGCTATGCGCGGCGCGGGCCCTATGCCGGCTACCGCGACGATCCGCTGAGCGTGTTCATGGAGAAGCCGCTGGCCTGAGGGCGCCGAGCAGGCCTCGCGACGCGGCGGCACGCGCGAGCGCGGCCCCCGCTCGCGTTCACTTCACCCGCTCGCCGCCCTTGATGACCGCGCTCGGGTGTTCCAGCAGGCGCACATCCTGCAGCGGATTGCCCTGGACGGCCACGAAGTCGCCGTAGCGACCGACCTCGATCGCGCCGACATCGCCTTCGCGCGCGAGCGCCTGCGCCGCGTTGCGCGTGGCGGCGCGGATGGCCTCCAGCGGCGGCATGCCCCACTCGACCATCTTCGCGAACTGCAGCGCATTCTGGCCCGCGGGGAACACGGCGCCGTTGTCGGTGCCGAAGATCATCTTCACGCCGGCCTGCCAGGCCGCGCGGAAGGTCTGGCGCTGCTTCAGGCCGATGGCGCGCTCCTTGGCGAGCGAGGCCTCGTACATGCCGTTCTTCGCGCCCTCGGCCAGGATGTAGTCGTCGTCGTAGATGTCCATCGAGAACCACGCGCCATGCTCCTTGGCCAGGCGGAACGACTCCGCATCGGCCAGGCTGGCGTGCTCGATCGTGTCCACGCCCGCGCGCAGCGCGTCGTTGATGCCCGACGTGCCGTGCGCGTGCGCGGCCACCTTCAACCCGAGGCGGTGGGCCTCGTCGGTGACGGCCTTGATCTCCTCGAGCGACATCTGCTGCGCGCCGGCCGCGTCGGTGCGCGACAGCACGCCGCCCGTGGCGCAGATCTTGATCACCTCGGCGCCGTACTTGTGCACGCGGCGCACCAGCGCGCGAAAGCCGTCGGGGCTGTCGGCAACCGACGGCGTCGGCACCGGGGAGAAGCTCGGCGGCAGGCCTTCGGTGTCGTCGCAGTGGCCGCCCGTGGTGCCCAGCGCATACGTCGCCGGCACGATGCGCGGGCCCGGCACGTAGCCGCCCTCGACGGCCTGCTTGATGCCGACGTCGGCGTAGTCGGGGGCGCCGACGTCGCGCACGGTGGTGAAGCCGGCCTCGAGCATGGCCCTGGCGTTGGCCACGCCCACGGCGACCCAGAAGCTGTCGGTGTAGTCGAGGGTGCGGTTGCCGTCGATGCGGGCGTCGGCGGCCAGGTGCACGTGCATGTCGATCAGGCCCGGCAGCAGCGTCTGGCCCGGCAGCTCGATGCGCGCCGCGTCCTGGGGGATCGCCGCGGCGCCCTGCGACAGCACCGCGCGGATGCGACCGTCGACGACCACGATCGCGGGCCGTTCCATCATCTTGCCGGACAGCACGTCCAGCATGCGATCGGCCGTGACGACGGTGGCCGCCGCCTGCACGCCGGCGCCGGCACAGGCCGCCAGTGCGGCCGCCAGGATGGTCCTCGTTGCCCTGCCCCTCATGTCCGCTCCTTGTAGAACGGACACTTTACCCGCAGGACGTCAGAACGATTCCCAGTCGTCGCCGGCCAACGCCAGCGCCTTCCCGCGCACGGGCGCCGCGACCGCTGGGACCCGCGCGGCGGGTGCGCCCGTCGCGGCCTTGGCGGCCACCTGCGCGGGCCGGCGCGCCGGCACCGCGGCGCGGGACGCCGGCTTGGGCGCGACCATCGAGGCCGCGGCGACGCGGAAACCTTCCGCGGGCCGGCCTTCGAGCTTGAACACCGACACCGCCTGCACCAGCTGGTGCGCCTGGCCCTTCAGGCTCTCGGCGGCCGCGGCGCTTTCCTCGACCAGCGCGGCGTTCTGCTGCGTGGCCTGGTCCATCTGCGCGATGGCGTCGCCGATCTGGCCGACGCCCGAGCTCTGCTCCGTGCTGGCGGCGCTGATCTCGCCCATGATGTCGGTGACGCGCGCGATCGAGCTCACGATCTCGGTCATCGTCTCGCCGGCGCGGTCGACCAGCGCGCTGCCGTGCTCGACGCGTTCGACGCTGGCCGAGATGAGCGCCTTGATCTCCTTGGCGGCGTCCGACGAACGTTGCGCCAGCGAGCGCACCTCGCCCGCCACCACCGCGAAGCCGCGGCCCTGCTCGCCCGCCCGCGCGGCCTCGACCGCGGCGTTCAGCGCGAGGATATTGGTCTGGAACGCGATGCCGTCGATCACGCCGATGATGTCGACGATGCGCTTGGAGCTGTCGTCGATGCCCTTCATCGTCTCGACGACCTCGCCCACCACGTCGCCGCCCTTGCGCGCCACCGCGCTGGCGCCGAGCGCGAGCTGGTTGGCCGACTGGGCGTTGTCGGCGTTCTGGCGCACCGTGGAGGACAGCTGCTCCATCGACGCCGCGGCCTGCTGCAGCGCCGAGGCCTGCTCCTCGGTGCGCGCGCTCAGGTCGTTGGCGCCCTGCGAGATCTGCGACGACGCCGTCGCCACGCTCTCCGAGTTGCTGCGCACGTTGCTCACCACGCCGGCCAGGCTGCCCTGCATGGTCGCGAGCGCCTTGAGCAGCTGCGCGATCTCGTCGCGGCCGGCCACGCGCACCTCACTGGTCAGGTCGCCGCCGGCGATCGCCTCGGCCACCGTCACGGCGTCGTCCACCGGACGGGTGATCTTGCGGCTGAACAGCACGCCCACCCCGATGCCCGCGGCGCCGGCCACCAGCATCAGCACGATGCTGACCAGCGACGCGCGATGCGCCTGCGTGGCGGCGTCGGCGGACACGGCGGCGCTGTCGGCGGCGATCTTCTTGCCGGCTTCGGCCAGCAGTCGCGCCGGCTCGCGATCCATGCCGGCCACGGCGCCGTCGCCGGCCGACGGATCGAAGCCTGCGTTCTTGAACGCCTCGAAGCCCTTGCGGTAGTCGACGCCCATCTTCGCGTGCGCCTGGCTGAACTGCTCGACCAGCGTGCGGCTCTCGCCTGGTGGCAGCGTCGCGAGCAAGGCCCTGGCCTTGTCGTCGACGGCGGACTCGCGCTTGGCGAACGCACCCCAGTGCTTCTCGAGCTTGTCCGGGTCCTTGCCGCGCAGCAGCGTGTCCTTCCACTCCTGCACCTGGGTCTTGAAGTTCACCAGCACGTCGGCGACGTCGCGCTCGTGCGCGTTCTGGGCACCGACCTCCACCTCGTAGATGGCGACGGAATCGTTGAGGCTGTGGATGCCGATGAGCGCGGCGCCCATCAGCGCGGCGAGGACGCCGGTGAATGCCAGCGGCAGTTTCAGCTTGAGGTTCATTTCGGTCGGAGGCTCGGTATGGCGGGCTCGCCGAGCGTGCGCGAAACGAACAGCGCTGGCGGTGACTGCAGGAGGCGCCGGGTGCGAGCGGATCGCGGACGCGGCTTCATGTCCTGTTTTCGGCGCCCGCCGCCCGAACTTGAGTCGGGACATGACCTCAGTGGCGTGAAATCGCTTTCTGAGGCAGCCATCGCATCAGGATGGTGTAAAGCGCCGCCGGGTTGACCGGCTTGGCGATGTGGTCGTTCATGCCGGCGGCCAGGCAGGCGTCGCGATCCTCGACGAACGCGTTGGCCGTCATGGCGACGATGGGCACCCGCGTGTCGCCGCGCTCGCGGATGGCGCGCGCGGCCTCCAGGCCGTCCATCACCGGCATCTGCATGTCCATCAGGATCAGGTCCCAGGACTGCTGCGAGGCCAGTTCCAGCGCGATGGCGCCGTTCTCCGCCTGCTCGACCACCAGGCCGGCGTTGGTCAGCAGCTCGCGCGCGATGAGCCGGTTGATGATGTTGTCCTCGGCCAGCAGCACGCTCTGGCCGCCATGGCGCTCGCGCACCCGGTCCTCGCTGGCGTCGCGCACGACGGCGGCGTCCGTGCCGCCGCGATACAGGATGCGCGCGACGACGTCGTGCAGCGCGGAAGCGGTCACCGGCTTGTCCAGCACCGCCTCCACCTTGACGCCCATGCTGCGGTCGCCCTCCAGCCCCTCGGGTGTCGAGCACAGCAGCACGCACGGCGGCATGCCGTCGCCCATCAGCGCATGCAGGCGCACCAGCGTGGGGGTGTCGTCCCCGCAGCGCGTGCTGGAATCCACCAGCATCAGGTCGTAGGGCCGGCCCTGCGCCATTTCCGACTCCACGCGCTGCAGCCCGGCGTCGCCGCTGGGCTGCACGTCGACCTGCATGCCCATCGTCTCGAGGTAGTGCGCGATGACCGCCGACGCCTCGGGGAGGTCGTCGACCAGCAGGATGCGCATCGCCTTCATCGGCGCCAGCGCGGCGGCCTCGACTTCGCGCGTCGCATGCGACAGCCAGGCGGTGAACCAGAAGATGCTTCCGGCGCCCGGCGTGCTCTCGACGCCCACCGTGCCGCCCATCGCCGCGGCGAGGTTGCGCGTCAGGGACAGGCCCAGGCCGGTGCCGCCGAAGCGCCGCGTGGTGGTGTTGTCGCCCTGCTCGAACGCGTTGAACAGTTCCGCCTGCCGCTCGGGTGCGATGCCGGGACCGGTGTCCTGCACGTCGAAGCGCACCAGCACGCGGCCGTCGCGGTCGTCCAGCAGGTCGCCCTTGAGCTTGACCCAGCCGCGGTCGGTGAACTTGACGGCGTTGGACAGCAGGTTGATCACCATCTGCGACAGGCGCGTCGGGTCGCCGCGCAGGCGCTGGGGCAGGCGGTCGGTCTCGACGACGAGTTCCAGCCCCTTGGCCTGCGCGCGCTCGCCCACCATGTCGCAGGCGGTCGACAGCAGCGGGTCCAGGGAGAAGTCGGTCGCCTCCAGCGTGAGCTTGCCGGCCTCGATCTTGGACAGGTCCAGCACGTCGTTGATGATCTGCAGCAGGTGCTGGCCGGCGTCGCCGATCTTGGCCAGGCGGTCGCGCTGCTGCGCGTCGCGCGGGTCGCGCGCGAGCAGGTAGGCCAGGCCCAGGATGCCGTTCAGCGGCGTGCGGATCTCGTGGCTCATGTTGGCCACGAACGCGCTCTTGGCGCGGTTGGCCGTCTCGGCCTCGTCGCGCGAGCGCGCCAACGCCTCGTTGCTTCGGGTCAACGCGGCCTCCGCGTGCTTGAGCGCGCTGATGTCGAAGGCCATCATGTAGGCGCCCTGCACGCCGCCGTCCTGCGTGAACGCGGGCTCGATGTGGACCTGGAACCAGCGCGGCTGCGCCGGATCGCGCGCGTCCTGGTAGTCGAACAGCTGCGACTCGCCCTCGAGGGCCTGGGTCAGGCGCGGCGCCAGGCCGCCGGCCTCGGCCGGGCCGCGGATATCCGACTTGGCGCGGCCGATGACCTGTTCGGCCGGCAGGCCCAGCCGCTCGAGGTAGGGGCGGTTGGCGAACTGGCAGCGCAGGTCGCGATCCCAGTACGTGAGCAGCCCCGGGATGGCGTCGGCGATCTCGCGCGTGAAGCGCAAGGTGTCCGCCAGCGTGGCGTTGGCGCCGACCAGTTCGCGCGTGCGCTGCGCCACCTCGGTCTCGAGCTCGTCGCGGTGGCGTCGCAGGTCGTCGGCCATGCGGTGCTGCGCGGTGACGTCGACGAGCGTGGCCACGACGCCGGTCATCTCGCCGGTCTCGGCGCTGGTCAGCGGCACGGCGCTGACGCGGAACACCAGGTGCTCGCCCTGGCGATCGCGCGCATGCACGGGCACGTCCAGCTGCGGCCCCTGGCCGGCCATCACGCGCTGGCTCGGTTGCTCGGACTGCGGCATCGGCGTGCCGTCGGGCCGCAGCGAGGTCCAGCTGCCCATCATCTCGGTGCGCTTCTGGCCGGCGACGATGGTCGTGCCCATGAGGCGCGACGCGGCTGGATTGCTGCTGACGATGCGGTCCGCGAGGTCGAACACGATGACGCCCTCGCTCAGCACCGAGACGACCGCGCGGTAGTGCTGCTCGCTCTCGCGCAGGGCCAGGCGGGCGACGCGCTCGAACTCGGCCTCGCGCTCGGCGTCGCGCACCATCCTGCGCTGCGACCACACCCGCGCGGCCAGCGTGGCACCCATGAGGGCCAGCAGCGCGGCGAGCACGGTTTCGCCCGCGTGCGTGCGGGCCGGCGCATCGACTTCGTCCATGTCCATCCGGGCCGCCAGCCACCAATTGCTGCCCGCGACCGGGCGGCCCACCCACAGCACGTCGGTGCCGCGATCGTCGATCTCGCGTGTGGCGACGCCAGGTGGCTGCTCGCCCCGCACGACGCGGGCGATCGGCAGCCCCGAGGTGGCGACCGCCTCGCCGACGCGTCCGAGGCCGTGCGGCTCGCGCCCCGCCTCCGTGACGTTGACGACGTGGTCGTCCTCGCGCGCCCACAGCACCGCTTCCGCGGACCGGCTCGGCACGGGCCAGTTGGCGAGCAGGGGAAACAGCGAACGCCGAGGATCGATGCGCAGAACGATCGCTCCACGGGCCGGCTGCCCGGTCTTCAGCAGGGGAATCACGATGTCCAGCCGTTGTGGAATCTGGGCGCCGGCGCGGACATAGACGTCGGAGAAGGTGGCCGAACTGGCCCGCAGGGCGTCCTTGAGCGCGCGTGACAGTTCCGGGCTGATCTCCCGATCGGCCGGATGTTCGCGCGCCAGCACCCGGCCCGTGGCGTCGACGATCAGTACGCTGTCGGCGCCGACCGCGTGGCGCGAGTCGATCGCGCGTGCCAGAAGCTGCTGGCCGGCCTGGTCGTCGCCGTTGTCCTGCCAACGCAGGTACAGCTGCGCGAGCGCGGCGCCCTCCTGCAGGAATTGCGCGAAGCCCAGGTGGCGTTCGAGCCACGCCTGGACCTGGGTCGATCGCAGGTCCGCCACGCCCTCGAGCCGTGCCGCGGCACGCGCGCGTTCCTGCCGGAAGTCGCGCACGATGGTGGTGCCGGCCAGCACGGCCACGGCCACGCCCACGGCCAGCGCGGGCAGCAGCCACCCGAAACGCGACCCGTCCCGCCCCGTTTCCTTCCCTGGAAATGATCCCATGTGCTCTTTCTCCGGCACGTTCGGACGGCCAGAGTGTATGCCGCACGGCGGCAGCGAACGGGCGCGTGCAGCGCACGTCCTACTGCAGCAGCAGCCGCAACGCGTGCAGCGCGAGTCCTGCGAGGCCTCCCACGACGGTGCCGTTGATGCGGATGAACTGCAGGTCGCGGCCGACGCTCAGCTCCAGCTGTTCGACCAGTTGTCGATCGTCCCAGTCCTTGATCGTCTGCGCGATGTGCGTGGTGACGCCGGCGCGCAGGTTGGCGGCGATGGTGCCGGCCGCCGACAACAGGTGCTCGTTGAGCGATGCGCGCAGGCTGGCGTCCTCGCGCAGCCGGTCGCCGACGTCGCGCATCGCCTGCGCCACGTGCTCCGCGAGCGCCGAGCGCTCGTCGGCGAGGTCGGCCTGCAGCAGGCGCTTGATGTCGTTCCAGACGCCGCCGGCATAGTCGATCACGGCCGGGTCGGTGATCGCGCGCTCCTTGACGCGGTCGAACGCGGCGATCAACGATTCGTCGTCGCGCAGCCGCTCGATGAACTCGGCCAGCCACTTGTCGTAGCGCTGGCGCACCGGATGATGGGGCTGCGACAGCACGTCGCGCAGCTCGCCCAGCACCGAGGCGCTCAGCCGGGACGCCAGGCCGTCGGCCATGCGCGCCACCGGCGTCACCAGCTCCACCATGCCCACCACCTTGGGCCACTCCTTGCGGGCGTGGCGCACCATCAGCTCGGAGACGCGCTGCTTGACCTCGTCCTCGGCCAGGAAGCCGCCGATCTTCTCGAGGCCCGCGTCCAGCAGCTCGTGGTGGCGGCCCCCTTGCGTCAGCAGCGTCAGCACCTCGGCCGCGGTGGCGGCGCTGTTCCAGCGGCGCGCCTGCGCCACGATCAGCTCCAGCGTCGCGCGCCGCATGCGCTCGTCGTCGAACAACCCGACCGCCTTGAGCGCCCAGCGCCGGCCTTCGGCGACCCAGTCGTGCACCCGGGCCGGGTCCGCCAGCCAGTCGCCGAGGCGGCGTGCCGGATCCAGCTCGGCCAGGCGCAGCACGAGCGAGGTCGGCTCGAGGAAATGGTCGCGCACGAAATGCGCCAGGCCGTCGGCCACGCGCGCCTTGCTGCGCGGCAGGATGGCCGTGTGCGGCAGCGGCAGGCCCAGCGGGCGGCGGAACAGCGCGACCACGGCGAACCAGTCGGCGATCGCGCCCACGGCGGAGGCCTCGCAGAACGATTGCAGCCAGCCCCAGCCGCCCTCGCCGCCCTGCCACGACGCGAGCGCGAGCCCGGCGAGCGCCGCGGCCAGGAGCCCCGCGGCGACCCACTTCATGCGACTGAGCGCTCCGACGCGAGCGTCCTCGACGTCGCGCATCGCGATTTCCAGGCGATCCATCGTCGGCAGTGTGCCCTGTCCGATGTGTCCAGCAGTCATACTGTCGGTTTTCCTCCGAATACGCACCCGGCGCGTGACGCGCCCGTGCACCCGAATGAGCTCCGAACCCGCGAACCCACCGACCTCCCCGCCCGCCGCCGCGCCGCGCGCGTTCAAGTTGCCCAACGCCCGGCACGCCAGCCGCGTGCCCGAGGACGTCAACCCGGCCGACATCGCCCGCATCCAGCAGGCGGCGTACCAGCTGCCCCAAGTCGTCAAGCCCGCCGACTACATCGACGAGCACGC
Source organism: Burkholderiales bacterium (assembly GCA_019510465.1). Classification (GTDB taxonomy): domain Bacteria; phylum Pseudomonadota; class Gammaproteobacteria; order Burkholderiales; family Burkholderiaceae_C; genus Scleromatobacter. Next base: position 25,610 of record JAEKKH010000155.1, read on the forward strand.
GCCGCATTTCGAGCAGCACCTGGACGGCCTGGGCCTGATCCTGCTGCAGAAGGCGGTGGCCGGCGGCCGGCCGAGCCGCTGGATCGCGCCCGGGCACGTCGCCGCCGCGCTGCGCCATCTCGATACCGTCGGCAACGGCCCGCAGGTGCGCGCGCAGATGCTGGAGCGCACGGCGGAGCTCGAGGCGCTGGGCATCACCCGCGAGGCGGGCCGCTTCGACCGCTTCCTGCAGCACGAGCTGCGCCTGCCCACCAGCGGCGTGCAGTTGCGCATGGCCTGGCGCCAGCCGATCGCCGATGCGCCGGTGTGGGAGTTCCATCGCACGGGCGACATCGAGGCCCTCGTGGCCGCCATCGGCGAACCGCCGCCCTATCCGGACGCCGCTGAAGTCGTCGACCACGTCGAGCGCCTGCTGGCGCGCGCCGAGTCCGGCCACCCGGAACAGCTGGGCTCGCTCGTCCAGCGCCTGCAGGCCGAGGCCGCGCGGCCGCAGCCGCTCGCCGACCTCAAGGCCTCGCTCGTGCGCGCCCAGGACCGCTGGGAGCGCCACGTCGCCGAGCTCAACGCGCTGGCCGGCCTGAACTCCGAGCTGGCGTTCCAGGGCTACCCCGACAGCTTCGAGCTGGCGCGCCGGCTGCAGCGCAGCGTCACGCTGTACGTGGGGCCGCCCAACAGCGGCAAGACGCACGCGGCGTTCGAGCAGCTGGCCGCCGCGCACGACGGCTGCTACCTGGCGCCGCTGCGCCTGCTGGCACTCGAGGGACGCGACCGCCTCGTCGCGCGCGGCGTGCCCACGTCGCTGCTGACCGGCGAGGAGAACGACCCCGCGCCGCAAGCGCGCGTCGTCTCCAGCACCATCGAGATGGTCAACACGTCCAGGCCGATCGACGTGGCCGTCATCGACGAGGCCCAGATGCTGTTCGACGCCTCGCGCGGCTGGGCTTGGACGCAGGCCATCGTGGGCGTGCCGGCCAACGAGGTCATCGTCATCTGCTCGGCGTACGCGGCGCCGGCCATCGAGAACCTGCTCAAGCTGTGCGGCGAGACCTGCAAGCTGCGCACGTTCGAGCGCAAGCAGCACGTCGAGCTGCTGCCGGGGCCGGTGCCGATCTCCGCGCTGAAGAAGGGCGACGCCGTCGTCGCCTTCAGTCGCAAGGAGGTGTTGATGCTGCGCGACCAGGTCGCCGCCAATGGCCATCCGGTCTCGGTGATCTACGGCGCGCTGCCGCCCGAGGTCCGGCGCCGCGAGGCCGAGCGCTTCGCCCACGGTCATGCGCACATCCTGGTGGCCACCGACGCGATCGGCATGGGCCTGAACCTGCCGATCCGTCGCGTCCTGTTCTCGACGCTGAAGAAGTTCGACGGCGTCGGCGACCGGCTGCTGGACGAATCCGAGGTGCACCAGATCGCCGGCCGCGCCGGCCGCTACGGCCTGCACGAGGAAGGCTTCGCCGGCGTGCTGCGCGAGGCCGAGCCCTCCGCGCTGCGCACGCTGAAGGAACTGCTGCCCCGGCAGCCGCGCGCGCCGCGCGACTTCAAGGCCTTCGTCGCGCCCAACTGGTGGCACGTGGACACCATCGCCACGCGCCTGGGCCTGGCCAGGCTGCGCGCGGTGCTGGACGTGTTCGTCGACCAGCTCCGGCTGGACGACGCCCACTTCGCCGTCGCCGAGCTCGACCAGATGCTCGAACTCGCCGAGCAGCTCGATCACAACGCCGGCAAGCTCACGCTCAAGCAGCGCTTCATCTACGCCCAGGCGCCGGTGGACACGCGCACCGAGACGCAGGTCCAGGCCTTCCTCGAATGGGCCTGGAACCACGCCAACGCCGGCCAGGCCGGCACGCCGTGGTTCCTGTCCGAGGTCGACGAGCACAGCCGCCTCGACAACATGGAGAAGGCACTGCGCTCGTGCACGCTGTGGCTCTGGCTCGATCTCCGTTTCCCCGGCAGCTACGGCCAGATCGAGGAAGTGATCGACCTGCGCACGCGGCTCAACGAAGGCATCGAGCGGCACCTGAAGGGCAAGAAGCCGCTCTGGCAGCAGCGCGCACGGCGATAGCCGGCGTCGGCGGGCCGCTCCCCCGAGCGAGCGCCCCGGCGGCCGACGCGGCGGTCGACCTCAGACCGGCACGCGCCGCGCCACCCAGTACGTGGCGCCTTCGGGGCCGTAGCGCTCCGAGTGCGGCGTGTGCGCCGGCAGGTGGAACTCGCCGCCGGGCAGCAGGTGGCGCGTCTCGTTGCCGCAGGTGAGCCACATCTCGCCCTGCGTCACGATCGCCTGGGCCTCGAACGGGTGCGAGTGGATCTCGACCACCTGGTGGGGGTTCCAGCGGCGCTCCTGCACGTCCGCGGCGCCATGCGCCCGGGCGAGGGAATGGAATTCGTCGAAGGTGGGCGGCGTCATCGTGCTGCTCCCGTTCAAAGGGCCGGCGCGCCGACCTGCAGCGCCGGCGCGGCGGCGGCGAAGGCCGGCAGGCGTTCGCACTCGCCCACGATGCGCGTGGACACCGGGATGCCGCCGACGTCGATCTTGAGCACGCCGGTGACCATGAACAGGCTGGCCAGGCAGATGTCGGCGATCGTCGGCTGGTCGCCGTGGCAGAAGCGACCGGTGCCGGGCTCGGCGGCCAGCCGTTGTTCGACGGCGCGCAGGCCGGTGCCCAGCCAGTGCACGAGCCACGCCCGCGACGCGTCCGCGTCGAAGCCGCCTAGCGTGGACAGGTACTGGCGCACGCGCGGCGTGATCAGCGGGTGCGTGTCGGCCGCCAGCATCTGCGCGATCGAGCGCACGCGGGCGCGGCCGTGCGCGTCGGCGGGCAGCAGCGGGGGCTGCGGGTAGAGCTCATCGAGGAATTCGAGGATGGCCAGCGACTGCGTCAACGGCACGGGCGGCTGGCCGGGGCCGTGGTCGACGAGCGCCGGCAGCCCGCCCAGCGGGTTGATGCGGCGGTAGGCCTCGCCGTTCTGCTCGCCGCCGTCCATGTCGACGAAGGTCTCGCGCGGCTTGACGCCCTTCAGGTGGAATGCCACGCGCACCCGGTACGTGGCGGACGTGCGCCAGAAGCCGTACAGCTCGAAGCGATCGTCGTCGGTGGGGCGGTTCATGCGCGGTCCTCCTGCGTGGCCAGCCGTCGACGATACCGCAGCGCCGTCAACCCTGCTCACAGAAGTCGACGAAGGCCGCCAAGCCGCGCGAGAACTGCTTGCGCCGATGGTGCACGAGCCAGAAGCGCCGTGCCAGGCGCGGCAGCGTCGTGCGCACGCGCACCAGGCGCCCCAGCGCGATCAGGTCGCGCACCGCGAACAGCGACAGGCACGTCAGGCCCAGGCCCTCGACCGCCGCCTGCTTGATGGCCTCGGTGCCGCCGAAGCGCAGCCCCTCGCGCAGCTGGTGCAGGTGCGGCTGCAGCGCCTGCTCGACGGCCTCGCGCGTGCCCGAGCCCGGCTCGCGCAGCAACCACGCGGCCTGGCGCAGCGCGGCGACGTCGAGCTTGCGGGCGGGGTCGCCGGCCAGCAGCGGGTGCGACGGCGCAGCACAGATCACGAGCTCCTCCTCGCGCCACGGCCGCGCGAGCAGCTCGGGTTCGTGGCACGGGCCCTCGATCAGGCCGATGTCGACCTCCATGCGCGCCACGGCCGCGGCCACGGCCGCGGTGTTGGCGATGGCCACGTCGACCTGCGCGTCGGGCCGCGCCCGGCGCCAGTCGGCGATCAGCGTGGGCAGCAGGTAGTTGCCGATGGTCGTGCTCGCGCCCACGCGCAGCAGCGACGGCGCGGCGGCGTCGCGCGCGTCCACGGCGATGCCGAAGTCGCGCTCGATGCCCGCCGCGCCGTCGAGCACCGCGCGCGCCTGTGGCAGCAGGCCGCGGCCGGTGTCGTTCAGGACCAGGCGCGTGCCGACGCGGTCGAACAGCCGGGCCTCGAGCACCGCCTCGAGCTCGTTGAGCGCCGCGCTGGTGGCCGACTGCGACAGCGCGACACGGCCCGCGGCGGCCGTCGTGCTGCCGGCGTCCGCGACGGCGATGAAGACGGCCAGCTGGCGCAAGGTGATTCGCATGCGCGCAGTCTACTCACCGATCAGGTAGATACAACGATATCTATTCGTTTTACAGATAGATTCCGGCTGGGCACAGTGCGGCCACCGTCCCGCCTCGAATCGCCGACATGACCGCCGCCTCCCGAACCTTTGCCACGCCTGCAGCCCCGATCACGGCGGCGCGCCTGCTGCCCGGCCTGCTGCTGGCCGCCGCCGTCGCGACGGCCGCGACCACCTTCGCGCGGGCCGACTGGCTGCAGTCGCACGGGCTGTCCGCGCTGACCCTGGCCATCGCGCTGGGCCTCGTGGCGGGCAACCTGCTGCCGGCGCCGGCGCTCGCGGCATCCGCCGAAGGCCTGAACCTGGCCAGGCAGCGCCTGCTGCGCGCCGGCATCGTGCTGTACGGCCTGCGGCTCACCGTCCAGGACATCGGGCATGTCGGACTGGCCGGCATCGCGATCGACGCCGCCGTGATCGCCAGCACCTTCGCGCTCGCCTGCACGCTGGGCCCGCGCGTGTTCGGGCTCGATCGCACGACCTCCATCCTGATCGGCGCCGGCAGCTCGATCTGCGGCGCGGCGGCGGTGCTGGCGACCGAGCCGGTGGTGCGCGGCCGGCCCGAGCAGGTCGCGGTGGCCGTGGCCACCGTCGTCGGCTTCGGCAGCGTCGCCATCTTCCTGTACCCGGCGCTGTACCACCTCGCCGCGGCGGTCCATCCGGTGTCGCCGACCGCGTACGGCCTGTGGGCCGGCTCGACGATCCACGAGGTCGCGCAAGTGGTGGCCGCGGGCCATGCCGCGGGCGACGCCGCGGCCGACACCGCCGTCATCGCGAAGATGGTGCGCGTGATGATGCTGGCGCCCTTCCTCGTGGCGCTGTCGGCCTGGGTCGCGCGCCGGCGTCCGACGGCGCCAGCCCCCTTGCGCCCGCCCATCACGATCCCGTGGTTCGCCCTCGGCTTCGTCGCGCTGGCGGGACTGCGCTCGCTCGACGTGCTGCCGCGGGCCGCCCTCGCGATCGCCGGCGACGTCGACCTCGCCCTGCTCGCGGTGGCGATGGCCGCGCTGGGCCTGACGACGCGCATCGCCGCGATGAAGGCGGCCGGCCTGGCCCCGCTGGGACTGGGCGCGGCGCTGGCCGCCTGGCTGGTGGCCGGCGGCGCGGCCATCAACGCCGTGGTGACCGCGCTCGCCGGCTGAGGCCGCTAGCGCGGGTTCGACCGCCGCCCGGCACGCCACGCGAACATGGCGAGACCGGCCAGCAGCATCGCCACCGTGTTGGTCTCCGGCACCGCCTGCATCACGCCGAACAGGCCGTGCGACTCGTCGCCCGGACCGGCGGTGAAGTACAGCGACTGGCTGCTGCCCGCGCCGCCGTCGTTGCCCACGCCGAGCGCCCACAACCCGTCGATGGCCACCGCCTGGCCGTTGGTGCCCGACAGCTGTCCCATGAACGAGTCGGTGGCCAGGTCGTACGCGCTGATGTGGCCGTCGCCGAAATTGCCCACCAGCAGGTCGCCGGCGAGCGCGCCGAACGACGCCGGCGCGATCGCGAGGCCCCACGGCGCGTCGAGCATGCCACCGCTGGCGACGCGGCCCAGCAGGTTGCCCTGCAGGTCGTAGCGGTCGACGAAGCCGAAGCCGGCGCCGGCGGTCTCGTCGGTGCTGCTGCCTTCGCGCAGGGCGTAGGTGACGAACAGCGAGCCGGCCAGGTTCTGCACGTTGAACGGCACGTAGCCCGAGGGCAGGGTCGGGTCGGTGAACGCGCCGCTCAGGTTGGCGGCGCCGGCGTTGCCCTTGAAGACGTCGATCGTGCCGCGGCCGAAGTCGGCGCCGTACAGGTAGCTGTTGCCGCCGATGGTGGCCAGCGCCGCGCCCTTGTAGATGCCGCCGACCGAGACCAGCGCCTCGGCGCTCGTGCCGAGCGCGCCGCGCCAGCCCGAGACGGTGCCGTCCTCGCTGACGAACAGGAACGCGTCGCCGTTGAACTGGCCGGCGCCGCCCGGGTTGAACACCTGGCCCGTGACGCTGCCGGCGCCGGGGATGGCCACCGTCAAGCCCAGCTTGGTGGTGGCCTGCGTGGCCGGATCGACGCGGTACAGCGTGGACGTGCCCGCGCCGTTGGACGACACCCAGAACGGGCTCGTGGGCGAATAGGACAGGCCCCAGCCGTTGACGAGGCCGGGGTCGGTGATCTTCGCCGGGTTCGCGGCCTGGTCGTCGGTGACCAGGTTGGTGACCGACACCGGCGTCGCCTGGCTCGACGGCGCCGCCGCGGCCAGCACGGCGGCCACCGCGAGGGCAGTCAGGGATAGCGGATGCTTTCTCATCGGGATCTCCTCTGGTTTGGGAAGCGCGTGCGCCGCGCCCTTCCGGACGCGACGCGCAAGGCGGACGCAGGGGCCCGCCGATCCGTGCATGGCCGCGGCGCGACCAAGCGTTCACTCGACCGCGCGTAACAGTCGCGGCGGCTGTCGGCCGGCTGACGCCGCGCTGTCGACGCCATGCCTCCCCCGGGTATCCGGCCCGCGAATTGGTCGCGATTTGCAAGTCGGCTGTCTCCGCGAGCCAAGTGCTTGTCCGCGCGTTCCGGCAGCGTCGCCCGGACCGGGTTCATCCGAATCTCGCGGACAGGCCGCGTGTCCAGACTCGCGTCACGCCGACTCCGGGCCCACGAGGCATCGCCGGACTCGGGCGTTCTGTTCCCCCCTCCAAGCACAAATCCAGGAGAACCAGATGAGCACACGAGTCCCCACCCTCCCCGCACGCATCGCACGCGCGCTCGCCCGCCTGGCGCCCGCGCTCGTTCTGGCCGGCCTGGCCGCGCAGGCCGGCGCCAACACGCTGACGCAGAACGTCTCGTGGACGATCGACCGCGCCGGCACGTCCACCAAGTACCGCCTGGTGGCCTACGGCGATTCGATCTATGCCGGCTACAACACGTCCATCACCAGCGCCGCCAGGTACTCGGCGCCGACGGTGGACGCGGAGTACCTGTCCGCGCTGTGGAACGCCGACATCGAGAGCGTGCGCCGCGCCAAGTCCGGCGCGGTCGCCTCCGACGTGTACAACAACAAGATCGTCGCCGAGAAGTCCTACATGCAGGCGAGCTCGACGCGCGTCGTCACCTTCGAGATGTGCGGCAACGACGGCCTGCAGGCGCGTTCGTCGTTCAAGAGCCAGACCGGCACCTGCGACTATTCGGGCATGGACAGCGCGGTCAACACCTGCAGGCAGTACGTGGCCGCCGCGATGGACTACATCAACGCCAATGCGTACGCCGGCGTCAAGGTCAAGGTGGTCTCCAACCTGCACTATCCCGGCTATGCGGCGGACAACACGCCGAGCTCGTGCAGGGACGCCGGCACCGGCGCCAGCGTCAACCTGCAGCAGACCTTCCTGCCGCGTCTGGCCAGGATGAACTACTGGATGTGCGAATACGCGCGCCAGAAGGGCTTCACCTGCGCCGACAACTTCGCGCAGTACATGGGCGCCGACTACGACAGCAACGGCGACGGCATCGTCGACTCCGTGGCCTTGCAGTACCAGGCCGGCGAGAGCGAATCGGGATACGTCACGCGCATCTCGTCGACGCTGCGCTCGACGCTGCGCGACGCCAACACGCACTTCGTGTCGTCCGGCACCAGCTACGACTACATCCAGTCCGACGACACGCACCCGACCTACACGGGCGGCACGGTCACCGCCGGCCTGTTCGGCGGCACCACGGGCTCGGGCGCGCCGCGCTACACCGCGTTCGCGAACGGCAAGAGCCCGATCTGGAACCAGTACGGCCACGAGCGCATGGGCTGGGCGGTCTCGACGTCCAACACCGCGGCGCCCTGAGGCGCGAGCCGGGTGGGCCGCATGGCCAGGAGTCGCCGCAGCGATCGCTGGGGCCCGTCGATCGGGTACCTGGTGATCGCGCTCGGCCTCGCGGCCGGCGCGGTGGCGGGTTGGTGGCCGGCGACGGGCACGCCGCCGCCGCAGGCAGGCGCCGCCGCGTCCGCCGCCTCGTCCGCCGCCCCCCGGATCGCGGACACCTCGCCCGGCGCGTCGGCGCCCGCGCCCGCGCGCGCGGCCGCCGCGCGTGACGCATCCGGGCCCGTGCCCGCGAGCGCGAGCCCGCGCATCCCGCGCGTGCGCCCGCCCGGCACCGACCAGACGCCCGACATCACCGCCTACATCAACGACGGCGAGAAGCCGACGATGAAGGAGGTCATCGATCGCCTGCACGCCGCGGGCGTGCATGGCGGACTGGGCGCGTTCAACCCGCCCGGCACGAAGCCGCCGCTCGTGGGCCTGGCCGTGCCGGAGGATTTCGTGCTGCCGCCCGGCTACGTGCGCCACTACCAGGCGACCGACGACGGCCAGCGCATCGAGCCGATCCTGATGTTCGCGCCCGACTTCCAGCCGACGGCCGCCGACGGCCGCCCCGTGGCGGTGCCCAGGGATCGCGTCGTGCCGCCCGAGCTCGCGCCGCCCGGCCTGCCGATCCGCCGCATCGTCATCCCCACCCCCATCGAAGGCCGATGACCCCATGACCTGGTCCACCGAACTGCTGTCGGCGCATCCGCGCGCCCGCGACGCGGCCGCCGTCACCGTCAGCGCGCTGCTGGCGTTCGCCTATGCGCGCGGCGGCGCCGGCTGGGTGCTGGGCTTCGTGGCGCTGGTGCCCTGGCTGCGGGCGCTCGACATGCCCGGCTCGCTCGCCCGCACGCTGCTGCTGGCCTGGTCGATGACCGTCGCGTACACGCTCGCGGTGTTCGGCTGGTTCGGCGGCGCGATCGGCGAATTCACGCAGTGGGGCGAGCCGGCCGGGCTGGCGCTGCTGCTCGTCGCGGCGCCGCTGTTCCAGCCGCAGATCCTCGCGTTCGCGTTCGCGCGCCGGCTGGCCGCGCGCCGCCAGGGGCGTGCGCTCGCGGCCGTCGTCGCGGCCGCCGCCTGGGTCGCCACCGAATGGGCGGTGCCGCGCCTGCTCGGCGACACGCTGGGCCATGGCCTGTACCCCTCGCGCCTGCTGCGCCAGGCCGCCGACCTCGGCGGCGCCACCGGCCTGACGCTGGCGCTGCTGCTCGCCAACGAGGGGATCGCCGCGGCGCACGCGCGGCGTCGCCGCGGACGCCGCGCGCTCCTGCGCCCGCTGGCCCTCGCCGCGGCCGTGCCGGCGCTGCTGGCGTCGTACGGCGCCATCGCGTTGTCGAGCTTGCCCGCGCCCGCCGGCAAGCCGCTGCGCGTCGGGCTCGTGCAATCGAACATCGTCGACTACGAACGCCTGCGCCGGGAGATCGGCGCCGCGAACGTGGTGCGCCAGGTGCTCGACACGCACTTCGCGATGTCGTACGACGCCGTCGAACGGCAGCACGCGGACGCGGTGCTCTGGTCGGAGACGGTCTATCCCACCCCCTTCGGCCACCCCAAGAGCGCGGCCGGCGCGGCGCTCGACCAGGAGATCCGGTCCATCGTCGACGCCGCCGGCGTCCCCTTCGTGTTCGGCAGCTACGACGTGGACGACGCCGGCGAGTACAACGCCGCGGCCTTCGTCGAGCCGAACCGCGGCCTGCTGGGCTTCTATCGCAAGACGCGCCTGTTCCCGCTCACGGAATACGTGCCGCCGTGGCTGGACGGCCCGGCGCTGCGGCGCTGGCTGCCGTGGGCGGGCACCTGGAAGCCGGGCAACGGCGCGCGCCTGCTGCCCCTGCGGCTGGCCGACGGCCGCGAGATCCCGGTCCTGCCGCTGATCTGCCTGGACGACGTCGACCCGGACCTCGCGATCGCCGGCGCGCGGCTCGGCGGGCAGGTGATCCTGACGATGTCCAACGACGCCTGGTTCAGCGCGCACCCACGGGGCGCCGCGCTGCACGAGGCGGTGGCCGCGTTCCGCAGCATCGAGACGCGGCTGCCGCAGTTCCGCGCGACCACCAACGGCTACAGCGCGGTGATCGACGCCACGGGCCGCGTGCTGGCCGGCACGCCCATGGGCGCGCAGGCCCTGGCGGTCGGCGACCTGCCGGTGCGCACGCCGCCCCGCACGCTGATGGTGGCCTGGGGCGACTGGGTGGGCCGCGTCGCCGCGGCGTCCCTCGCGCTGCTGGCCGCGCTCGCACTGCTGCGCCGTCGAGGCTGGACGAACCTGGGCGCGCCCACGCCGGCCGCGGACACCCCTGCGCTGCCCGCCGACGTCGCGCTGCTGCCGGGCCCCGCGCGCATGGCCGCCGGCGCGCTGCGCGTGCTCGCGCGCGGGGGCCTGCTTTGGATGATCGGCGCCGTCGCGCTGCAGTCGAACACGCTGGCGCAGATCCGTGCGTTCGGCGGCCTGTTCCTCGCGCCCGAGGCCGCCGCCTGGTGCGTGCTGCGGGCCTTCACCGCGCGCGCCGACGTCGTCGAGGGCGCGCTCGTGTTCACGCGCGGCGCACGCCGGCTCGCGCTGCCGCTGGCCGACATCGCGGCCATCGAACCCTGGTCGCTGCCGATTCCAGGCTCCGGCGTCGCACTGCGCCTGCGCAGCGGCGAGCGCTGGCGCCTTGGCCTCGCGCTGGCGCGCCCCGGCGGCCTGGCACGCGCGCTGTCGGCCGCCGCCGGCACGCCGATCGCCACCGTGGCGCCGCCGCACGCAGGCCGCTACGCGCAGGCCAGCGCGGCGCTCGCGCGCGGCCGCCTCGCGCATCCGCTGCTGAAGTTCGGGCTGTTCCCGCTGCTGCTGGCCATCCCCGCCTTCCGGCTACACCAGCACATCGCGTACGGCGGCGCCTTCGGCGAGTACGAGACATTCGGCCTGAAGGCCTACCTGACGACGTTCGCGCTGTGGTGGGCCGCCTGGGCCATCGCGGTGGTGCTGTGCGCGGCGGCCGTGCGCGCGCTGATCGAGGCCGGCACCCTGGCCGGCGTCGTCGTCGCCCCGGCGCGAGCGATCGCGGCACGGCGCGAGCTGGAGCGCCTGGGCCTCGCGGCGCTGTACCTCGGCCTGCCCGCGTGGCTGCTGCTGCGCACGTTGGG
>JAEKKH010000156.1 GCA_019510465.1 Burkholderiales bacterium
CGACGTCTTCGATCAGCTTCGGGGCCAGCTTGGTCACGTGTTCGACCAGCATCTGGACTTCGTTGCGGCCCAACAGGCGAGCCGCGTTCACTTGCATCAAGTGTGAGAGATGGGTGGCCACGACGGTCGGGCAATCAACGACCGTATACCCACTCATTTGGGCACTTTCTCGCTGGCGCTCCTCGATCCACACGGCGGGCAGGCCGAAGGCCGGATCCACGCATTTCGTGCCGGGCAGCGCCAGCGTGGTGCCGCCTGGGTTGATCGCCAGGAACATGCCCGGGAAGGCCTCGCCCTCGCCGATCACGGCGCCGCGCAACGTCACGCGGTACATGCTGGGCTTGAGCTCCAGGTTGTCGCGGATGTGGACCGAAGGCGGCAGGAAGCCGACATCCTGCGCGAACTTCTTGCGCACGCCCTTGATGCGCGCCAGCAGGTCGCCCGAGCGGCTCTTGTCGACCAGCGCGATCAGGCGGTAGCCCACTTCCAGGCCCAGGATGTCGACGGGGGTGACGTCGTCCCAGCCCGCCTCGGCGTCGGCCGGCTTGGGCGGCGGCGGCACGTCGGCCCGGGCCTTGGCGGCGGCGGCGTCGCGCGCGGCCTTCTTCGTCTGGAAGTGCGCGAACCACCCGGCGGCGCCCGCGATCATCATGAAGACCAGGTGCGGCATGCCCGGGATCAGCGCCAGCGCGCCGACGATGGCCGCGGTGATGCCCATTGCCTTGGGCGAGCCGAACAGCTGGCTGCGGATCTGCGAGCCGGAGTCCTCGTCCTTGCCGACGCGCGACACGACCATGGCCGCGGCCACCGAGATCAGCAGGCCGGGGATCTGCGCGACCAGCGCATCGCCGACCGCCAGCAGGATGTAGGAATCGGCCGCCTCGCCGGCCGACAGGCCGTGCTGGACGACGCCGATGATGAAGCCGCCGATGATGTTGATGAACAGGATCAGGATGCCGGCCATCGCGTCGCCGCGCACGAACTTCGAGGCACCGTCCATGGAGCCGAAGAACTCGGCTTCGTCGCCGACTTCGCGGCGGCGCTGCTTGGCCATCGCCTCGTCGATCAGGCCGGCGTTCAGGTCGGCGTCGATGGCCATCTGCTTGCCGGGCATCGCGTCGAGGGTGAAGCGCGCGCCGACTTCGGCGATGCGCTCGGCGCCCTTGGTCACCACGATGAAGTTGATCACCACCAGGATGGCGAACACGATCAGGCCGACGGCGAAGTTGCCGCCGATCAGGAAGTGGCCGAACGACTCGATGACGTGGCCGGCGGCGCCCGGGCCGGTGTGGCCTTCCAGCAGCACGACGCGGGTGGAGGCGACGTTGAGCGACAGGCGCAGCAGCGTCGTGATCAGCAGCACGGTGGGGAACGCGGCGAAGTCCAGCGGACGCACCAGGTTGGCCGACACCAGCATCACCATCAGCGCCATCGCGATGTTGAAGGTGAAGAACAGGTCCAGCACGAACGACGGCAGCGGCAGCACCATCATGGACAGCACCATGACGATGAAGACCGGCGCCATCAGGGCCTTGCCGAGCGCGCCGTTGCCACCGGCGAGGGAAGCGAGGAGGTTCTTGATCTGGTCCATCGACGGGCTCTATGGCTTCTTCACTGGGCCGCCGCGGCGCGCGGGCCGGGGCGACGACGCTTGGGCTGGGGGCCGCCGGTCAGCGGATCGAGTTCGGGCGGCACGCTGACGTCCGGCGCGCGCAGGTTCAGGTTGGGCGCCGCGCGCAGCTGGTACACCCAGGCCAGCACCTGTGCCACGGCGGCGAACAGCATGGCGGGCACCTCGGCGTCGATCTCGACGTGCGTGTAGAGCGCGCGCGCCAGCGGCGGCGCCTCGAGCACCGGCACGCCGGCATCGCGCGCCAGGTCGCGGATGCGCATCGCCAGGCGGTCGGTGCCCTTGGCGACGACGCGCGGGGCGCCCATCGCCTCCTGGTCGTACTTCAGCGCGACCGCGTAGTGGGTCGGGTTCATGACGACGATGTCGGCCACCGGCACCGCCTTCATCATGCGGCGCCTGGCCATCTCGCGCATCTTCTGCTTGATCTTGGCCTTGACCTCGACGTTGCCCTCGGACTCCTTGTGCTCCTGCTTGACTTCCTCGCGGGACATCTTGAGCTTGTCCATGAACTGCTTGTTCTGCCACGGCACGTCGACCAGGGCCCACAGCGCCAGCACGCCCAGCATCGCCAGGAAGCCGCCGCCCAGCGTGCGGCCGACCGTGGACAAGCCGTCGGGCAGTTCGGCGGTCAGCACCCCGCCGAGGTCGGCGAAATGGTTGCGCAGGTAGGTGGTGCCGGCGAAGCCGACGGCGATCGCCAGGGCCGACGCCTTCAGCACGTTGACGAGCTGCTGGAAGTTGAAGATGCGGCCGAAGCCCGAGATCGGGTTCAGCTTGCCGAAGTTGGGGCTGACGGCCTTCATCGTCAGGTTCCAGCCGCCGAAGGCGACGTTGGCGCCGACGGCGGCCGCCATGAACAGGCCGCCGACGATCAGCACCACCATCAGGCCGCGCGTGAACAGGCCGAGGGCGAATTCGCCGGCGGCGTGGGGGTCGGCGATCACGCGGTGGTCGAAGGTCAGGCCGTCGCTCAGCAGGCGCCGGGCGTAGCTCGTCAGCGACGGCATCACCGTGAACAGCAGCCCGGCGGCCAGGCCCATGGCGACGAAATGCCCCAGGTCCCGCGAGCGCGGGACGTTGCCTTCCTGCCGCGCCTTGCGAATCTTCTTCGCTGAGGCGGGTAGGTTGCGGTCTGCGGAGTCTTGGCCGGCCATGGAGGAGCTGGAAACGGAATGCGGGCAGGGTTTTCGTGTGACGACATGTTGCCGGGCCGCCCCGAAAACTTGAGCCGGAAAAGCGCCCGAAAAGCCGCCTCATCGAGGCCGTCGTCGACGGCCGGAAAGCCCCTGCCGCAGCGGACCGAAAGCGTGCAGGCAGAGAAGCCGGGCAAAATCCCGTCTTTTCCGCCCAATCCGCGCCAGTTTTCGTGGCGCCCGAAACCGATGTTCCGCACCCTGCTCAAATCCAAGATCCACCGCGCCCGCGTCACGCACTGCGAATTGCACTACGAGGGCTCGTGCGCCATCGACGAGGACCTGCTGGACGCCGCCGACATCCGCGAGAACGAGCAGGTGCACATCTGGGACGTCGACAACGGCGAGCGCCTGGTGACCTACGCGCTGCGCGCCCCGCGCGGCAGCGGCATCGTCTCGCTCAACGGCTCGGCCGCGCGCCGCGCCGCCGTGGGCGACCTGGTGATCATCGCGGCGTTCGCCCAGGTGCACGAGGACAGGCTCGACGACGCCCAGCCCAAGCTGGTGTTCGTCGACGCCGACGCCGGCAACCGCATCAAGCCGCGGCCGCCGTTCGTCGGCCACACGCAAGAGACCGTCGCGGCAGCCAAGTCCGCCAAATGAGCGCACGCGCGGCCGCTCCCAGGGGCGCCGGCGCCGCAGCGCGCGCGGGCGGATGCTTGCGATGACCTCGACCCTCACGAGCTCGAACGACGCCTGGCGGGCCCGCAGCCTGCGCGCCGTCTGGCACCCGTGCACGCAGATGAAGGCGCATGGCGCGCCGGACGGCCCGTCGGCCGATTCGACGCCGCTGGTCGCCATCGCGTCGGCCGAAGGACCCTGGCTCGTCGACGTCGAAGGAAAGCGCTACCTCGACGGCATCAGCTCGTGGTGGACCAACCTGTTCGGACACGGCCATCCGGCGATCCGGGCGGCGCTGGTCGACCAGCTGTCACGCCTGGACCACACGATGCTGGCCGGCTTGACGCACGCCCCCGTGGTCGAGTTGTCGGAGCGCCTGGCCGCGCTCACCGGCCTGGGCCACGCGTTCTACGCCAGCGACGGCGCGTCGGCCACCGAGATCGCCCTGAAGATGAGCGCGCACCACTGGCGCAACGCGGGCAGGCCGGCCAAGAACCGCTTCGTCGCGCTGCGGGGCGGCTACCACGGCGAGACCGCGGGCGCCCTCGGCGTGACCGACATCGCGCTGTTCCGGGAGGCCTACGCGCCGCTGGTGCGGCTGTCGGCGACGGTGATGTCGCCCGACGCGCGCGGCGCGCAGGGCGACGAGACCGCCGCCGACGTCGCGCAGCGGGCCGCACGCGAGCTCGCGCAGTGGCTCGCCGGGCACCACGAGGAAACCGCCGCCGTCATCGTCGAGCCGCTGGTGCAGTGCGCCACGGGCATGGCGATGCACGACCCGGCCTACCTGCGCGAGGCACGCACGCTGTGCGACCGGTTCGGCGTGCACCTGGTGGTCGACGAAATCGCCACCGGCTTCGGGCGCACCGGCACGATGTTCGCGCACCAGCAGGCCGGCATCCGGCCCGACTTCATCTGCCTGTCCAAGGGCCTGACCGGCGGCACCCTGCCGCTGGCCGCGGTGCTCGCCACCGACGCCGTCTACGACGCGTTCTACGACGACGACGCCGCGCGCGGCTTCCTGCACTCGCACTCGTACACCGGCAACCCGCTCGCATGCCGCGCGGCCCTGGCCACGCTCGACATCTTCGAGCGCGAGAACGTGCTGGCCGTCAACCTCGAGCGCGCCCGCATGGTCGATGGCTTGCTCGCGCCCCTGCACGCGCACCCGCGTGTGCGTCACGCGCGGCGGCTCGGCATGATCTGGGCCTGGGACATCGCCGACGCGCCGCCCGACTTCGCGCGCCGCTATGCGCGCCATGCGCTGGCGCACGGCCTGCTGCTGCGGCCCATCGGCTCGACGCTGTACGCGATGCCCCCCTACGTGCTCGAGGAAGACACGGCGCGCCACCTCGCCGACGGCGCGCTCGCCGCGCTGCAGGCCACGCTCGCCGAAGACCCGTCCTCGCCGTCGGGCGACGAACGGGCGCTGCCATGAGCGTCGCACGACCGCCAGCAGGCGCTCGCACTGCACGCCCCAGGCCACAGGCTGCCCGATGAACGTCGGCTACTTCGTCGTCGGTACCGATACGGGTATCGGCAAGACCCACGCCGCCTGCGCGCTGCTGCACGCGCTGGCGCGGCGCCACGAGCGCGTGTGCGGGATGAAGCCGATCGCCGCGGGCGGCGTGCCGACCGCCGACGGCCTCGGCAACGAGGACTCGATCGCGCACCGCGCCGCGTCCACGGTGCGAGTGCCGCCCGCGCTCGACAACCCGATCCTGCTGCCCGAGCCGTTGTCGCCGCACCTGGCGGCGGCGCGCGCGGGCACGGTCATCTCGCTCGACGCCGTGATCGACGCCGTCGCCGAGCTGCGCCGCCGCACGGACGCGCTGGTCGTCGAGGGTGCCGGCGGCTTCCTGGTGCCGCTGACCGACGCGCTGACCGGCGCCGACCTCGCCGCCGCGATCGGCCTGCCGCTCGTGCTGGTGGTGGGCATGCGGCTGGGCTGCCTCAACCACGCGCTGCTGACGGCCGAGGCGATCCGCGCGCGCGGCCTCGTGCTCGCCGGCTGGATCGCCAACCGCGTCGACCCCGCCTTCCTCTGTCCTGAAGAGAACCTGGACTACCTGCGCACGCATCTCGGCGCCCCGCTGCTGGCCGACCTGCCGTTCTCGCCGACCCCCGATCCGCGCGCCGACGCCGATCGCTTCACGCTTCCCGCATGACTTCCGATACGCACGACCTCGGGCCGTCCTGGCTCGACGAGATCCCGCAGCGCCTCGCCGCACTGGACGCCGCGCACCTCACGCGGCGCCGCCGCGAGGCGCGCCCCGAGGACGGCGCCTGGCTGCGCGTCGACGGCCGCCGCATGCTGGCCTTCTGCAGCAACGACTACCTCGGGCTGTCGCAGCACCCCGCGCTGCGCGAGGCCGCGATCGCCGGCGCACGGCGCTACGGCGTCGGCAGCGGCGGCTCGCCGATGGTCAGCGGCCACAGCGAGGCCAACGCGGCGCTCGAACGCGAGCTCGCCGAGTTCGTCGGCCTGGAGCGCGCGCTGTACTTCTACGCCGGCTATGCCACCAACGCGAGCATCGTGCCGGCGCTGGTGGGCCCGGGCGACGCGCTGTTCTCCGACGCCCTGAACCACGCCTGCCTCATCGACGGCGCGCGGCTGTCGAAGGCGACGATCCACCGCTTCGAGCACGCCGACCTCGCGCAGCTGGACGCGCTGATGCAGGCCAGCCCGGCGCGCCGCAAGCTGGTGATCAGCGACGCCGTCTTCAGCATGGACGGCGACGTGGCCGACATCCCCGCGCTGATCGCGCTGTGCGAGCAGCACGACGCGCTGCTGCTGCTGGACGACGCGCACGGCTTCGGCGTGTGCGGGCCGCAGGGCCGCGGATCGCTGGCGGCCGTCGGGCGCACGGGCGCGCGGGCGAGCCGCCGCGTCGTCTACATGGCCACGCTCGGCAAGGCCGCGGGCGTGGCGGGCGCGTTCGTGGCCGGCAGCCAGGTGCTGGTCGAGTGGCTGCTGCAGAAGACGCGCAGCTACACCTTCGCCACCGCCGCCCCCGCGATGCTGGCCGAGGGCGTGCGCGCCGCGCTGCGCGTGTTCCGCGACGAGCCCGCGCGGCTGGCGCAACTGCAACGCAACATCGCCCGATTCCGCGCCGGGATGCCGGCCGCGATCGAGGGCACGCCGTGGACGCTGCTGCCGTCGGAGACGGCCGTGCAGGCGCTCGTCATCGGCGCCAACGACGACGCTCTGCGCGTGATGCAGTCGCTCGCCGACGCCGGGCTGTGGGTGCCGGCGATCCGCCCGCCCACCGTCGCGGAAGGCAGCGCGCGGCTGCGCATCGCGCTGTCGGCGGCGCATGCCGAAGACGACATCGACGCGCTGCTGCGCGGGCTGGCGCAGGCCGCGCGCGGCCCGCGCGACGCCTGACCTGAGCCGGCCCGACCCGTCTACCTGGACGGGCCGTCGCCCGGCTTGCGGTCCTTGCCCTTCCTCGCGTCCGCGTCGGCCCTGGCCTTCGCCTCGGCCTCGGCGCTCGCCTTCGCGGCCTGCTCCTGCCGCAGCTTCTGAACCTGCTCCTGGCGCGCCTTCAGCGCCTGTTCCTGCTGCGCCATCGCGGCCTGCTCGCGGGCCTTCTGTTCGGCCTGCGCCTGCTGGGCCTGCTGGGCCTGCTGGGCCTGCTGGGCCTGCTGGGCCTGTTGGGCCTGCTGCGCCTGCAGCCGTTGGACGCGCTCCTGCGCCTGCTGTTGTTGCAGCCTCTGGGCCTGTTCCTGCTGCGCCCTTGCAGCCTGCTCCTGCCGAGTCTTCTGTTCGGCCTGCGCCTTCTGCGCCTGTTCCTGCTGCGCTCGCTGCTGCGCCTGCTGCTGTTGCAGCCTCTGCGCCTGCTCCTGCTCCTGCTGCGCCTTGGCGGCCTGCTCCTGCCGGGCCTTCTGTTCGGCCTGCGCCCTTTGCGCCTGTTCCTGCTGCGCGCGCTGCTGCGCCTGCTGCTGTTGCAGCCTCTGCGCCTGCTCCTGCTGCGCCTTCGCGGCCTGCTCCTGCCGGGCCTTCTGTTCGGCCTGCACCTTCTGCGCCTGCTCCTGTCGCGCGCGCTGCTGCGCCTGCTGTTGCGCCTGTTGCTGCTGCATCGCCTGCACCTGCGCCTCGCGCGACTTCAGCGCCTGTTCCTGCTGCGACGTGAGCGGCGGCTGGCCCTGCTGCGCACGCTGCTGCTGCGCCTGCTGGATCATCTGCGCCTGCCGGGCCTGCTGCATGGCCTGCGTCTCGGTGGCCACCGCGGCCGGCGGCGGGGCCGGGCGTCCGCCGGACGGCGCGATGCCGCGCACGGGCTGCGCCGCGGGCAGCGCCGGCGGCTGGTGCCCCGGCTGCCAGGCGGCCACGGCGCGGGTCGTGCGTGGAACGGGAGCGGTCGGTCGCGTGCCCGCCAGCGCGGGCGGCGGGCGATGCGGATCGGCCACGACGGCCTGGTGGAAGTCCTGGCGGTTCGCCGTGGCCGTGGCCGGTGCCACGATCGTCACGTTGCGCACGTTCGTGACGTTGGTGATGTTGATGATGTTGTTCGTGACGTCGTGGCTGTCGTTGTCCACGTTGCCGTTCACGCGCATGCCCACGTTGACCACCGGCGGCGCTCCCACCACCACGCGCGGCGGCGTGTTCAGCGGCGCCGGCACGATGATGCCGGGCCGCGAGCCGGGCGGCGGCGGCACGAACACGCCCTGCGGCCCGTCCGCGTGGTGGCCCGCGTGCACGCCGGCCGCGATGACGGCCGCCGCGATGGCGACGCCCGCGGCCGGCGCGATGAAGCGGCGATCGGGTGCCTGCCAGTACGCGGGCATGTACACCACCTTGTCGTGGCGGTGCTCGTAGTAGGGCTCGTGCCAGCGGTAGCCGTGGCGCGGCGGTCGCGCCCAGCGGCCCGCGCACCACACCCAGCGGCCCTGCCAGCCCCAGTAGCCGCCCGTCCACACCGCGTCCGGATAAGGTTGAGGGGGCACCTCCTCCACCAGCATCGGCGGCGGCGCCCAGTCGACCGCCACCGGCGCCGGCTGCTCCAGCGGCGGGTCGACGTAGACGCTGACCACCTGCTGCTGCTCGTCGCCGGCGTATCCGGGGTCGTCCGCGTAGACCGGCGCATTCGCGTAGGTCGATTCGTTGGCATACCCCGCGGCCGGCGGCGCGACTTCGAGCGGCGCGTTCGGATCGTCGTTCGCCGCCACGTGCGTGGGCGCGGTTGCGGGCGCCTGGGCGGGCACCTGGGGCAGCGGCGGCGGCGGCGCCTGCGTGGCGACGGCCGCCGGCGCCTGCATCGGGGCCGGCAGCGGCGCCATCGCGTCCGACGCCGCGGCGTCGGACGCGGCCGCCACGGGCGGCGGCGGCGCGGCGCTCTCCTTCGAGCAGGCGGCCAGCACGCCGAGCGCGAGCAGCGCCAGGGCGTGCAACCCGAACGGGGCGACGCGGACGGATGAGCGTGCGGGCATGGCGGCTGGCCTCTTGTCGACGAAATCGCCTCGACGCGGCAATCGGCCTGCCCGGCCGCTCGCCGGGTGCGCCCGGGCGATCCGGCCCGTGCCTGTAGAGTCAGGGCCTGCCGCCGCCAGGGAGTCGCCATGCATGCCGAGGATTTCCATTCACCCGACGTCGCCGGCCTGCGCGCCGACCTCGCGCTCGCGCTGCGCGCCGCGGCGCACCACGGGCTCGCCGAGGGCATCTGCAACCATTTCAGCGTCGAGCTGCCCGACGGCTCCGACCGCTTCCTGCTCAACCCGCGCGGCCTGCTCTGGAGCGAGATCCAGGCCGACGACATCATCCTGGTCGCCAACGACGGCACGCGGCTCGCGGGCCGCCATGAGGTCGAGTCCACCGCGATGTTCATCCACGCCGCGGTCCACCGCCTCGGGAAGCCCTGCGTGCTGCATACCCACATGCCGTATGCCACCGCGCTGACCCTGACCGCCGACCGCGCCCTCGACACCACCCTGTCGCAGAACGCCATGCGCTTCCACGGCCGCATCGCGGTCGACGCGCACTACAACGGCCTCGCGCTGGACGACGCCGAGGGCGAGCGCATCGCCCGCGCGATGGGTTCGGCCGACGTCGCCTTCCTCGGCAACCACGGCGTCATCGTCTGCGGCGAGCGGCTGGCGCACGCGTACGACGACCTCTACTTCCTCGAGCGCGCCTGCCTGCACCAGGTGCTGGCGCAGTCCACCGGCCGCCCGCTGGTGGCGGTCGACGAGGCGCTGGCCCGCCACGTCGGCGAGCAGACGCGCGGCGAGCGGCTGCAGTCGGAGCTGTTCTTCGAGGCGCTGCGGCGCATCTTGTGATGCGGCCTTTCCGCGCCGACGCGTTGCGCCGGCCGACTCGCCGTTGGCGCCAGGTCGTCCTACCGTTGACGTCGCTCGAGCCAGGGATCGAGCCGCACCATCCAGAGGTGGCTGTTCCCGTTATCCCACAGACGTGCGCGTTCGAGGTCGGCAAGGGTCTGCTCGCGCGTGCGGGGATAACCGGCCTGGAACGTCGCCGTGCTGTCGAAGTAGAGCGTCCGCCCGTCCGCGCCCAGGTGCGGGCCCTCCGCGCCGTCGTGGTTGACGGCCTCGCCGAGATCCTCCGGCGTGCTCCAGCGCGACCCTTGCCGGAACGAGATCACCAGGCGACCGTCGGCCCGGGCGGCCGGCTTGGTGCTGAACACGACGAACGATTCGTCCGGAGCCACGGCGGGATCGCGTTCGTCGACCTCGGCTGGCCCGATGGCGACCGCAACAGGCTTCTGGTAGTGGCCGTCACGCCACTCGGACCGCAGCAGGTGATAGGTATGGGTCGAATTGTCCGGATGCTGGAACCAGAGCGTTCCGTCACGAGCGACGCTGGGTGAATACAGCCGCGTGTCGTCGTTGACGATGGCGGGCAAGGCATGAGGCTCGCCCCATCCGGAGCCGACCTTGTCGACGCGCCAGAGATGCGAGCCGGCGCCGGGATGGACCCGGCCATCGAAGCCGCGTGCATCCAGCGGCTTGCCGCCGGCGACATCCGGTCGGTTCGAGCAAAAGACGATGAACGAACCATCGGGCGACATCGCGGGATCCAGGTCGCGCCATTCACCCGAGAACGCCGCGATCTCCGGGCGGCTCCAGGTTCCATCGACTCGATGCGACTGCATGATCGTCGAGCCGCCCCCGGCAACCTCGTCGAACCAGGCCCAGTCGCCATCCGCGCTGAACGTGATCGCATTCACGTTGCCCGTCGCGGAGATCGTCCCGGGGGCGAAGACCTCCGGCACGCCCGGCGTCGACGCCGGAGCCCACGGATGGAACGACACGGCGCAAGCGGCCGCCAACAGGCGAAGCCGGTCCACGCGACTCGAAAACGCAGGTGCAATCATCGAAACGTTCTCCTGAACCAGGAGCATCGATATTGCCGCGATGGCGTGCCTGGCGGTCTCCGTCCATGCCTCCGAATCCGTCCTCCGTCGCAAACGTCCATCGCGCGCGTCTGCCGTCCGATCCGGCCGCCCTGGTGGCGGGCCGGTGCCAGCCCGACCGCGCTGTCGGACAAGGCCGCATCGGCGTCCACCGCCGAGCCGGCCGGCACCACGCTTGCCGCATCGGGGCCTCAGCCCGCACTGCCGGGCGCATCATGGAAGCGCCATCATGAACAAGACCCTCATCGCCCTGCTCGCCGCCTCCGCCGCCACGCTGTCGCTCGGCGCCTATGCCGACGACGACACGATGACGCACACGGACGCCGGCGCCGCCAAGGCGCAGGCCAAGGCCGACTACAAGGCCGACAAGGCCCAGGCCAAGGCCGACTACCACGCCAACAAGGCGGCCTGCGAGCGCCACACCGAGGGCGCGGCGGAACGCGCATGCAGGCACGACGCCAAGGCCCAGGCCAAGGTGGACAAGGCCGACGCCAAGCTGGACTACAAGCAGGACAAGGCCGACATCAAGTCCGAGACGAAGTAGGCCCCGAACCCGGGCCGCTTCGATCGATCGCGGCAGGGCCGGCACCGGCACGATGGTCAAGGTCCGGCGCCGGCCCTGTCGCGCTTGAGGCATGATGCCGGCCCCGGACACGAGTCCGGCCATCACCCCGGAAGAAAGAAGCTCCCATGTCCTTGACCAAGCTCCTCGCGGTCGCCTGCGCGCTGTCGATGTTCGCCGTGGCGGCGCAGGCGCGTCCGCGCCATCACCACCGCCATCACCACCACCATCATCACCATCACAAGCACCACCACGCCCAGCGCTGAGGGCGGCCGGCCCCGGAAGCGTCCGGGGCCCAGGCCCGTCACTCGGTGGCGGCCAGCCCGCGCTTGGTCAGCAGCGGGCCCACGTCCGGCGCGCCGCCGGTGAGGTCGCGGAACTCCTGCAGCGCGTCGACGCTGCCGCCGCGCGACAGCAGCGTCGCGCGGATGTGGTCGCCGACCTCGCGCGTCAGGCCGCCGTGCGCCAGCACCCAGTCGGTGGAGTCGGCCGCCAGCACCTCGCTCCAGATGTAGGAGTAGTAGCCCGCCGAGTAGTCGCCCGCGAATGCGTGCGAGAAGTAGGTGCTGCGATAGCGCGGGGGCACCGGCGGGAAGTCCAGTCCGGCGCGATGCAGCGCCGCCGCCTCGAACGTCGTCACGTCGGCGGCCGCCGGCACCTGCGCGGCCGGCAGCTGGTGCCAGGCCTGGTCCAGGAGCGTCGCCGCCAGGTATTCCGTCGTCGTGAAGCCCTGGTTGAAGCGCCTGGCCGCCTGCACCTTGGCGACCAGCGCCGGCGGGATCGCCTCGCCCGTCTTCCAGTGGCGCGCGAAGTGCGACAGCACCTCGGGCGCCGTGGCCCACATCTCGTTGAACTGCGACGGGTACTCGACGAAATCGCGCGGCACGCCGGGGCTGGAGAATCGGGGGTACTTCACGTGCGACAGCATGCCGTGCAGCGCGTGGCCGAACTCGTGGAACGCGGTGGTGACCTCGTCCTGCGTCAGCAGCGTCGGCTCGCCGGCGGGCGGCTTGGGGATGTTGAGGTTGTTGACGACGACCGGCTTGTCGCCGGTCAGGCCGTCCTGGGCCACGTACTCGTTCATCCAGGCGCCACCCAGCTTGTTGGGGCGCGCGTACCAGTCGCCGATGAAGATCGCCAGCGGCGTGCCGTCGTGGTCGAACACGTCGAACACGCGCACCCCGGGCTCGTAGACAGGCAGGTCGTGGCGCTCCTTGAACGTCAGCCCGTACAGCTTGCCGGCGGCGTAGAACACGCCATCGATCAGCACGTGGTCGAGCTCGTAGTAGGGCTTGAGCTGCGACTCGTCGAACGCGTATTGCGCCTTGCGCAGCTTCTGCGTGTAGAAGTCCCAGTCGGCGGCCTGCAGCTTGAACCCGCCCTGCTCCGCATCGATCAGGGCCTGCAGCTGCGCCGCCTCCTTGTGCGCATTGATCACGGCCGGCGTGGCCAGTTGCGCGAGCAGCTTGTTCATCGTGGCCACCGAGCCCACCGTCTGCTCCGCGAGCTGGAACGCGGCGTGGTCCGGATAGCCCAGGAGCGCCGCGCGCTCGGCGCGCTTGCGCGCGAGCGCGGCGACGACGGCGCGGTTGTCGAACGCCCCGCCGCGGCTGCCGCGCGCGAGCGACGCCGCCATCACCTTCATGCGCGACGCATGGCTGGCGAGCTCGGCGAGCACCGGCTGGCCGGTGGTGTTGACCAGCTCGATGACGAACTTGCCCGGCTTGCCGGCCTTGGCCGCGGCGTCGGCGGCCGACTTGATCTCGGCATCGCTCAGGCCCGCCAGCTCGTCGCGGCCGTCGAAGGTGACGGCGGACGCGCCGCGCTCCTGGAGCGTGTTCTGTTCGAAGGTGATCTGCAGGCTCGCGAGCTCCGCGTTGAGCGCGCGCAACCTGGCCTTGCTCGCCTCGGGCAGCATGGCGCCGGCGCGCACGAAGTCCTGGTGGTAGCGCCACAGCAGACGCGCGGATTCGGCGTCCAGGCCCAGCGTGTCGCGCCGGGCGTAGAGCGCGTCGATGCGCGCGAACAGGCGCGCGTCGAGGCGGATCTCGTCCTCGTGCGCGGCCAGCTTCGGCGCCATCGCGCGCTGCACGTCCTGCAGCCGCGGGTTGGTGTTCGAGCTGGTCAGGTTCTCGAAGACGCTGCGCACCCGATCGAGCGTGTGGCCCGAGCGCTCCATCGCGACGACGGTGTTGTCGAAGCTGGGCTTGTCCGGGTTGGAAGCGATGGCCGCGATCTCCTTGCGGTGCTCGGCGATCGCCTGCTCGAAGGCGGGCGCGAAGTCCTCGTCGCGGATCTGGTCGAAGCGCGGGTAGTGCAGCGGCAGCGTGCTCTCGACGAGCAGCGGGTTGGCGCGCGGCGCCTGGGCGGCATGGGCAACGCCCATCAGGGCAGGCAGGCAGGAGGCCACGAGCACGTGGCGCAAGGTCTTGGGCAGGGAGTGCATGAGCGGACGGGTGCTTGGCGCGGGTCGCGCCGTTGGGAGATGCGCCACTGCGCTTCTGGCGCGGGCCGCCCAGTCTACCGAGACGCGGCGACCGCCCGACCGGGCGCGTGCGCCCTTGCGATGAATGGCGGAACCGAGGGGTCCAGTGCCGGCCGGAGCGCGCCGGCCGGCGGCGCCTTCACGCCGAGTTTGCTGATCGTGCGTCCGGTGTTTCTCCATGCAAAGCTTGTTGGCAACCCGGCCATTCAAGACGACATTGGCCATCTCGGCGGTGACTTCGTTCCAACGACGCATCGACCGAACACACACACACCACGTCCCGAAAACGAGGGCAGCCATGACTGTCGACCTCCAGGAAGGCCTGCGTGCGCCCGCGTCACGCAGCGACTCGCCCGCGCCCGCCTCGGCGCTGTCCACGTTGTCGGCCCTGAGCGCCGCCACTTTCGCCGCCACGGCGCTGGCGGCCTGCGGCGGCGGTGGCGGCTCCTCGCCGACACCCTCGCCGTCGCCATCGCCCGAACCACCGCCACCGCCGCCACCGCCCCCCGCGCCCACCGCGGCCGAGGCCGCCCGCTTCCTCGCCCAGGCGTCGATGGGCGCGAGCCGCGCGGAGATCGCCAAGGTCATGAGCCTGGGCTACGCCGGCTGGCTCGACGCGCAGTTCGCGCTGCCGGTGACGGACTCGCGCTGGGACTGGCTCGTCGCGCAGGGCTATACCGCCGCCACGCACAAGAACGACCAGGCCGGCTTCGACGCGACGATGTGGCGCAAGCTGCTCAGCGCGCCCGACACGCTGCGCCAGCGCGTCACCTTCGCGCTCTCCGAGATCTGGGTCGTGGCCATCGACGGCCTGGTCGGCGGCGGCTGGAAGCAGTTCAACGCCGCGGCCTGGACCGACCTGCTCGAGGCCAACGCGTTCGGCAGCCATCGCGAGTGGCTCACGCACATGTCGCTGTCCGGCGCGATGGGCGACTTCCTCACCTTCCGCGGATCCGCCAAGGAGGACGCCGCCAGCGGCGCGCTGCCCGACGAGAACTACGCCCGCGAGCTGATGCAGCTGTTCACGATCGGCCTCGTGATGCTCGAGGCCGACGGCACGCCGCAGCTCGCCAACGGCCAGACGACGCCGACGTACGGCCTGCCCGACATCACCGGGCTGGCGCGCGTGTTCACCGGCTGGGACTTCGACCTGCAGGGCCAGAACGCGGCCACCGGCACCGCGACGCCCGACTTCCACCGGCGCCCGATGATCCAGGTCGCCAGGCGCTACGAGACCGGCGCGAAGGCCTTCCTCGGCACCACCATCCCCGACGGCACCGACGCGTACACGGGCCTGGGGCTGGCGCTCGACGCCATCGCCGCGCACCCGAACGTCGCGCCCTTCCTCGCCCGCCAGCTGATCCAGCGCCTGGTCACCAGCAACCCGAGCCCGGCCTACGTGGCGCGCGTGGCGGCGGTGTTCGACGACGACGGCAGCGGCACGCGCGGCAACCTGAAGGCGGTGGTGCGCGCGCTGCTGCTCGACGCCGAGGCCCGCGCGCCGGGCGACGCCGACGGCTACGGCAAGCTGCGCGAGCCCGTCCTGCGCTTCACCGGCTGGGCACGCGCGTTCGGCGTCACCTCGCCGAGCGGCCTGTGGGACGTCGGCGACACCTCCGACGCCGCCAAGGGCCTCGCGCAGAGCCCCGGCCGCTCGCCGTCGGTGTTCAACTTCTTCCGGCCCGGCTACGTGCCGCCCAACACGTCCCTCGACGCGAACGAACTCGAGGCACCCGAGTTCCAGATCGCCAACGAGTCGTCCGTCGTCGGCTGCGTGAACTACCTGCAGCGCGCCGTGCAGGGCTCGATCGCCGATCTCACGCCCGACTACGCGTCGCTGCTCGCGCTCGCCGACGACGCGGCCGCGCTGTTCGCCGAGATCAACCTCGTGCTGGCCGCCGGCCAGGTGAGCGCGGCCACGATCGCCGCGCTCGCGGCCGCGGTCTCGACGATGCCCA
The DNA here is from genome assembly GCA_019510465.1 of Burkholderiales bacterium. Taxonomy (GTDB): domain Bacteria; phylum Pseudomonadota; class Gammaproteobacteria; order Burkholderiales; family Burkholderiaceae_C; genus Scleromatobacter. Next base: position 15,826 of record JAEKKH010000156.1, read on the forward strand.
CCGGCACCGACGCCACGCGCCGCGCCCGTGTCAACGCCGCGCTCGTGCTGGTGCTGGCCGCGCCCGAATACATCGTCCAGAAGTGAGGCCCGCATGACCCACGACGCTTCCCGCCGCGCGTTCCTCAAGCGCTCCTCGATGCTGGCGATGGCCGGCGCCGCCGCGCCCTGGGCGCTGAACCTGGCCGCGATGAGCGAGGCCGCCGCCGCGACGGCCACCGACTACAAGGCGCTGGTGTGCGTGTTCCTGTACGGCGGCAACGACTACGGCAATACCCTCATCCCGTATGACGCCACGCGCTACGCCGCCTACCAGGGCATGCGCCCCACGCTCGCCTACACGCAGGCCCAGCTGGCCGGCACGGTGCTGACCCCCGGCGTCGCGCTGGCCGGCGGCATGCAGTACGCGCTCGCGCCCGAGCTGTTGCCGCTCAAGGCCATCTTCGACAGCGGCAGGATGGGCGTGATGCTCAACGTCGGCACGCTGGTGCAGCCCACCACGAAGGCGCAATACACCGCGGGCAAGGTGCCGCTGCCGCCGCGGCTGTTCTCGCACAACGACCAGCAGTCGGTGTGGCAGGCCTCGTCGCCCGAGGGCGCCACGTCGGGCTGGGGCGGCCGCATGGGCGACCTGTTCGAGTCGGGCAACGGCAACGCCGTCTTCACATGCGTCAACGTGTCGGGCAACGCCGTCTACCTTTCCGGCAGGACGGCCACGCAGTACCAGGTGTCCCCCAACGGGCCCGTCGCGCTGAACGGCGTCAGCCGGCCGCTGTTCGGATCGGCCGCGTGTTCGGCCGCGCTGCAGACCCTGGTGACGGCGCCGAGCACCCACCTGTTCGAGAACGAGTACAGCCGCATCAGCGCGCGCTCGCTGAGCGCCGGCAGCGCGCTGTCGGCGGCGCTGGACGCAGGCCCGGCGATCAGCACGCCCTTCCCCGCGCCCGGCACGAACCCGCTGGCCGATCAACTCAAGCTGGTGGCGCGCATGATCAGCACCGCCGATGCCGTCGGCGCGAAGCGCCAGGTGTTCTTCGTGTCGATGGGTGGCTTCGACAACCACGACGGTCTCGCGACGATCCACCCCGGGCTGCTCGCCAGCCTCGCGCAGGCGCTCGGCGCGTTCTACGCCGCGACCCGGGAACTCCAGGTCGACCGCCAGGTCACCACCTTCACGGCCTCGGACTTCGGCCGCACGCTCACCGCCAACGACGGCTCCGACCACGGCTGGGGCAGCATGCACTTCATGCTGGGCGGCGCCGTCAACGGCGGCCGCTACTACGGCACGCCGCCGGCGGTGGCCAACAACGGCCCCGACGACGTCGGCCAGGGCCGCCTGCTGCCGTCCACCTCGGTCGACCAGTACGCCGCGACGATGGGCAAGTGGCTGGGCATCAGTGACACCGACCTGCTGACGGTGCTGCCCAACCTCGGCAACTGGGACGCGTCGCAGCGCAACCTGGGCTTCGTCTGAGTCGATGACGAGGCGCCCGCCGCGCAACGCGGGTCCTGCGGGCAACGCGGGGACGCGTCTCGCGCGCCGCGCCACGCGCCTGCGACGCGGACGACAGGCCGGCTGTCCGCCCGCGCGGTGATGTCGGGATCCAGCGGCCATCCGCGTTTTCGCGCGCGCGAGGTCCCGTCGGCGGAAGCGTTCGCGCCGGGCCGACGCGGTGCGTCGGAGCGCCGACGGCCTGGCCCGTGCCCGAATTTCGACCCGGCCCACGAAACCCACGACGAATCGAACAAAACCGTCTACTATTCAAACGCGACTCGAAGCATCGCGACGAGTCGACAGGGAAGTACTGCTCGACAAACAAACAACGACGTCAGGCAATGCCGGGCCGTCGATGCATGCAGTAGCGAGGGTCTGCAGACCGTCAACGGTCCCGCAACGGTACGACACGACCGGATCCGGCGTGTGGTGCCGGCGTGCTCGCGCTACAGGCTGGGAGGCCGCATGCAAAGGAAGCTCTCGACTTCGTCACCGATCCCGACCGGCCGTCCCGGGCGCGGCCTGGTTGACCGCGCCACCTTCCGCCAAGTCGCCATTCCGCGCCTCTGGATCGACCGCCCGGCGCAACAGGCGGCGCCTCGCGCAGTCGTCCGAGGCGTGTCGACGCAGGTCCCGGACGCACTGAACTGACGTTGGCGCCGGGGGATGCAAGTGCAGGCTCCGATCCAGTCCCGGTCGATGCGTCGCGGCATCCTGTTCGGCGGCGGGGCGGCCGCCTTGCTGGCGTCGCTGTATGCGCTGGCGCCTCGAAAGGCCGCGCCCGAACAGCCCAGGTCGAGCGTCCGGATCGCCGTTCCCACGGTGCCGCACGCCGGCCTGATCCACATCGCCTCGGCGCGCGATCTGTTCCGCAGCCAAGGGCTCGACGTGACCTTGCTGCCCCAGAGCTATGGCAAGGCGGCGGTGGCGGAGCTCCTGCGCGGGAATTCGGATCTGGCCGTCGCCGCCGACGTCCCCGTCGTCGTGGAGATACTCAAGGGCGCGCCGCTGAGCATCATCGCGGCGGTGGCCAACGCGTCGAACGAACTGGCGGTGCTGGGACGCATCGATCGCGGCATCCGAACGGCGAGCGACCTGGCCGGGCGCAGGGTGGGCGTGACGCTCGGGACGAGCGGCGAATATTTTCTCTGGGCGTTCCTGGTGCGGCACCGCATCGCGCCGCAGTCGGTCCAACTGGTCGACCTGCCGCCTTCGGCGCTGATCGGCGCACTGCGCGACGGCCTGGTCGATGCCATCACCGCGTGGCAGCCCGTGCGGCACGAGGCCGAGCTGGCCTTCGGCGATCGCGTCGTGTCGCTGCGCGCGCCCGACTCCTATGCGCAGACCTACGTCCTCGTCGGCCGCCAGGACTACGTGCAGGCCCACCGCGAGCCGCTGGGCCGGGTGTTGCGGGCGCTGCTGGAGGCCGATGCATTCGTCGATGCCGATCCGGCATCGGCCAAGCGCCTGCTGGCCGGCGTGCTCAAGCTGAGCCCCGAAACCATCGATCCGGCCTGGCAGGACGTGACGCTCGACGTGGAGCAGCAGCAGGCCCAGCTGGTCACGCTGGAGGACGTGGCGACCTGGGCGATGACGCGCCACTACGCGCCCAGCCAGACCGTGCCCAACTTCTTCTCGCACCTCGAGCTCGACACGATGCTCGCGGTCAGCCCCGAACGAGTGACGGTGGTGCGATGAAGATCCGCACCAAGGCCACGATCGCGGCGACGATGATGCTCGGCACGATGGTGCTGATCGCCGCGAGCATCGGCTGGGCCGATGCCCAGGTCCGTGCGGCCATCAACCAGCGGCGTCTCAGCGCCGAGATCGCCAGCGCGCTCAACAACATGCGCATGGTGACCTTCGAATTCCTGCTCAATCGGCGCGACCGGGCGCGGTTCCAGGAGCAGATCGTGTGGGAGCGGCTCGAGCGGCTGTTCGCCAATCCGGTGGCGCTCGACGGCCCGGCGGCCCGCACGCTGGCGAGCCTTCGCAGCCAGGGGGAACACAGCCATCGCTTGTTCAGCGAAGTCGAGGCGACCTCCGGCGCGGGCACATCCGACGAGGTGCAGCGACGCTTCGAGGCGCAGCTGTCGAGCCGGATCATGATCCTGCAGCAGAACAGCCTCGTGCAGGCCGAGCAGCTGATCCACGATGCGGGGAACCGGATCGACGACGCCCAGCGGCGCGTCGTCCAGGTGACGGGGCTGGGACTGGTGGTGATGGCCTTGTTGACCGCCGCGACGGCGTGGCTGTTCCGGCGCGACGTGCTGCGCCCGATCGCGCGCCTGGAACTGGCGACCCGCGAGGTCGCCGCGGGCAACTGGTCGTTCGAGCTCGACGTGGGCAGCGCGGACGAGCTGGGCGACATGGCGCGCCACTTCGACGCGATGACGCGCGCGCTGCGGGACTCGTTCAACCAGCTGCAAGTCAGCAATCGGGACCTCGTGGTGCTGAACAAGGAACTGGAATCGTTCAGCTATTCCGTCTCCCACGACTTGCGCAGCCCGCTGCGCAGCATGGACGGCTTCTCCCTCGCCTTGCTGGAGGACTACGGCGACCGGCTCGACGAGGAGGCCCGCGACAGCCTGCAGCGCATCCGCGCGGCCAGCCAGAGGATGGGCCGACTGATCGACGAGCTGCTCGGCCTGGCGCGGGTCACCCGGGCCGAGCTGCGGATCCAGCAGGTCGACCTCAGCGCGATGGCCGAGGAGATCCTCTCGGGCCTGGCCCGGACCGAACCCGATCGGCGGGTGCGCTGGGAGATCGACCGGCAGATGCGGGTCCGAGGCGACCGCGAGCTGGTCGCGATCGCCTTGCAGAACCTGCTGGCCAACGCATGGAAGTTCACGAGCAAGGTCGAGGAGGCCGTCATCCGCGTCGGCATGCGCGACGAGGACGGGACGCAGGTCTGCTTCGTCTCGGACAACGGCGCGGGGTTCGACATGGCCTATGCCTCCCGCCTCTTCGGCGCCTTCCAGCGCCTGCACCACGAGCGCGATTTCCCGGGCACGGGCGTCGGCCTGGCCACCGTGCAGCGCGTGATGCATCGCCACGGCTGGTCGCTGCGAGCGTCGGCCGCCCTCGGCCAGGGAGCGACCTTCTATTTCCGCCCTACGGAGCAAGTCGATGAACGAAGAGAGCAAGACCATCCTGCTGGTTGAGGACAACGACGACGACGTCGCGCTGACGCTGCGTGCCTTCAAGCGCAGCCACCTGATGAACCCCGTCACCGTGGTGCGCGACGGCGTCGAGGCGCTCGACTTCCTCTTCGCGCGCGGCGCCTACGCAAACCAGGGCGATGTGCTGCCGACGCTCGTGATCCTCGACCTGAAGCTGCCCAAGCTCGATGGCCTGGGCGTGCTCAAGGCGATGCGCGCCGATGCGCGCACGTCGCTGCTGCCCACCGTCATCCTGACGTCGTCGAAGGAGGAGCAGGACGTCATCGCCGGGTATTCGCTCGGAGCCAACAGCTACGTCCGCAAGCCCGTCGATTTCGCCGAGTTCCTGGAAGCCGTCAAGATCCTCGGCATCTACTGGCTCGCGCTCAACCAGGTTCCGCCGCCGCAATGACCACCATGAACGAGCGTCCGATCAGGATCCTCTCGGTCGAGGACTCCGAGAACGACTTTCGCCTCGCCATGCGTCAGCTCCGCAAGGCGGGCTTCGCCCCGGAGGGACGGCGCGTGCAGGATCTGCCGTCGCTGCGGCAGGCGCTGCAGGAAGGGCCGTGGGACGCCGTGATCTCCGACTTCAGCATGCCCGGCTTCAGCGGCCTGGAGGCCCTGGCCGAGTTCCGCAGCGGGGGCCTGGACATCCCCTTCATCTTCGTCTCGGGGACGATCGGCGAGGAGATGGCCGTCGCCGCCATGCGGGCCGGCGCCAGCGACTACGTCATGAAGGAGAACATGGGGCGTCTCGGGCCCGCACTCGAACGCGAGCTGGCGCAAGTCGCGCAGCGCGTGGCGCATCGGCTGGCGGAGGCCGAGCTGGTGCGCTTCGAGGCGCAGCTCCACCAGGCCCAGAAGATGGAATCCCTGGGCACGCTGGCCGGCGGGATCGCGCATGACTTCAACAACATCCTTGGCGCGATCCTCGGAAACATCGAGATCGCGCTGGCCGATATCGAGCCCGGTCATCCGGCGCAGACGGCTCTCGGCGAGATCCAGCAGGCGAGCCTGCGCGCACGCGATCTCGTGCGGCAGATCCTGACCTTCAGCCGACGTCGTCCGCAGCAACTCGAAGTCATCGCGCTGAAACCCATCGTGGAGGAGACCTTCCGCCTTCTTCGCGCGACGCTGCCCGCGGGGGTCGACCTCCGGCAGGCCCTGGCCGACGCGCCCATGCACGTCCACGCCGACGCCACGCAACTGCAGCAGGTGGTGATGAACCTGTGCACGAATGCCTGGCATGCCCTTCATGACCAGCCAGGCCAGATCGTCATCGGCCTCGATGCCATGGAGGTCGACGCCGCGGACAGCGGGACGCGCGGCCTCGAGGCAGGCGCCTATGCCCATCTGTGGGTCAAGGACACGGGCTCCGGAATGGACGCGCGGACGCTCGAGCGCGTCTTCGAGCCGTTCTTCACGACGAAGTCGACGGGCCAGGGGACGGGCCTGGGCCTGTCCGTGGTCCACGGGATCGTCGCGGCGCACCATGGCAGCATCACCGTGGACACCTTGCCGGGACAGGGCAGCACCTTCCATGTCCTGCTGCCGGCGGCGGCCGAGCCGCTGCCCCTGCCGACGATCCACGAGCGGGCGGCGCTGGTGGCCGCGCATGGCGAGCACGTCGTCTACCTCGACGACGACGAGACGGTGATGCTGGTCATGATCCGGATCCTGGAAAGAGCCGGTTATCGCTGCAGCGGATACCTCGATGCCTCCGAGGCGCTGGCGTCCATCCAGGCCGCGCCGGCGGCCGTCGACGTCTTCATCACCGACTACAACATGCCCGGCCGCTCGGGGCTCGACGTCGCCCGGGAGGCCGCCGCCCTGAATCCGGGCATGCCCATCGCCATCAGCACCGGCCTCATCACCGACGAGCTCTGCGAAAGAGCCCGCGCCCTGGGCGTGGTGGCGGTGATCGAGAAGGAGAATGCGTTCCGCGAGATCGTCCCGCTCGTTCGGCGCCTGCTGGAGAACAACGGCACATAGCCTCGACGCGGCGCGGTCGCCGCGGCCGCGCATCAGGGCTCGAGCAGCGTGTTCAGGATGTCGAGGCAGGCGCCGGCCGTCCGGTTGTCGTCGTCCTGCTCCGCATGCCAGGCGGAGACGGATACGGCAACGATCTCGTGATCGCGCAACGCCCGAAAGAAGGTCGCCATGTCGGCGGCGTTGGGGCCGCGGCGGACGTGGTACTTGAGGGCCGGCATGCGAATCGGGTCGTCGATGACGTCGGTGTCCCAGTGCAGGTAGATGCGCTCTTGCGGCCCCAGGCGCGCCAGCGCGTCGTCCAGCGAGCAGCGGACGATGGCCGAGGCCAGGAGCGCCTCGCGTTCGCCCGGATCCAGGTCGCGCGCATCGGCGAGAACGACCTGCTGCGGTGGACAGGGTCGGACGCCGATGGCGGACAGGCACGCGCGCGTGGCTTGGCTGCGCGGGTCGGGCCCGTCGTCGACCCGCCCGACGAACATCGCCAGCGGCATGCCACCGATGTACTGGGTGCGCGTGCTCGACCAGGTATGGAAGTCGCCATGGGCGTCCAGCCAGAGCACGCGATCGGGCGGCTGGCCGCAGCGCTGCAGACCCGCCAGCATGCCGAGGGTCGACACGCAATCGCCGGCGAGGCTGACGGGCCTGCAGCCGCTGCCGGCCAGCGCCGCGACGCGCGCGGCGAGCAGCGCATACAGCCTGCCCAGGCTGCGAAGCTTGTCGACCGGGTCCTCGATGCGTGCCGCGGGCGGCGGGTCGAGCGTCAGCAGTTCCCATGGATGGCGGTCGACCTCGCGCACGCGGCACAGGCCGTCGCGGCGCTGGCCCATCAGGTAGGGCAGCAGGAGCCGGGCGTTCACAACCATGTGCGCGCGTCCATGGAGTAGCCGAGCGCGCCCATCATGTCGCGCACCGGAGGCCGGCGGCCCAATTCCATGAGCATCGCCCCTCGCTTGTGCCAGCGACTGGGGTGCGGCGGATCGGTCGCCATCCTCACGGGCAACGCGCCCGGGAGCGCCATGGCGGACAAGCCCAGGTGGTCGGTCACCCGCTTCAACACCGTGGCGGGACTGGCGACGAAATCCTCGAAGGACACGCGCAGCGAGCAGACGCCACGTCGCAGGATCGCCTCATGGATGGACGACCACTGGTTCAGGCAGACCTCCTCCAGGGACGTCCGGGTGAATCGTCTCCAGTTGCACGGCAGGTCGAATTTCCACCACTTGCGGCCGAACGAGACCCGGTCGGAATAGCCCTGGATGGCGAGTTCGCAACCGACCTGGCTGAGGTCGTGCGAGAAGAAGCCCAGCGGATAGAGCCACCCGTCCATCAGGCCGTTGACGGACTGCGCATAGCCCCGGGTCAGGTGGATGTAGGTCACCTCGGCGTTGGGGAACAGGCGTTCGTACAGCCCGATGCGGTAGGCGTCGGAGGGCGACTTGAAGAGCAGCACCGCGTCCCGCGCATCCGACGCGGCGAAGAGGCGGCGCCGGATCGTGGGCATCACGAACGGCGGCTCCTCGATCTTCAGGGATTCGTCGAAATGATGGCTGGCACCGAGCGTCGCGTTGCCGTCGTAGTAGCTGATCCGCCACGGCTCCTCGCTGAAGACGGACGCGAGGATCAGGCGCTGCAGGTCGGCCTCGCTGCGGCGGTCTCCGCGGTCGATCTGGCCCAGGGCGGCCTCCAGCGATTGCCCGAGGCGACGATAGGCGTCCGGATCCAGGAAATGCGAAGGGAACTGCAGGGCGAGCCGGTTCCTCCATTTCCTCTGCAGCGCGGCGGCGTCGAGGATCTGCGGCGACGCAAACGAGATCTCGTCCAGGATGCTGCCGGCAAGTTCGGACGCGTTCGCCACGGACTCCAGGCAGTCGCTGTCGGAATTCTGGTTGAAGCCGTTGCCGGACAGTGCCAGCAGCGGGTCCAGTTCCCCGTCCAGCGACGCGATGCGCGGATGCTGCGCCAGCGTTTCCTTGAAGAGGCTGGAACCGCCTCGTGAACCGCACAGGACGACCACGACCCGTCGAATCAGGGAGTCCAGGTTCGTGCCGGGAACATCGCGGCGCGCCTTGATGGTCAACAGCCTGCCGTCCATGGCATCGCCGACTCAGCCCGGGGTCATCTCGTAGACGATGAATTCCTGGCGCCGCGTATCGTCGATCGACTCGCGGGCCAGTTCCGCGACCCGCAGCCCGGCCGATCGCGCCAGCCGCATCGTCGCCTCGATTTCGCCGAAATTGGACTGCACGAAATAGATCCGGCCGCCCGGGCGCAGGTGCCTGCCGACCCCTTCGAAGAAGCGCGTGTTGACCTTGAAATCCGTGTCCCATTGGGACATGGCCACCACGTCATGCGCGGGCTTGTTTCGAAACGGGAGGTTGGCCGTGACGACGTCGAAGCGCTCGTCGCGCAACGCGTCGAACAGGTCCGACTGCAGCACCTCCATGGTGGCGGCGAAGCCATGCATCCGGGCGTTGTGCGTCGCGCTCCGGACGGCGGCCGGGTTGATGTCCACGCCCACCACCCGCGACGCCCCGCGATGGCAGGCGAAGACGCCGATGACGCCCGAACCCGTGCCCACGTCCAGCACGCTTTCGCCCGGTTCGATCCGGAAATGCGTGACCAGCGGCAGGCTGTCGGCGAACGGCCAGAAGGTGTCGGGGTAGACCAGGAACTCCTTGTCCAGGTAGCGGACGGTCCGCCCCTCGGGAGGGACGGACTTGAAGAGTTTCTGCCGCTCGGTCTGCCATTGATCGGTAAAGCCAGGCAAGTCCATGCACCACCTCCGCGGGATCTGTCCCGCCAGGATAGGTCGCGCCGCCGGCATGCGCGATTGTGGAATGCCCCGGGGTGTATCGCGCGATCTGCGCCGGCGTGCCACGTGCTCGGCGAACCGGCCGCCAGGACGCCCTGGGGGGATGCAGCGCTCGCCGACCGATCGCGCCGCCCTTCTCCTGGCCGCTCGCGCCGAAGAGGCAACCCGCGTTCCGGCCCGTCGGTTCGCGCCGGTCCGGCCCGCACGATGGCCGAGCTGCGCCGCATGCGAGCGCCGGCAACGGGTCGCCCAGATCGCCTCAGTTCGTGCCGAAGTTCTCCGGCATCTGCACCGCGACCACGCGGCCCGTGGCGGTGGCCACGCCGCCGGCGAGCACCGTCGTCTCGACGACCACCTTGCGGCCCTTGATCTCCTCGATCGTGCCGCGCAGCTCCAGCTCGACGCCCAGCGGCGTGGGCTTGAGGTAGTTCACCTGCAGCGAGCCGGTGACGAAGCGCAGCGCCGGCAGCGAATCCATCTCGCGTCCCTGGGACCGGTACATGGCCGCGGCGGCGCTGCCGGTGCTGTGGCAGTCCACCAGCGAGGCGATCAGCCCGCCGTACACGAAGCCCGGCACCGCCGTGTGGAAGGGCAGCGGCGTGAAGCGCGTGACGGTCTCGTCGCCATCCCAGTGCGTCCTGATGCGGTGGCCGTGCGTGTTGAGCGAGCCGCAGCCGTAGCAGTGCGCGACGTCCTCGGCGTAGTAGTCCTGGAAGGCTTTCATGGCGACCTCGGTGGTTCGAGGCGCACTTTAGCAAGCCGTCGCGGCGCAGCGTCAGTCGTTCGAATGCAGCGCCGTGTTGAGGCCGCCCCAGCGCTGTGCGTCGGTCTCCAGCACCTCGACGGCGCCGCTCTGGCTGTTGCGGCGGAACAGCAGGCCCGGGCGGCCGGACAGCGTGCGCGCGGCCACGACGCGGCCGTCGGGCAGCTTGACCTTGGTGCCGGCCGTCACGTACAGGCCGGCCTCGACGATGCACTCGTCGCCCAGCGAGATGCCGATGCCCGCGTTGGCGCCCAGCAGGCTGCGCTCGCCGATCGAGTTCTTCGTCTTGCCGCCGCCCGACAGCGTGCCCATGATGGACGCGCCCGCCCCCACGTCCGAGTTGCGCCCGACGACGACGCCCGGCGTGACGCGGCCCTCGACCATCGATTCACCCAGGGTGCCGGCGTTGAAATTGACGAAGCCCTCGTGCATGACGGTGGTGCCCGACGCGAGGTGCGCGCCCAGGCGCACGCGGTCGGCGTCGGCCACGCGCACGCCCTCGGGCACCACGTAGTCGGTCATGCGCGGGAACTTGTCGACGCAGGGCACGGCCAGGTGGTGGAACTCCGCGGCCGCGAGCGCGCGCAGCGCCTCGACGTGCACGGGCAGCACCGGGCCGGCGGACGTCCACGCGACGTTGTTGAGCAGCGCGAAGAGGCCCTCGAGGTTGAGCTCGTTGGGCTTGATCGCGCGCTCCGACAGCAGGTGCAGGCGCAGCCACACGTCCTCGGTCGAGGCGGGCGCCGCCTCCAGCGAGTCGATCTGCACCTCGACGACGTCGCCCGCGATCAGCCCGAGCTTCTCGGCGAGGCAGCCGCGGCGCGCATGGGCCGGGTCGCGCGGGAACCAGACGTCCAGGGTCTTGCCGGTGGCGAGGTCGCGGTAGCGGTGGCCGGTGCGTCGGATGCTCATGGGGGTGGGGAGGCGGGCGGTGGGATCCGGCAGGATGCCACGCCGCGCGGGCCGCCCGGTTCGCCAAGCGGCAACCCTCTATTCGACGCGGCGCCCGCCCCAGCCCATGCGCCGCATCACGCCGTCGCGCCGTACCAGCCAGTGCCACGACGCACCCAGGACGTGCAGCGTGACGAGGACGGCCAGCAGCGCCGCGATCCAGCCGTGCAGGTGGAAGGTGGGATAGGCGTCGAACGTCGGCGGCAGTGGCGCGCCGCTGCGCGCGAAGACGATGTCGTTCAGGTGCGCGAGCAGCGCCGTCGCGTAGCCGCTGGCCACCATGCAGGCGACGAGCACGTAGAAGGCGAGGTGCGCCCGGCCGGCCGCGCGCGCGGACGCGGGGGTGCCCAGGCCCGCGGGGGCGGGCCTGGCGGTGCGCCAGCGCACGACCAGGCGGACGAGCATCGCCGCCAGGATCGCCATGCCCAGGCCCATGTGCCACTCCAGCATGTCGATCTTGTGCGGATCCGTGTTGGGCACCACGCGCAGCACGAAGAAGCCGAACAGCAGCGAGGCGATGATGAACCACGCCAGCAGCCAGTGCAGCAGCACCAGCGCCGGGTGGTACTTGTTGGCTCGCGCGCCGCCGTGCGCCGACGGTTCGACCCGACCCGGGGTGTGGGCGAGCGCGCTCACTGGACTACCCCGCGCCTGCCGGCTGCGGCGCGAGCGCCTTTCGGAGCGGCCGGGCGGGCGCTCATGCCAGCTTCGCGACGACGCGCTCGAGTTCGCCCAGGTTGCGTTCCCAGCCGTACTTCGCGCCCATGAAGTTGCGCTGGTCCTGCTCGCGGAAGCCCGATTGCTCCATGCGCACCAGCACGCCGCCGTCGACCGGCGCCAGCGTCCACTTGACGACGGTCTTCAGGCCGTTGGCGGCCTCCTCGCCCGAGGAGTTCCAGGTGTAGGACAGCTCGTCCGGCGGTTCGACGCTGAGCACCTCGCAGTCGGTGACGCCGTTCCAGCCTTCCATCGGCGGCATGCGGAACGTGAAGCGGTGGCCGACGCGCGGCTCGAAGTCGTTGGACATCAGCCAGTCTTCCAGCAGCGGCCCTTGCGTGAGGGCGCGCCAGACCTTGGCCTGCGGGTGCGGGATGCGGCGTTCGACGACGACGCTGCGAGTGGTGGCGGCAGAGGCGGTGTTCATCATTGATCCATCCTGTTGAGCAAGTTTTCGAGGCGATCCATGCGCTCGTCCCAGAAGACGGCGTAGAAGCGCATCCAGTCGGTCAGCGGCGCCAGGCCCCTGGGCTCGGCGCGGTAGTGCACGACGCGGCCTTCCGGCCGCTCCTGCACCAGCCCGGCCGCCTTCAGCACGTTCAGGTGCTTGGAGACCATCGGCTGCGAGACGCCCGCCCGCTCGGTGAGCGCGCGCACGTTGAGTTCGCTCCCCTCGTGCAGCAGGCGCTCGAGGAGCGCGCGGCGCGTGGGGTCGGCCAGGGCCTTGAAGACGTCATCGGGTGCGGCGGGCATGGCCAAATCATAACCATTTGGTTATTTAACTGTCAAGCGCCCCTGCGCTACGCTGGCGTCCATGAAGACGCTGCCACTCCGACTGTCGCCCGGCGACGACCTGCGCGAGGCCCTGGTCGCCGCGATGGCGGCCGCCGACGCCGAGGCCGCCTTCGTGCTGGCGGGCATCGGCAGCCTGCGCGAGGCGCGGCTGCGCTTCGCCGGGCGCGACGCCCTGCACCACGCGGTCGGCGACCTGGAGATCCTGACCCTGTCGGGCACGCTCGGCGCGGGCGGCGCGCACCTGCATGCGAGCCTGTCGGACGCCGACGGGCGCGTCCTGGGCGGCCACGTCGCGCCGGGCTGCATCGTGCGTACCACGGCCGAAGTGCTGCTGGCCTGGCTCGAGGACGTGCGCTTCACGCGCGAGCCGGACCCGGCCACGGGCTATGCCGAGCTGCGCGTCCGGCCCCGGGGCGGCGCGTGAGCGGCGACTTAGAATCGCCCGTTTCCCGCCCGAGATTTCCCGCCATGACCGACGCCGCCTCCCCGCCCACGCTGCCCGACCGCCTGTCCGTCGACCCGCGCAGCCCGCATCACGTGGCCGCGATCTTCGACCACGACATCGGCATCCGCTTCAACGGCAAGGAGCGCCACGACGTCGAGGAGTACTGCATCAGCGAAGGCTGGGTGCGGGTGCCCGCCGGCGGCAAGAAGGTCGACCGCAAGGGCAATCCGCTGATGATCAAGCTCAAGGGCACGGTCGAGGCGTTCGTCAAGCCCGCGCCGGCCCCGACGCCGGACGCGCCGGCCGCACCGGCCGCCTGATCAACGCTTCTTGCGGTCGGCGGACTTCTTCTCGAGCCGCTGCGCCTCGGCGGCCATCCCGGTCGCCCACCACGCCGCGAATTCGTCCGGCGTCTCCAGCGTGACGCGCCCCCAGGCGCCGCTTCGAAAGTCGTTGAGCGCGATCTCCGCGGCCTTCTGCATGTTCACGCGCCCGCCCGGCATCAGTCCGCCGCGCTTGCGGCCCACCTCGGCCAGCAGTTCCTCGTCGGTCATCGCCGTGAAGTCGGCCGTCCTGTAGCGCGCCGTGATGCGGTCGGCGTAGCGATGGCGCACGCGCGACAGCAGCGCCATCGCCACCAGTTCCTCGTCGTACGCATTGCGGCCGATGGCGCCGCTGGCCGCCAGGTTGTAGCCGCCCTCCTCGATGAGGATGCGCGGCCACAGCATGCCGGGGGTGTCGAACAGGTAGAAGTCGCTGGCGAGCACGATCTTCTGCTCCATCTTCGTGATGCCCGGCTCGTCGCCCGTCTTGGCCGCGCGCTGGCCGTTGAGCGTGTTGACGAGCGTGGACTTGCCCACGTTGGGGATGCCGCAGATCAGGACGCGCACGGGCTTGACCATGCCGCCGCGCTTGGGCACGAGCGCCCGGCATTCCGCGACGAGCGCCTTGGCCGGCCCGGCGACGCTCGCGTCGAGCCCGATGGCCCGCGTTCCCGGCTGCGCGCGGTAATGCGCGAGCCAGGCGTCGGTCAGCTCGGGGTCGGCGAGATCCTGCTTGTTCAGCACCTTCAGCGCAGGCTTGCCCTGCGTCATCTCGGCCAGCAGCGAGTTGGCGCTGGAGCCGGGCAGGCGCGCATCGAGCAGCTCGATGACGACGTCGATGTCCGGCAGGCGCTCGGCGATCGCCTTGCGGGTCGTGTGCATGTGACCCGGGAACCACTGGATGGCCATCTGGAGGAAGCTTTCTGGAACGTCGGACGAAGGGGGAACGCCGGCATTTTCGGTCATGTGCGACCAGCCCGCGATCGCGCGTCCGCCAGACGCATCCCGGCAGGCCGTGGCGGATCCCGCGACCTGCCCTGCCAGGTCGACCGGGCCGGCCAGGGGCCGGTCGGCGCTCGCCCCGGCGCCCGGCCTTGCGCTATCGTCCGGGATCGCCATCCCAGGACGACTTCGTGAGCACCCCTCGAGACAACGCGCCCTACCCCATCGGCACGCCCGGCACCCCCTGGGGCGCGGACGAGAAGGCGGCCTGGCTCGCGCGCCAGCACCTGCGCCGCAGCTACGACGCCGAGGTCGTGCAGCCGCTGAAGGCCCGGCTGCCCGCCGCGGCACACCTGTTCTCGTACGGCGTGCTCGATTACGCGCGGCTGGGCCTGCCTGCCTATCCGCTGCTGGCGGTGCGCAGCCACGACTGGCAGCCCGGCCGCCCCACCGTGCTGGTGACCGGCGGCGTGCACGGCTACGAGACCAGCGGCGTGCAGGGCGCGCTGCAATGGATCGCCACCGGGCTCGAACGCCACGCGCGCGATGTCAACGTGCTGGTGCTGCCTTGCATCAGCCCCTGGGGCTACGAGACGGTCAACCGCTGGAACCCCGACGCGATCGATCCGAACCGCCAGTTCCGCCAGGACAGCCCCGCCGCCGAATCGGCGCTCGCCATGGCCTGCGTCGCGGCGCACGCCGGCGCGGTCGACCTGCACGTCGACCTGCACGAGACCACCGACACCGACAACAGCGAGTTCGGGCCCGCCAAGGCCGCGCGCGACGGCAAGTCCTTCGACTGGCACGCGATCCCCGACGGCTTCTACCTGGTGGGCGACACCGAGCGCCCGGCGCCGGATTTCCAGCGCGCGCTGATCGCGGCCGTGCGCCCCGTCACCCACATCGCCGACGCCGACGAGCACGGCTGCATCATCGGCACGACGCTCGAGCAGCCCGGCGTGATCAACTACGCCAAGCGCGAACTGGGCCTGTGCGGCGGCATGACCGCCGCCCGCTTCGTGACCACCACCGAGGTCTACCCCGACAGCGCCAGCGCCACGCCCGCGCAGTGCAACGCGGCGCAGGTGGCCACGGTGGTCGCGGCGATCGGGTACCTGCTCGAGCACGGCACGGCGAGCGCATAGACTGGCGTCCCGCGCCGCCCGGCGCGCGCCTTCGAAGGATTCCATGCGCCTGCCCCGCTTCACCGCCGTCCTCGTCCTTGCCGTCGCCGTCGCCGCCCAGGCGCACGCCGCCGACTGCGACGCGCTGCTGCGGCAGCACCTGGCAAGCGACCTGGCGCTGCCCTTCGACGCCTTCGACCAGGACGACCACCAGGGCTGGCGCCCCGTGAGCGACGCCGGGTGCGACGCCGAGGCCGCCATGCTGATCGAGTCGTACACGGCCAGGCAGGCGCATCCGCATCCCGTGCTGGCCTGGCATCGCGCGCAGATGCTGGCCCGCGCCGGCAAGACGGTCGACGCGATCGACGCCGCACGCGCCACGCTGCGCAGCGGCGACGACGGCTCGGGCTTCGACTGGAACGACTACGCCAACGCGACGATCGCCTTCCTGCAGGGCGACAAGCCCGCGCTCCAGGCCACCCATGACCGCCTGGCCGCGGCGGCCACGAAGAACGAGTCCAACCAGCCCAACCTGCGCTCCACCGATCGCCTGCTGCGCTGCTTCGGCCAGCCCTACAAGATCGCCTACGCGTGCCCGGCCAGGCCCTGACGCCATGGACAACCTCGACACCGAACTCGATCGCCTCTTCGCCGTGGCGCCGGGCGCCTCGCCGATGACGCTCGCCGACGCCGCGGGCCGCACGCGCGCCCTCGTGCTGGAAGTGGCGCAGCCCACCGGCTGGGACGCGCTCGCGCCGCTGTGGCAGGGCGTGCAGTCCGAACTCGACCTGCCCGCGACGGCGATCGCCGTCTCGGGCACCGACGGGCTGCAGCTGTGGTTCTCGCTCGAATCCCCCGTCGATCCGACGCAGGGCCACGCCTTCCTCGACGCGCTGCGCGCGCGCTTCCTGGCCGACGTGCCGCCGGGGCGCGTGCGCCTGCTGCCCGACCCGGCGCAGCCCGGCCGCACCCCGGCCATGGTGCCGGCGCTGCAGGTCAACTGCACCGACTGGTCGGCCTGGGTCGCGCCGGAGCTCGCCGTCATGTTCACCGACACGCCCTGGCTGGACATCGAACCCGTCGACGACGGCCAGGCCGCGCTGCTGCGACCGCTGCGCTCGATCAAGCCGGCGGAATTCGACGCCGCGCTCGCGCGCCTGCGCGAGCCCGCGTCACGCGCGGACGCGGACGCGCCCGCGAGCCCCCCGACGCTGCCCGGCGAACGCGCGCCGGCGCCCCTGTCCGCGGCCGTCACGTCCGCCTCGCCCGCCGCGTCGCGCGAGGACGATCCGCGCCGCTTCCTGCTGCGCGTCATGAACGACGAACGCATCGACATGGCGCTGCGCATCGAGGCGGCGAAGGCGTTGCTGCCTTGACGTAGTGGCCAGCGCGGCAGGCGCCGGCGGCGTCTCGCCCGCCGAGGGCGCTGGCCTCTCGACGAAGGCAGGGCCGGCAGCCGCTGGACTGGCCGTCCTCAAAGCGCGTGCGTCACCTTCACGAAATCCGGATCCTCGTCGAAGCGACTGGTCTCGAAGCCCATCGCGCGCATCAGCTTGAGCATCGGGGCGTTGCTGCGCAGGACGAGGCCGAAGATCTCCGCGAGGCCGCGTTCGCGGGCCGCCTCCATGATGCTTTCCATCAGGCGCGCGCCGAGCCCGCGGCCCTTCATGTCCTCGGCCACCACGAGCGAGAACTCGCAGCCTTGCTGGTCGGGCGCGATCACGTAGCGCGAGACGCCGACGATGCGGTCGACCTCGGTCACGCCGCCATCCTCGCCCGTGCTGCGCTCGCGCACCACGGCCACGAGCGCCATCTCGCGGTCGTAGTCGATCAGCGTGAAGCGCGACAGCATGGTCGCGGGCAGCTCGTTGAACGACGACACGAAACGGAAGTAGCGGCTCTCGGGCGACAGCCCGCGCACGAGCGTCTGCAGCATCTGCGCGTCGTCGGGGCGGATCGGGCGCAGCAGGCAGGTGTCGCCGCCGCGCAGCGTCAGCGGCTGCTCGAAGCGCGACGGATACGGCAGGATCGCCAGGTGCGCGAACTGGCCGGTGGCACCCAGGCTCGCGTGCGGGCCGCCGTCGACGACGATGCGTGCGTCCACCGCGACGGCGCCGTGCTCGTCGACGATGAGGGGGTTGATATCCATCTCGCGCAGCTGCGGCAGCGCGCACACCATCTCGGACACCCGCAGCAGCACCTGCTCCAGCGCGGCCAGGTCGACCGCCGCGGCGCCGCGCCATTCGACCAGCGTCTCGGCCACGCGCGCGCGCTCGATCAGCCGCCGCGCGAGGAACTGGTTCAGCGGCGGCAGCTCCATCGCGCGGTCGTCGATCAGCTCGATCATCACGCCGCCGGCGCCGAACACGATCACCGGGCCGAACGGGTCGTCGGTGACGACGCCCACCGAGACCTCGCGACCGCGGCGGGCGCGCGCCATCTTCTGCACCGTGACGCCGCTGATGCGCGCGCAGGGCGCCAGCCGCGCGACGCGGTCCATCATGTCGGCCCAGGCCTCGCGCACGCTGGTGCCGCTCATCAGGTTCAGCGCCACGCCCTGCACGTCCGACTTGTGCACGATGTCGGGGGAGTCCACCTTCAGCGCCACCGGGAAGCCCAGCTGCGTGGCGATCATCATCGCCTCGGTGGCCGAACGCGCGAGGATGGTTTGCGTGACCGGGATGTTGAACGACGACAGCAGCGTCTTCGACTCCATCTCGGTGAGCACCTTGCGGCGCTCGGCCAGCACGCTCTCGATCAGCAGGCGTGCGCCGTCGATGTCGGGCTGCGCCAGCGTCGTCAGCGGTGGCGGCGTCTGCTGCAGCAGGCGCTGGTTCTGATAGAACGTGGAGATGTTGCCGAACGCGCCGACGGCGGCCTCGGGCGTCCGGAAGCTGGCGATGCCGGCGTCGTTCAGGAGCACGCGCGCCTCGGTCATCGACGCGTCGCCCATCCAGCACGAGAGCAGCGGCTTGTACGTGGTCGACAGCAACCCGGCCACCGCCCGGGCGACCGCCATCGCGTCGACGCCGGCCTTGGGCGAGTGGATGGCCAGCAGGCCGTCGACGTCCTTGTCGGCGGCCGCGGCACGGATCGCGGCGACGTAGTGCTCGGGCGTCGCGTCCTCGGAAACGTCGATCAGGTCGGAGATCGACGCCACCTCGGGCAGCATCGGCTTGAGCGCCGCGATCGTCGTTCCCGACAGCTTGCCCAGCTTCAGCCCGATCTCGTTGACCCAGTCGGCGGCCAGCACGCCAGGGCCGCCGCCGTTGGTGATGATCGCCAGGCGCGTGCCCACCGGCCGGTAGCGCGAGGCCAGGCACTTGGCGGCGGAGAACAGCTCCACGAACGAGCGCACGCGCACCGCGCCGGCGCGGCGCAGCGCGGCGTCGAACACGTCGTCCGCGCCCACCGTCGCCGCGCTGTGCGTCTGCGCGGCCTCGTTGCCGGCCTGCTTGCGCCCCGCCTTGAGCACGACCACCGGCTTGGCGATGGCCGCCGAGCGCAGCGCGCTCATGAAGCGGCGGGCGCTGCCGATGCCTTCGATGTAGACGAGGATGCTCTGCGTCTGCGGGTCGCTGGCGAGGAAGTCCAGCACCTGCGCGATGTCGACGTCGGTGTGCGGTCCGATCGAGGCCACCAGCGAGAAGCCCACGCCGTTCGAGCGCGCCCAGTCCAGCATGGCGGCGGTCAGCGCGCCCGACTGGCACACCAGGCCCAGCGAGCCGGCGCGCGCCAGCGGACCGGCGGCGCTCGCGTTGAGGTTGAGCTTCGGGCGCTGGAAGCCCAGGCTGTTGGGGCCCAGCAGCAGCACGCCCTCGCGCTGCGCGATCTTGCGCAGCTGCGCGGCGTGTGCAGCCGTGACGCCGTTGGAGACGATCACCGCGGCCTTGCAGGTGATGCGGCCGGCCACCTCGAGCGCGGCGGCGATGTCCTTGGGCGGCAGGGCGATGAGGGCCAGGTCGGCGCGCGTCTGCGACAGTTCGGCCAGCGTGCCCGTCGTCCCGATCTCCAGGAACCGGATCGTTCCGGTGAAGCGCTGGGCGCGGATGGCCTCGGTGAGCGCGCGGCCCTGCGCCGCCTGCTGCGCCGGGTCCGCGTGGCGGGCGGTGAACACGACGATGGCCTCGGGCTCGAGCAGCGGCTGCAGGTAGTGCTTGTCCATGCCCTGCAGTCTGCAGCAAAAAGGCGGCCGCGGCGTGGGACCGGCCTCGAATGACCGGCGCCAGGTCGATGCAGCTCGTCCAGCCGCTGCGAGATGCGTCGCTTCCAGTCCGGGTCCTTCTCGGCGGGCACCAGCTTTTCCCGCGGGACCCGCCAGGCCCATCATGGCGCGTCGAGCCAGCGCGCGTCGCCGTAGGCCGGGCGGGTCGTGCCCTTGGCGAAGTCCGTCAGCAATCGGAAGTATCCGCAGGCGTAGGCGTCCAGGGTGCGGCGCGAGCCGTCGGCGTTGCTCGCGATGCGCAGGATGCCGTGCGTGGTCCCGGGGAACACGATCGCGCGCAGGGGCGTGCCCTCGCGCCGGATCGCGTCCAGCCGCTCGATGGACGGTGCGCTCGGGGCGACGTCGTCGTCCGCCGCGAACACCCACAGCTGCGGCACGCGCAGCGCGCGGATCGTGTCCAGCCCCGCATACGTCCAGGTGACGCGCGGGCTCTCGGCCCGCATGCGTTCGACCTCGCCCGCCAGCAGCCCGCCCGAGTACTGGCCATCGATCTCCTTCAGCCAGGGCTCGCCCGCGAACGCCTGCTTCAGCGCGTCGACCTTGTCCATGCCCGAGCGGAAATCGGAGTGCGCGACGTCCGCCGTGGCGTCGGTCAGCGCATGGACCTTGGGCAGGATGGCGGGATCGCGGCCATGTTCGTGCACGAGCTGGTAGTCGACCTGCCACTGGTCCTGCTCGAGCGCCGTGCCCACGACGCCGAAGCCGACCTCCAGGAAGTCCGCGCCCGACTTCAACGCGGCCAGCGGCGCCACCCAGCCGCCCTGGCTGCCGCCCAGGAAACCGAAGCGGCCGACGCGCCCGCCCGCCAGCCGGCGCGCCTCGCGGCCGGCGTTGGCGGCATCGTCGGCGAGCGTGATGAAGTCCTGCGTGTAGACGCCCCCGGAGCCGGCGGTGCCGCGCTTGTCGTAGGCGAACACCGCGACGCCCTGCGACACGAACAGCAGCTGCGTCGCCAGGCCGATCGGGCTCGTCTTCTCCGAGCCGTGGACGGTGACGACCAGCGGCGGC
>JAEKKH010000357.1 GCA_019510465.1 Burkholderiales bacterium
TCGGCGTGCTGTACGACCGCGTCCATTCGCGCGACATCGCGGCCTACGGCGGCGTCGTCAACACGATGCCGTGGTTCGCCACCTTCGCCGTGCTGTTCGCGATGGCCAACTGCGGCCTGCCGGGCACCGCCGGCTTCGTGGGCGAGTGGATGGTCATCCTGGCCACCACCGGCTTCAACTTCTGGGTCGCCGCGCTGTCGGCCACGGCCCTGATCTTCGGTGCCGCCTACACGCTGTGGATGGTCAAGCGCGTGTACTTCGGCCCGGTCACCAAGGGCAGCGTCAGCCGCCTGCAGGACATCAACTCCCGCGAATTCTTCATGCTGGCGGTGCTGGCCGTCGCCGTCCTGGCGATGGGCCTGTACCCGAAGCCCTTCACCGATGTCATGCAGGCCTCGGTGGATGCCTTGCTGAAGCACGTCGCCCAGCCCAAGCTGATCTGAGCGCCGCGGAAAGATCCCCATGATTGAAATGACCTCGTTGCCGATCGTCTACCCCGAGATCTTCCTGCTGCTGATGACCTCGGTGGTGGCTCTCGTCGGCGTCAACGCCTCCGACAAGCGCCTGGGCCTGACCTACTGGATCGCCCAGATCTCGCTGCTGGCCTTCTCGCTGATGCACCTGTACGAGCTGCAGCTGGGCCGCGCCCTGTACGGCATGCAGCGCATGGTCGTGATCGACCCGCTGGGCCACCTGCTGGCCCTGTCGGCCGGCATCGCCACGATGATCACGATGGGCTTCGCGCGCCCGTACCTGAAGTCGCGCGACCTGCTCAAGGGCGAGTTCCTGTCGCTGGCGATGTTCTCGCTGCTGGGCGTGTCCGTGATGGTCTCGGCCAACAACTTCCTGGTCGTCTACATCGGCCTGGAGCTGATGACGCTGTCGCTGTACGCGCTGACCGCGCTGCGCCGCGACCACGCGGTGTCGACCGAGGCCGCGATGAAGTACTTCATCCTCGGCGCACTGGCCAGCGGCTTCCTGCTGTACGGCCTGTCGATGATGTACGGCGCCGCCGGCACGCTCGACATCCCCAACGTGCTCGAAGCCCTGCACAAGGGCACCGTGAACCCGCAGGTGCTGGTGTTCGGGCTGGTGTTCATCGTCGCCGGCCTCGCGTTCAAGCTCGGCCTCGCGCCGTTCCACATGTGGGTGCCCGACGTCTACCAGGGCGCGCCCACGGCCGTCACGCTGCTGATCTCCGGCGCGCCCAAGCTCGCGGCGTTCGGCATCACCTTCCGCATCCTGGTCGAGGGCCTGTCGGGCCAGGCCAAGGACTGGGAGGAGATGCTGATCGTGCTGTCGGTGGTGTCGATGTCGCTGGGCAACCTGGCCGCCATCGCGCAGTCCAACCTGAAGCGCCTGCTGGCCTACTCGGCGATCGCGCAGCTGGGCTTCATGCTGCTGGGCTTCACGCCGACCGTCGTCGACATGAAGACGGTGGCCGCCGCCAACGCCTACAGCTCGGCGCTGTTCTACATCATCACCTACGTGCTGACGACGCTGGGCACCTTCGGCCTGATCATGGTCCTGGCGCGCAACGGCTTCGAGAGCGAGGAGATCTCCGACCTCTCGGGCCTGGGCAAGCGCTCGCCGTGGATCGCGGGCGTGATGTCGCTGTTCATGTTCTCGCTGGCGGGCATCCCGCCGCTGGTCGGCTTCTACGCGAAGTTCGCCGTGCTGCAGGCGCTCGTGAGCACGGGCAACCAGACCTACATCGTGCTGGCCGTCATCGCGGTGCTGCTGTCGCTGGTCGGCGCGTACTACTACCTGCGCGTCGTCAAGACGATGTTCTTCGACGAACCGGTCGACCCGAGCCCGGTGCGCGGCGAGACCGGCGCCACCGTGCTGCTGGCCCTCAGCGGCATCGCGACGCTGGGCCTGGGCCTGCTGCCCGACGGCCTGATGAGCGTCTGCCGCGATGCCGTGCTGAAGGCGCTCAATTCCTGATCCCCCGGAGTCGCGCGTGACGGAGAAGAACATCGAAGCCATCGTCGCCGGTGGCTCTCCGATCCGCGCGCAGGAGGGCGTCGATGCCCATCTCGTGGAGCGCCTCGTGCGCTCCGAGAGCGTCTACGACGGCCACTTCCTCAAGCTGCGCCGTGACCAGGTGAAGCTGCCCGACGG
Organism: Burkholderiales bacterium; assembly: GCA_019510465.1. Classification (GTDB taxonomy): domain Bacteria; phylum Pseudomonadota; class Gammaproteobacteria; order Burkholderiales; family Burkholderiaceae_C; genus Scleromatobacter. The sequence continues at coordinate 2,125 of JAEKKH010000357.1, forward strand.
CCACCTCGCCTGGCGCGAGCACATCGTGCATCCGGGCGCGGTCATGATCGTGCCCATGACCGACGACGGCCAGCTCGTGGTGGAACGCCAGCACCGCTATCCGCTGGACCACGTGCTGCTGGAGTTCCCTGCCGGCAAGCTCGATCCCCACGAGACGACGCTGGCCTGCGCCAGGCGCGAGCTGCTCGAGGAGACCGGCTACACCGCCCGCGAATGGGCCTATGCCGGACGCCTGCACAACGCACCGGCGTATTCCAACGAGTTCATCGAGATCTGGTTTGCGCGCGGCCTCGTCGCCGGCGCGCAGCAGCTCGACGCCGGCGAGTTCCTCGAGGTGTTCACGATGACCGAGGCCGCGCTGCTCGCGCAGTCGGCCAGCGGCGAGCTGACCGACGCCAAGACGATGGTCGCGCTCCTCAAGCTGCAGCAGTGGCGCAGCGGGCAGTGGGAACCGACGTGGCAACGCGCCGAGTGAGGCGGCTGCCATGAAGGTGCTCGACCTGCGCTGTGCCGCCGGCCACGGCTTCGAGGGTTGGTTCGCGTCCGAGGACGACTACGGCTCGCAGCGCGAACGCGGCCTGCTCGACTGCCCCGTGTGCGGCAACGCCGAGGTGGTGCGCCTGCCGAGCGCGCCGCGACTGAACCTCTCGGGCGCGCGCGAGCCCGCGCGGCCGCCCGCGCAAGCCCCCGCCCGCGCAGGCGAGCCCGCCGCCAACTCGCCGGCCGCGCCGGTCGTCGACATGGCGCTGCACGGCGGTGCCGTCCAGCGCTTCGTCGAGGCGGTGGCGGAGCTGTTGAACGGCACCGAGGACGTGGGCTCGCGCTTCGCCGAGGAGGCGCGCCGCATCCATTACGGCGAGAGCGAGGCCAAGGCGATCCGCGGCCAGGCGACGTCCGAGGAGCGCGAGGCGCTGGCCGACGAGGGCATCGAGGTCTTCACGCTGCCGACCG
>JAEKKH010000358.1 GCA_019510465.1 Burkholderiales bacterium
ATAGCGACCTTCCGACTGCCTGCCGCCGTCTCCCGGGGGTGCCGAACGGTTCTCAGAGGCGTTCGAAGATGCCGGCAGCACCCTGGCCGGTGCCGACGCACATCGTGACCATGCCGTACTTCAGGTTGTTGCGACGCAGCGCGTGCACGACGGTGGCCGAGCGGATGGCACCCGTCGCGCCCAGCGGGTGGCCGAGGGCGATCGCGCCGCCCATCGGGTTCACCTTCGAGGCGTCGAGGCCCACGGTATTGATGACAGCCAGCGCCTGCGCGGCGAAGGCCTCGTTCAGCTCGATCCAGTCCATCTGCGAGATGTCCAGCCCGGCGGACCGCAGCGCCGCGGGGATCGCCTCGATCGGGCCGATGCCCATGAGCTCGGGCGGCACGCCCTTGGACGCGAAGCTCACGAAGCGGGCCAGCGGCGTCAGGTTGTACTGCTTGAGCGCCTTCTCGCTGACGACGATCAGCGCGCCGGCGCCGTCGGAGGTCTGCGAGCTGTTGCCGGCGGTGACCGAGCCCTTGGCCGCGAACACGGCCTTGAGCCTGGCCAGGCCTTCCAGCGACGTGTCGGGACGCGGGCCCTCGTCGGTGTCGACCCAGCGGCTGGTGACGTCGATCTCGCCCGTGGACAGGTTCGGCGTGCGCGTGAACACTTCGACCGGCGTCATCTCGTCCTTGAACTGGCCGGCGGCGATGGCGGCGAGCGCCTTCTGGTGCGAGGCCAGCGCGAACGCGTCCTGCGCCTCGCGCGAGACCTTCCACTGGTTGGCCACCTTCTCCGCCGTCAGGCCCATGCCGTAGGCGATGCCGATGTTCTCGTCCCTGTCGAACACGTGCGGGTTGAACGACGGCTTGTTGCCGCTCATGGGCACCATGCTCATGCTCTCGGCGCCGGCGGCGATCATCACGTCGGCTTCGCCGACGCGGATGCGGTCGGCCGCCATCTGCACGGCCGACAGGCCGGACGCGCAGAAGCGGTTCACCGTGATGCCGCCCACGGAGTTGGGCAGGCCGGCCAGCAGCACGCTGGTGCGCGCGAAGTTCAGGCCCTGCTCGCCCTCGGGCATCGCGCAGCCGACGATCGCGTCCTCGATGGACTTCGGATCGAGGTTGGGCACCTGCCTGAGCGCCCCCTGCAGCGCCGCGACCAGCAGGTCGTCCGGACGCGTCTTCCTGAAGTAGCCGCGATGCGACTTGCCGATCGGCGTGCGGGTGGCCGCGACGATGTAGGCGTCGGAAATTTGCTTGCTCATGGTCGTCTGTCCAATCAGTTCCGAACAGGCTTGCCGGTTTGCAGCATGCCCATGATTCGTTCTTGCGTCTTCGGGTTCTCGAGCAGCGCGCAGAAGTGCTTGCGCTCGAGCGCCATCAGGTATTCCTCGGTCACCGGCGTGCCCGCGTCGACCTCGCCGCCGCAGCAGACGTCGGCGATCAGGCTGCCGATGAAGAAGTCGTGCTGGCTGATGAAGCCGCCGTCGCGCATCGCCACCAGCGAGGCCTTGACGGTGGCGATGCCGGAGCGGCCCGCCACCGGGATCAGGCGCTTGACCGGTGCGCGGTAGCCCGCGTCGTACATCGCCCTGGCCTGTGTCGAGGCCACGTGCAGCAGCTCGTCGATGTGCGGGACGATGATGTCGGAGTCGAGCAGGTAGCCGATCTTGCGCGACTCGAGCGCGCTGGTGCCCACCGTGGCCGAGGCCGCGGCGACGACGCCGTCCTTCAGGAAGGCCAGCAGGTCCGTGCCGGGCGCCTTGGCCGCGTTCTCGGCGGCGCGGCGCGCGATGTAGGCGAGCCCGCCACCGCCCGGGATCAGGCCGACGCCCACTTCCACCAGGCCCATGTAGCTTTCCATCGCGGCCACGCGCGACGCGCAGTGCACCGCGAGCTCGCAGCCGCCGCCCAGCGCGATACCGCGCACGGCCGCCACCACCGGCACCGCGGCGTAGCGGATGCGCAGCATCATGTCCTGCAGCTTCTTTTCCTCCGGCGCGATGCCCTTGGCGCCCATCTTCATGAACACGGGCATCAGGGCCTCGAGGTTGGCGCCGGCGGAGAACGCCTCGTCCGGCGACCAGATCACCAGGCCCTTGTACCTGGCCTCGGCGATCTCGACGGCCTTGAGCAGGCCCTCGGTGACGGTCGGCGAGATCAGGTGCAGCTTGGCGGTGATGCTGGCGACCAGCACCTCGCCGTCCAGCGTCCACACGCGCACCTCGTCGTTGCGGAATTCTTCCGTGCCCGACTTCAGCGGGTTGCCCGCGCCGGCGCCCAGCACCGTCTCGGGGAAGGGCTGGCGCTTGTAGACGTCCAGCGTGGAGACCGGCAGGTACTTGCCCTGCGAGGCGCTCCACGAGCCGTCGGCGGTGTGCACGCCGTCGCGGCCGTCGAGCACCCAGGCGGGCAGCGGCGCGGACGACAGCGCCTTGCCGGCATCGATGTCTTCCTGGATCCATTGCGCGACCTGCTTCCAGCCGGCGTCCTGCCACAGCTCGAACGGGCCCTGCTTCGTGCCGAAGCCCCAGCGCATCGCGAAGTCGATCTCGCGTGCCGAATCGGCGATGTCGGCCAGGTGCACGGCCGCGTAGTGGAAGCTGTCGCGCAGGATCGCCCACAGGAACTGCGCCTGCGGGTTGGTCGATTCGCGCAGCAGCTTCAGGCGCTCGCCCGCGGGCTTCTTGAGGATGCGGTCGACGATCGCATCGGCCTTGGCGCCGCCCGGCACGTACTCGCCCTTGGCCGGATCCAGGCGCAGGATGTCCTTGCCGACCTTCTTGTAGAAGCCGGCGCCGGCCTTCTGGCCCAGCGCGCCCTGCTCGATCAGGCGGCCCACGACCGGCGGCGTGGCGTAGCTCGGGAAGAACGGGTCGTCCTTCAGGTTGTCCTGCAGGGTCTTGATGACGTGGGCCATCGTGTCGAGGCCGACGACGTCCGCGGTGCGGAACGTGCCAGAGCTCGCGCGGCCCAGCTTCTTGCCGGTCAGGTCGTCGACGACGTCGTACGACAGGCCGAACTTGTCGGCCTCGATGATGGTGGCCAGCATGCCGGCGATGCCGACGCGGTTGGCCACGAAGTTGGG
>JAEKKH010000206.1 GCA_019510465.1 Burkholderiales bacterium
CCATCGCGGCGTCGATGTCGTCGCGGCGGCGCGTGGACTGCAGGCGCGACAGGCCGTTGTGCACGATCTTGCCGATGGCCGAATCGGACGACGCGGTGATGCCCAGCACTTCCTTCCACTGGCCGCCCTGCAGCAGCGGCAGCACGCGCGCCCAGTCCTGGCGATTGGCGACGCGCGCCTTCTGCAGGAACACGAAGCGCTCGATGGCGATCGCCAGGCCGGTGGCCATGATCGCGAGGCTGGGGAAGATGAACCAGCCGCAGTCCTGGAAGAACTTGACGATCGAGTTGATGGTTTCCATCTGGGAATCTCCGGGAACAGTTCGGGAACGTGAAACGAATGAGGACGATGCGGATTCAGTGCGCCGCAGGCGCGGGCGCCGCGGCCGGAGGCGCCACCGCGGCGGCGTGCTCCTGTTCGAGCCTGTCGTAGCGGACCTGGCGCCGGAAGACGTCGCGGTCGATCGGCGCCAGCGCCTCGTCGACCACGCTCACCGGCGGCCGGCCGGCGAGGTCGCCGGGCAGCGGCTTCTTCCAGGGCACGATGTAGAGCACCTTCGGCAATTCTCGGTTGCCGATGATCTTCGTGGGATCGATTTCTGCGCGATCCTGGCCGAACGCAGGCGCGACAAGGCAACCGATCGTAAGCAGCGCAGCGAGCGAGCGTCGTGCGGTCATGACTTCTTCTCCTTGGACGCCTTGGCGGGCTTGGCCGCGGGCTTGGCTGCGGGCGCCGGCGCGGGTGAGGGCGCAGGGGCCGGCGCGGGGGCGGATGCGGGTGCAGGCATCGCCGATGCGGGCATCGCCGATGCGGCGGCAGCCGCCGGGGCCGCGGCGCCCGGCACGCGGCGCCGCACGTCGGCCTGCCACTTGGTGACGACCGGGTCGCCGCCGGGCACCAGCGCGAGGTAGCGCGTGTACAGCTCCAGCGCCTTCGCGGGTTCGGCCAGGTACAGGTCTTCCAGCACGCCGAGATTCAGCACCGCGGTGGCGTAATCGGGGTTGATGGCGAGCGCGTGCTCGTAGGCGTCGCGCGCCTTCGTGAACTCGCCGGCCTGGCGATAGGTCACGCCCAGCTGGTCCCAGGCGACGGCGTGGCCAGGGGCGAGCGTGGTGGCCTTCTCGAGTTCGCCGACCGCCTCGGGCAGGCGCCCGGCGTTGCGGGCGATCACGCCGAGGTTGGCGTGCGGGCCGGCGAGCTCGGGGTTGGACTGCACCAGCGCCCGCAAGCCCTTCTCGGCATCGGCGACGTGGCCGGCGCGCAGCAGCGCCAGTGCGTCGTCGTAGGCCCGCTGGGTGGCGGGCGCGATCGGGCCGGTGGACGCCGGCGCCGGCCCGGCGAACACGCTGGCGGCGGCCTTGGGCGCGGACGCCGCGGCACTCGCGCCCTGGGCCGGCGCGGCGGCGGACGCGTCCTGCGCCGCTCCGCGCGACATGAACGTCACCGAGCCGCAGGCGGTGAGCAGCGCGGCGGCCGCGACGGCCGCCAGCGCCTGCGAGAGGCGTTCAGCGGATCGCATCGACGGTCGCCTCGCTGTGTTCGGACTTGTTGTAGCGCGCCGGCTGCAGCGTCCTGAGCGCCTCGAAGCTCTTCTTCACCCACTCGTCGTAGAGGCCCTGCGTGCTGCGGCTTGCGTTGATGCCATGCAGCTCGATCGCCTTGAGCACGTACGGATCGGCCTGCTCCTCCAGCATCTCGTTGTACTGCTCGAGTTCCAGCTTGGAGAGCTTCTTCGGACGTTGCGACGAGGTGAGCGCCTTGGCGAAGTCCTGGTAGACGTTGGCCACGTGGAACGTCGCGGCGGTGGTCACCTCGGCGACGCCGTAGTCGCTGGCCACGGCGTAGGCCTTGAGCGCGTCCTCCATCTTTGCCTTCTTCAGCTTCAGGTTCTTGGCCAGGGGCTCGACGAGGGCCACCTTCTGGTAGGCCTCGAACGACGGCTGTGCCGCGGCGAGCGCGGCCATCGCGCCGAGCGTCTTCGTGCGGTCGGTCCGCGCGGCGCCGCCGCTCTGGTCGGCCACGAAGATGGCGTGCATGTGCGCGCTCTCCACCGCGGCGTTGCCGTCGACGTGCGCCAGCTGCGCGAGCCGCCAATGCGCCTCGACGGCGGGCTCGAGCGGCGTCGGGTACTGCTTCAGGTAGCGCTCGTAGTCCTTGGCGGCGGCGGCGCGGTTGGCCGCGGCGTCGGCCGGACGCGGCTTGCCGGCCTTGACGCTGTCCGGATCGCTGGCGGCGGCGCGCTCGTACAGCGTCGCGGCCTGCCACAGCGCGACACGGGCGCGCGCCTGCGCGTCGGGCGTCGTGGCGGGTGCCTGCGCGATGCGTTCGTACTGCGCGGCCGCGGGCGCCCACTGCTTCTGCTCGCTGTAGGCCAGCGCCAGGTTGGCCGTGACGTCGCCCTGCAGCGGATGGTTCGGGTAGCGCTGGCGGAACGCCTCCAGCGCCTTGGCCGCGGCGGGCCAGTCCTTCAGCGCGATCAGCGAGGCCGCCGCGTCGTACTCGGCGTTCACGCGGATCGCCGAGCCCGGCGCCGCGACGGCGACGCGCGCGAAGTTCTCGGCCGCGGCCTTGTTGTCGCCCGCGGCGCGCGACTGCTCGCCCTGCTTGTAGATGGACGCGGCCAGGCGCTCCGTCAGCTCGCCGCGCGCCGGATCCTTCTCGGGCACGAGCGCCAGCACCTCGCCGTAGGCCTTCTCGGCCTTGTCGAACTGGCCGGCCTCGAACGACGTGTGCGCGACCAGCGTCCACGCCACGCGCCGCTGCGCCGGGGTGGCCGGCGGGTTGAGCGCGAGCACCTGCGCGGCGACGCCCGCGGCGCGGTCGTTGTCGTGCAGCTTGAACAGCGTGTCGGCGGCGTTGGTGAGCACCGCCGGCGTGCGCGAGTCGTTCGGGAAGGCGGCGCCGAAGCGCAGCTCGCTGTCGACGCCCGCGCGCTGCAGCGGCGCCAGCGCGTCGCCGGTGACGCCCTTCTGTTCGGCGGTGTGCGCCAGCAGCGCGGAATAGCCCGCGTCGGCGCCATGCGGGTGCGCCGGGTACTCGTAGGCCGTCTTCTCGTATTCGACGGCCGAGGCCGAATACTGGCCGCTCTCGTACAGCACCTCTGCCAGCAGGAAGTTGTTCTCCGCGGCGTCCGGATCGCTGCCGAATTCGGCCAGCCAGGCGCGGTACCACTTCGCGGCTTCGACGTAGTCGTCCCTGGACTTCGTCTTCTGCGCGCTCGCGTGGTAACGCTGGGCCAGTTCCGCCAGCGCCGTCTTGACCAGCGGCTGCGCCTTCTCCCAGCCTTCGGGGTTGGCCTTGCGGAACTCGCCGTCCAGGCCGTACTGCGCGACGTAGTCCTTCTTGGCGGCCAGCGCGAGCTGGTCGAAGCCGGCATCCTGGTCGATGGCGATCACCTTGGCCTGCATCGCCGGTGCCTGCGCATCGAGCGGGTTCAGGCGCGCGAAGCCGGCGTAGGCGTCGGCCGCGTCCTTGGGGCGCTCCTGCTTCAGGTACAGCTGGCCCAGCTGCTGGTAGATGCGGAACTCGTAGCCGCGCCGGCCGGCGTCGGTCATGTACGGCGGGATCGACTCCGCGCCCTTGAGGTTGGCCAGCGAGATGCCGATCACGCGCAGCGTGTCGTCCACCAGCTCCTTGTCGGCGCGGGTGAGCTTGTCGGACTGGCTCAGGTCGTCGTCGCGGATGCCGACGATCTTGCCGTCCAGCACGCCGAAGAACGAGCCGAGCGCCTCCTCGAGGTTGCCCTGCTTGAACTTGGACCAGCCCTGCATGTACAGCGAGCGCTCGCGGTACGGGTTGTCGTAGTCGCCCTTGAGCACCAGGGTGTAGGCGGCCTCGGCCTTGCCGTACTGGCGCAGCGTGAACAGGATCTCGCCGCGGCGGAACTCGACCTCGTCGTAGTAGTGCGTCTTCGGGTACTTCGCGACGAGCTCGTCCAGCGTCTTCAGCGACTCCTCGAGCGCGCCGCCCTGCTCCTGCGCCCGCGCGAGCTGGTACAGCACGCGGTCGTTGCCCGGATCGTTCGGATAGGTCTTGAGGTAGTCGCGGTACTGCGCGATCGCGCCGGTGTAGTCCGGCACGCCGGTGGACGTCGGATTCGCCGCGTTGGCGTTGTCGGCGCTGGCCATCGACAGGTCGCCCAGGCGGCGCAGCGCGTCGGCGCGCTGCTTCGCATCCGGCGTCACCGCCAGGAAGTTGCGGTAGGCGGCGATCGCCTTGTCCTCGTCGGCCGGGATGCCCGGGTCCTGGTCGATGACCACTTCCTTGGTCAGCAGCGACTTGATGGTGGGCGCGTTGTCGGGCGTGGCGCCCGGCTTCTTCGCGCCGCCCAGCATCGAGCATGCACCCAGCGAGCTGGTGAGCAGGACGAGCGCGAGCGCGCGCGGCAGCGGCGACAGGCGCAGCATCGGCAGAAGGCGTTCAGGGCTTGTCCGCATGGCTGCCCTCTTCCTTGGGTTCCGTCGCGCGGTCGTACAGCTGGGCGACGGCGTAGCGGGCCTGCGCGGTGTAGGCCGCCAGGCGCTCCTTCTGCGCCTTCAGTTCGGTGGTGGCGATCTCCTGCAGCACGCCCTGCTGTTCCTTCGACAGCGCGGCCACGCGCGGCAGCAACACGTCCAGCCGGGCGTCGAGCGCGGCGATGCGGCGCGCGAAATCCTCGAAGCGGATGGGCTCCTCCTGCTGCGCCCGGGCCAGGTCGGCGTCGTGCTGGCGTGCGGAGGCGAGTGCATCCTCGGTCTGCTTCTGGCCCTTCTTCGCGTCCCAGGCGCGTGCCGGATATTCATGCGCCAGCTGCCACGCGAGCGCGCCCGCGACGCGGCGCAGGCGCTCGCGCGCGTCCGCCAGGCCGGGGTCGGCGTCGGCGGGCAGCCTGGTCAGCGTGTCGGTGACGCGCGCCAGCCGCTGCTGCAGCCCCCGCTCGTTCGCGTCGGCGAAGGCGACGCCGTCGGCGGCGTCCTCGGCCTGCTTCAGGTCGGCCGCATTGGCGTCGCTGCGCTTGCTCAATTGGTCCAGGCCGAGGCCGCGCGACTGCTGCTGCTCGCGGATCCTGGGCAGCCGCTCGGCGAAGGCCTGGCGGCGCGTGGCGAGCATGTCGCCGAACACGCCCAGGTTGTCGTGCCACTCGGTCAGGTTGTGCGTGAGGAACTGCAGGTCGCGATAGTTCTTGAACGCCTCCTGGAACTCGTTGCCGGCGATCACCGGGGTGAGCAGGCGCGCGTGCGGCATCAGCGGCAGGTCGCGGAAGGTCTGGAACCAGCCCATCTCGTCGCCGGGGTTGCGGTTCATGAGGCCCTCGACGAGCTTGCCCTCGCGGATCGCGGCGATCGTGGCGTCGATGTTGGCGTCCTCGTTCTCGAAGTTGGCGATCGCGTTCTCGTAGCGCTGCAGCGCCTGCGCGTCGGCGTGCAGCTCGGCATAGGCATAGGGCACGGCCAGCTGCGCCTCGAGCACCGAGGGATCGCTCGGGTCGCGGCCGGCGAGCTCCAGCCAGGGCACCAGCGCCTGCTTCGGGTTGCCGACGGCGTCCGCCGCCCAGCCGAAGCCCAGCAGGGCGGCGTTGGCCTGCAGGCCCTGCAGGCGCACGCGCTGCAGGTAGTCGCGCGCGGCCACGGGCTTGCCCGCCTTCATCGCGGCGAAGCCGAGCGCGACGTTGGCCTTGTCGCGCAGCGCGCGGCTCTCCTCGTCGGGCATGGTCAGGCGGCCGAGGTCGTCCAGCACGTTCGTGCCGTGCGCGACGTCGCCGCCGCGGATCATGGCCACGCCAAGGTTGTAGCGCGCGTACAGGTCGCTGCCGCGCGGCCCGGCGATGGGCGCCAGGATCCTGCTGGCGGTGTCGTTGTCGCCGAGGGCCATCGCCACGTTGGCCTGCAGCAGCTTGCGGTCGTCTTCCAGCGGCTCGGGCAGCACGTGCTCGATGCGGCCGAGGGCGGCCGACGCGTCGGGCATCAGGCCGCGCTGGAAGCGGATCTTGGCCAGGAAGTACCAGGCGCGGTCGCGCACCGAGGGCGGCGCGCCGCGCGCCAGCAGCGCCTCGAACACCTCGGCCGCCTGCTTGTGCAGGCCGTACGACAGCAGCAGGCCGCCGCGCAGGACCTCGGCCTCGTCGGCGTGGTGCTGCATGCGGTCGAAGTGCTGCGACACCTCGAGCTTGGTGATCGCCGGAAAGTAGCGGCCCTGGTAGAACTCGAACAGCACGTCGCCGTAATGCGGGTCCACCACCGGATGCCTGGGCGGGTCGGCCGGCACCTTGCCTGGGTCGTCGGCGGCGCGCGCGCCGGCCGTCGCGAGCACGCCCGCGACGAGCGCGGCGGCCAGGCCCGGCCGCGGAAGAAGGCGCGAACGCAAGCGCATCGTCGTCACTGCCAGACTTTGACGTCGAATTCCGGCTGCAGCTTCTGCTGCAAGTCCTTGATCTGCAGCTCGATGTACTTCGGCTCGGTGCTCTTGTCGAACTTGATCGTCGTGGCGCGCTTGTAGTCGCGGTCGTGCGGGCCCTTGCCGGTGAAGAACGCCACGATCTCGTGCGGGCCGGCCTTCAGGTCGCCGAGATAGACGCGCTGGACGCCGCCGCGGTGCAAGGCCTGCACTTCCAGCGGCGTGTACAGGTAGGTGGTGACGACCTTGTCGTCGAGCTTGACCTGCACCGAGTCGAGGTCGAACAGCAGGCCGACGTCCATCGACACGAACACCGCCACCTGCGTGTTGGCGGGGAACAGCAGCTCCTCCTCGAGCACCAGCAGGTCGCGGTTCAGGCGGATCACGTCGGCCTTGGTCTGCTGCACGCGGTCGTCCAGGCTGCCGGTGGGCGCGGGCTCGCTCGCGGCGGCGGCGCTGGCCGGCGATTCGGGTGCGGCCGCGGCCGCGCTGGCCGCCTCCTGGGCCGGCGCCGCGGCGATGGCGGCGGGCACCGCGGGCGCCGAGGCGGACGGCGCCGGCGCATCGGCCGCGAGGGCGGGCGACAGCGCCGCGGCGGCGCACAGTCCGAGGGCGATCAACGCCGTGCGAGTCCGTTTGAGCATGCTGATCTCTCTTGTCTTTTCTTAGAACGTGGCCGACAGCACCGTGTTGAACACGCTCGCGTGGTACGAGTACGGCTTGCCGCTGTCGGGCCGGGTGTAGTCGGCGTAGTGGAAATCGATGAACTGGTACGAGCCGCTCAGCTTGACGTCGTACTTGCCCGGGATGCTGCGCAGCGTGTACGAGACGGTCACGCCGGGGCCGAAGTCGTGCATCGTCGCGAGCTCGCGGTTGCGCGACACGTACAGCGTCTGCGTGGGCGCGTTGTCGCTGTAGAACAGCGCGTGGTTCTGGCGGTAGTAGCGCACGAAGCTCTCGAGCAGCCAGCCCGGCGCGAGATTGCGGTTGTAGGCGAGCTCCAGCGTGTGGCCGCGGATGCCCCAGGTGTCCCAGTAGTAGCGGTAGTCGGCGCGCAGCGAGCGGCGGTTGTTCGCGCCCTCGGGCGTGACGTCGCCGGTGACCGACAGCTTGAGCGCCTTGCTCTCGCGCGTGGTGGGCGCGCTCTCGTGGATGTAGCTGCCGAACACGCGCGCCAGCCGGTACGGGCTCTGCAGGTAGCCGTCGTCGTTGATCGACTCGAGGTTGGCGCTGGCCTGCCAGCGCGGGGTCAGGATCTGCGTGACGCCCAGGCGGTACTGCCAGTGATGCGCCGTGCCCACCCAGCCCGGCGTGCCGTGCTGGCCGACCTTGTCGTCGGCGTGGCTGTAGCCCAGCAGCACGGTGGTCATGCCGCCGAACACGTCCTGGGTCAGGTCGATGCTGACCGTGCTGGCCTGGTAGTCGGGCTCGACGCTGCGCGAGCCGGACACGTGGATCAGCGAGTCACGCACCACGTAGTCGAGGCCCAGCTCACCCTGGTTGCGCACTTCCTTGAACTTGCTCGCCGTGGTGACGACGTCGATGGACGCGTTGCTCACCGCATCGACGTACCAGCTGCCCGACAGCGACACGCGATCGAGCATGCTCTTGCGCACCAGCAGCGCCGGCCCCTGCGCGATGACGCCGCCGCCGTCGTAGAGGTGGTACATCGTCTCGGCGCGGTCCTCGGGCAGGTCGACTGCCTGCGCCGTGCCGGCGGCCACGGCGCCCACGGCCAGGCCGGCGGCCTTGGCGGCGTTCCTAATTGCAGCCACAGCCGCCCCCCTGCACGCCGGTGGCACCGCGCGAGCCCTCGCGCACGACGTACACGTGATCCTGCTGCCGCCCCGGCAGCTGGTTGAGCGAGGCCTTCATGACCGGGTCGGCCAGGCGCTCGCGCTCGTACGGCTTGACCCAGGGCTCGATCGGCTTGAACGCGCAGCCCGCGGTGGCCGCGAGCACGCCGGCCATCAGCATCGACAGGACGGGGCGGAGACGGACCATCGTCATTCCTTCAGCAATCCGCGGATCTGCTGCTCGTAGTCGGCCTCGGTGCCCGCGCGATAGCCGCGGTGCAGGAAGCGCATCTTGCCGTCGCGGTCGATCACCACGGTGGACGGCATCGTGTTCAGGTCGTACAGCTTGCTCACCTTCTTCTCGGTGTCGAGCAGCACGGGGAAGCTGACATTGAGCTTCTGGGCCACGGCCATCGCGGCGCGCGGGTCGTCGTCGACGTTGACACCCAGCAGCACGAAGCCGGACTTGCGGTACTTCTCGTACAGCGTCTCCAGGCGCGGCATCTCCTCGCGGCACGGGCCGCACCAGGTGGCCCAGAAGTTCACCAGGACGACCTGGCCGCGCAGTTCGTCCAGGCGGACGTTGCGGCCGTCGGCGCCGCGCAGCGTGAAATCGGGCGCGACGGCGTTGGGCGCCGGGGCGATCGCATGGGCTGGCGCGAGCAGGCCCAGCGCGAGCGCGAGGGCGGAGGCGGCGGTGGCGAGGGTGCGGATCATGCGCATTTGGAGTTCACCTGCTGGACGGTCTGGACGGAAGCGTCGTGGGGGATATCGACGCCCGGTGCCCTGCGGTCAAGCCGGAGCGGAGCCTCATTTGTCAGAAGAAGAACGCGAAACCCACCGTCACCTCGGGGTTCTGCGTGGAGCCTCGCTTGCCGAGCAAGTCGAGCGTGTAGATGTGGTCGCGGACGTCGGCGCGCAGCGCCACCCAGTCGGCCAGGAACAGCTTGGCGCCGAGGCCGAAGTTCCAGGTCTGCATGCGTTGCGAGTCGAACTTCGTGCTGCCCAGGCCGCCGATCGCGTACATCGTCGACGCCTTCGCCCAGTTCCGGCCGATGAAGACCTCGCCCGGCAGGAAGTTCCACCCGAGGGACAGGTCGTAGGACTGCAGCTTCTGCTGTTCGGTCGTGAAGATGCCGCCCGGCAGGATGTTGCGGAATTCGGCGTCGCTCACCTTGGTGCGGCGGTAGCTGGCCTCGACGAAGAAGTCTTCCGTGATGTCGTAGCCGACGCGCGCGCCCCAGTCGAAGTGCGTGCCGAAGTTCTGCGCGGTGTAGCTGCCGGCGAACAGGCCGATCTCGAAGTCGTTGGACGGGTACTTCGGCTTGTGCACCTCGCGGCGCTCGACCTGCGGCACGATGACCTGGTCGCTGGTGTCGGCGGCGGGCGCGTCGGCGGCGCGCGCACTGCCGTGCGCCAGCAGGGCGAGCGCGGCGCCCGCCAGCAGCGTGAGGGCGCCCGCGCGGATGGCGAGGGCGGTGGCAGACGGGCGCCTGGCGGCGATGGAACGGCTCGTGGCGGTCATGGGCGGCGCTTCAGAAGAAGAAGGAGAGTCCGGCGGTGGCCGCGCGGTACTCGAGCGAGCGCTGGTCGGAGACGAACGCGGTGTAGATCGCGTAGTCGGCGCGGACCATGAAGCGGTCGGTGAGGTGGTAGCGCGCGCCGATGATGGCGTCGGCCAGGCGCGCGTTGGTGGGCTGGAAGCTGACCAGGCTCTGGTTCGGGATGTTCTTGAACATGCCGATGCCGATGCCCATGAACGGCGAGAAGCGCTGGTCGGACCAGGGCTCGGCCTGCAGGTTGACGTGCCACAGCGTGGTGCCGGAGAACACGCCCTGCACCTGGCCCAGCGTCGATTCGAAGCTGAGAGTGTCCGACACGCGGTAGGACACCCAGAACTTGATCATCGACTCGCGATGGAAGCGGCCGTAGCCGGCGCCGAGTTCCACGCGGCGGGCGAGATAGTCGTCGTACTTGACGTCGCCGAACTCGTTGGGCAGGCCGCTTTCGGCCAGCGTCGACTGCAGCTGCTGGCGCGTCACCCAGCCGACCTTGCCGCTGGCCGTGCGCACCTTGTACCAGTCGGTGTGGCGCAGCTCGATCGAGATCCACTCGCCGCGGCCGGCGACGTAGAAGACGGGGTAGCCGCGGCCGGCGAAGGTGTGCAGCTCGATGTACGGGTCGCTGATCTGGACGCGCTCGCGCCTGTCGCCGCCAGGCACGCTGTCGGCCACGGGCACCGTGGGCGGGGAGCCGGCATTCACCGGGGCGGGGATCTCCACCGTCTGCGTGGAGCCGGGCACCGGCACGGTGGCCGTGCGGGGGCGGTCGTCGGCCAGCGGCGCGGACGCGCCTTCGGCCGGTGCGGAGGCCGCGACGCCGGCCGTCGGCGCCGAGGCGGCGTCCGCCGGCAGCGGCACCGGCGCGTCGGCCGCGTGCGCGCCGGCGCACGCGAGCGTGAATGCCAGCCACGCCACGGCGCGGCGCAGCGGCGTGGAGAGGATCGAGACGGCGCGCACGCCGCGACGCTGGTGCACCCCTGGTGCCGCGCGCCTCCCCGCCAGGCGGGGGCATTCGCCCTTCGGGCGGCCGGGCGGGCTCATTGGGTGTTGCACGTACCCGTCGCGGGATCCGCCGGGGTGAACATGCTGTAGCTGGACGTGCTGAACTCGTCCTGGCCCGC
>JAEKKH010000157.1 GCA_019510465.1 Burkholderiales bacterium
GACGGCCGGTCACCATCAGCCCGACGCCGACCAGCGACCACGTCACCGACAGCGCCGCCTGCGCCAGCGTCGACTCGAACAGCGACCCGGCGTTCCAGGGCACGCCGGCCAGGTGATGGCACGCGCGCAGCACCCCCGCGGTGACCAGGCCGAAGGTGGTGGCGCCGCCGACGGCGGGCAGCAGCGTGGGCGCCAGGCCCGCGCGCCACGACGGCGGCAACGCGCGCACCCAGGCAGCCAGCGCCAGCAGCACGATGACCGCGGCCGTCTCCAGCGGATTGAGCAGCGGCAGCCACGACAACGGCGCGGCGTTGCCGGCGCGTGTGTCGGAGACCCACAGCCACCCGAACAGGTACAGCGCGATCGCGCCGCAACCGGCGACGCGCCAGGCCACGCCGGGCCAGCGGCGCGCGACGGCAGGCTGCACGCTGGCGAACAGCACCAGCGCCGGGACGGCCATGCCGGCCAGGTCGACCCACGACGAATCCGGCGCGACGACGGCCGCCACGCGCAGCACGCACTCGCGCGTGGCGAGCGCGAGGAACAACCACCAGCCCGCCAGGCGCGACGGCGTGGCCAGTCCCTCGGGCACCCAGTGCGCCTGCTCGCGCGCCAGCCAGGGATGCACGAGCAGGGCCAGCGGCCAGGCGATCCAGCCGAGGCTCGCCGACGGCGCAAGGCCCGCCGGCGCCCCCAGGGCCAGCGCGAGCCACAGCGGCACCGTGACCAGCGTCGCCTGGCCGAGGACGCGCCAGCCGCGCCAGCGCGCGACCATCGCGGCGGCCGCCATCGACAGGGTCAGCCAGATCACCTGCCAGTGCGGCCACGCCACCGCGGCGTCGGGCCGCTGCGCGAGCGCCCGCCAGACCAGCGGCGGCAGCGTGCGCGACCACCACAGCGCGCTCCAGCCGACCAGGGCCCACTGCAGCAGCGTCGCATGCCACCAGGCGCGCGACGTCTCGTCCGGCGCGGCGCGCAGGCGCTCGCCCAGTGCGAGGCCCGCGGTCGCGAGCAGCAGCGGGATCCGCCACGTCGGGCCCGCATCCGCCGTGGTCCATACGGAGGGCTCGTAGAGCAGGCTCGCGGCTCCCGCGGCCAGCTGCAGCACGAGTCCCGAACCCACCAGTGCGCCGCTGCGCAGGCGCAGGCCGATCCACGCCGCAGCCAGGCCGATGGCGGGCCATGCGAGCGCGGCGTCGGCCGGGGCCAGCTCGAACAACAGGCTGGCGCTGGCGACGCCCAGGCCCAGCACGAGCCCGACGCTGCTGCCCAGCGGGATCGGACGCGGCGCGCCGCGCATGGCCTCGCGCCACGCGTCGCGGATCCCCAGCCAGCCGGTGGCCAGCAGCGCACCGCCGATCAGCAGGGCGCCGGCCAGGTCGCGCGCGGCGTGGGCCTGCGCGGGCGTGCCGCCCGTCACCTGCAGCGACAGCACCATGGCGGTCAGCGCGCCCAGGTGCAGCAGCGCGCTGGCCACGCGCAACGTCGGCGCAGCCAGGCGAGCGGCCAGCGCCGCGCAGCCGAACGCGATCCACGCGGTGGCCGCGGCGGCCCACAGCACGGGCAGCGTCATCCACGCCAGCGCCGCGACGGTGAGCGCGGCGGCGAACGGCAGCACCGGTTCGGCGAAGGCCTCGACCGCGCCATGCGCCTCGTCGTCCAGCCGGCGGCGCACCGAGTCCATCGCGCACAACGCCGCGGCCAGCATCGCCATGCCCAGCGTCGATCCGGCGACCAGCGGCACGCCGTCGCGCAGGTCCAGCGTGAGGCCGGCGAGCAGGCGCGCGGCGGCGCCCAGCATGACCGCCAGCGCGAAGGCCCGCGCATACGTCCGGTGCTGGCGCGCGCCCAGCCAGTACATGCCGGCGGCCTCGACGGCCCAGGTCGCGCCCGTCCATGCGCCCTGCAGCGCGAGCGGCACGGCGAGCGTGCCGAAGATGCTGCCCACGATCACGTGCGCCTCGCCCAACAGCGCATAGCGCGCCGGGCCGCGGCGCATCAACGCGCCGCCCAGCAGGATGTGGAACAGCGCGAACGCCGCGGCCGACCAGGCCGGGCCCCAGCTCGTGTCGCGCACCAGCAGGTACTGCAGCGAGAACGCCGCCAGCGGCACGCCGAAGGTCAGCGTGCTGTCCACGCGCCCCACCTGGCGCAGCGCGGCGGCGGCGCGTTCGGACAGCGGACGCGTCGCGTCCGGCGCGTCCCCGAGCGCGAGCGCGCGGCGCGCGAACAGCACGCCGGTGACGGTGAACAGCAGGAAGAACAACACCAGGAAGGCCTGCACGCCCGCGTAGTCGGACGGCAGGTAGTGGGCCTGGGCCCAGGCGGCCGCGAGCGCGAAGGTGGCGGCGGCGCCGACGAGGTTCAACGGGCGCCAGGCCTTGAACCAGGCGATGGCCAGGATGCCGGCGTCCAGGATGGCCATGTACGCCATCAGCGGCACGTACGCGTCGCTGCCCGTGCTCACCAGCGCGGGCGCCGCGAAGCCTTCGGCCACCGACACGAACGCGAGCCACGGCGCATCCTGCAGTACGGCGAGCAACGCGCCGAACACGGCCACTGCCGCCATGAACGCGAACGCGAGCTCGGGCGACAGCAGCGGGTCCAGGCGCAGCGCGGCCAGGCTCGTCAGGTAGAAGATGCCGGTGCCCGCGCCTTGCAGGATGACGCCATAGCCGCTGCCGCCCGCGGCGTCGCGGCGGTCGCGCAGGCGCCAGCCGAGCGCGGTGAGCACCCCCCCGACCAGCGCCACGCCGGCGTAGCGCAGTTCGATGGGCACCGTCACCCGTTCGGCGGTGTAGCGCAGCAGGAAGGCCAGGCCCAGGAACAGGATCAGCACGCCGGCCTTGACGATCGTGTTGCCACCGAAGATCCAGCGGGCGGCCCAGGGCGGCAGCCGGTCGCGCAGGGGCACGGCCGGCGCCGGGACCGCGACCGGCCGACGCGCGGGCGCGGTGGCGGGCACGGCGGCGTGCGCCGTTGCCAGGCCCGCGCGCAGCGCCGTGGCGGCGGTCGCGGGCGCGGCGGCCGCCGGCTTGTCGGCGACGCGCGCCGGCTCGGGCGCCGGCGTGCGGCCGGGCGCCGCCGCGGCGGGGGCCATCGTCTGCGATCGTGGCACCGGCGCCATCGGGTCCGCGGCCGGGGCGGCCGCCGGCCGCGCCGCGTCGCCCGCCAGCGGCGAGTCGGGCAGGTCGGCGACCGTCCTGCGCAGCGCGTTGACCTCGCGTTCGAGCGCCAGCACGCGCCGCAGCAGCGTCGGCGCATCGAAGTCGGCCGCCGGCGCGGGCGCGTGGCCAGCCCGTGCGCTCCACCAACGCCAGCCGACGACGGCGCCGAGCAGCACCATGCACAAGGTGGCGGACAGCTGGCCCAGCAGGCCGCCGAGCACCGCCCCCATCAAGGCGAACAGCAGATTCAAGCGAACTCCCCGCGCTGTCGAGATGGGGAATTATGGGGACGCGCCGGCTCGCGGCGCATCGGGGCGGGGGCGCGGCGGGCGGGTATCGCGGCGCGCTCCCGCCGGCAGCGTGTGGAGCTGCCCTTTCCCGGACGCCGGCGCTAGAACACGACGCCGGCCCGCAGGATCACGTTGGCGTACGGCGAGAACTCGCCCGTGCGCACGATCGCGCGCGCGCCGCGCGTGGCCGCCTTGAACTGCTCGTGCGGCATCGCGGACACCGGCGTGCGGCCCAGCTGGCGCCGCAGCTCGGCGTCGACGTCCGGATTCCGGGGGCCGAGCTCCTCGGCGATCACCGCGCCCTCGACCTGCATCTCGGCCAGCACCGCGGCCAGCACGTCCTGGAAGCGCGGCACGCCGGCGCTGACGGCCAGGTCGATGCGGCGCGGGCCGTCGGGAATCGGCAGGCCGGCGTCGCCGATCACGAGCAGGTCGCCATGGCCCAGGCGGGCGATGACCTCGGACAGCTCGGCATGCAGCAGCGTCGTGCGCTTCATGGGTAGTTGACTCCCGGTATCGACGGCAGCACCTGGCGGCGATACGGGATCGAGGTCTGCGCGCCGCGACGCGTCACGCAGATCGCGGCGGCCGACTGCCCGAGCGCGACGGCTTCGTCCAGCGACTGGCCCTCGCAGAGCGCGGCGGCCAGCGCGCCGATGAAGGTGTCGCCGGCGGCGGTGGTGTCCACGGCCTTGACCTTCTTGGCCGGCGTGTGGCGCGCGCCGGCGCCGTCGACCACCACCACGCCTTGCGCCCCCAGCGTCACGATCACGCGATCCGGCCCGCGCGCACGCAGCAGCCCGCCGGCCTGGGCGGCGGTGTTCGGATCGACGACGTCGAGGTGGGCGTAGGCGGTGGCCTCGCTCTCGTTGAGCACGAGGATGTCGATCTTCGGCCAGAGTTCGTCGGGCAGCGGCGCGGCGGGCGCCGGGTTCAGCAACACCGGCACGTGCGCCGCATACGCGCGCTCGATGGTGGCCTGCACGGCGGCCATCGGCACCTCCAGCTGCAGCAGCACCATGCTGGCCATGTCGATCATCGTGTGGGCGCGCGCCACGCTGGCCGGGTCGAGCAGGCCGTTGGCGCCCGGCGAGAGCACGATGCGGTTCTGGCCGTCGTCCTCGACCCAGATCGAGGCGACGCCGGTGTGCGTCGAGGCCAGGCCCCGGACCTCGCGCGCGTCGACGCCGTCGGCGGCGAGGCCGGCCTTGAGCACGTCGCCGTTGGGATCGATGCCGACGCGGCCGACCATGATGACGTTGGCGCCCATGCGCGCGCACGCCACGGCCTGGTTCGCCCCCTTGCCGCCGGGCAGCATCGCGAAATCGAGCCCGGGCACGGTCTCGCCGCCGATGGGCGCGCGGGCCATGCGCATGACGAGGTCCATGTTGAGGCTGCCGACGACGACGATGGAGGAGCTCATGGGCGGGCCTCTCGAAGAGGGGAGTGGGAAGGGATCATGGCTCAGGTGCGGGGCGGGGCGGTGGATGCCCGCAGGTGCAGTGCGGGTTGGAGGATGGTGCGGCGCGGCTCGACGCGCCCTTCGCGCAGGCGCTCGAGCAGCAGGCCGGCGGCGCCGGTGCCGATCGCTTCCTTGGGCTGGGCGACGGTGGTCAGCGGCGGAGAGGTGTAGGCGGCCAGCTCGATGTCGTCGAAACCGACGATGGACATCTGCTCGGGCACGCCGATGCCGGCCTCGTGCGCGGCATGCAGCGCGCCGATGGCCATCATGTCGTTGCACACGAACACGGCGGTGGGCCGGTGCGGCGAGTGCAGCAGGCGGCGCATCGCGGCCGCGCCGCTCTCGGGCCCGAAGTCGCCGCGCACGCACTCGCCGGCGCGCGGCTCGATGCCGGCCTTGCCGAGCGCGCGCCGCCAGCCGGCCTCGCGCTGGTGGCTCGGCCGCAGGTCGGAGGGTCCGACGATGCAGGCGACCCGCGCGTGGCCGAGACCCAGCAGGTGCGTGGTGGCCAGCTCGCCGCCGGCGGCATGGTCGACCTCGATCAGGTCGGCGGCGATCGTCTCGATCTCGCGGTCGACCAGCACCAGCGGCAGGCGCAGGTCCTTGCAGACGGCGACGATGGCGTCGTCATGGCCGGAGGCCACCAGCACGATGCCGTCGACGCGGCGCTCGGCCAGCACGCGCAGGTGGTCGGCCTGCTGCTGCGGGTCGTCGTTCGAGTTGCACAGCAGCAGGCTGAAGCCGGCGGCATAGCTGTGGTGCTCCACGCCGCGGATGATCTCGGCGAAATACGGATTGGAGTTGTTGGGCACCAGCATGCCCAGCGTGCGCGTCGTGTTGTGCTTGAGCCCGCGCGCGATCTCGCTGGGCACGTAGCCGAGCGCGTGCGCGGCCTCGTGCACCTTGGCCTTGGCCTGTTCGCTGACGAAGCGCGTGCCGTTGAGCGTGTGCGAGACGGTGGTGACGGAAACGCCCGCCCGCGCCGCCACGTCGCGGATGCTGGCGCGACCGGTGGGCAGGGCGGCGTGGCCGCGGGGGTGTTCCGTCATGCCTTCTTCTTCCTGCGCTCGCGCAGCGTGTCGAGGACCACGGCGAGGATGATGACGAAGCCGGTGATGATGCGCTTGGTCGGCTCGCTCGCGCCGATCTGGGCGAGGCCGGCCTCCAGCACCGAGATCACCAGCACGCCGAAGAAGGTGCTCGCCACCGAGCCGCGGCCGCCCATCAGGCTGGTGCCGCCGATGACCACCGAGGCGATCACCACCAGTTCGGCGCCGGTGCCCGCGTTCGGATCGGCGGCCTCCAGGCGCGACGACAGGAACACGCCGCCGAGACCCGCGAGCAGGCCGGCGAGCGCGAACACGGCGATCTTGATCGGGCGCGGGTCGACGCCCGCCAGCCGCATCGCCTCCTCGTTGGTGCCGATGCCCACGAGGCTGCGGCCGAACACGGTGCGCGTGAGCACCACCTGCGCGACCGCGACGATCGCGATGGCGATGAAGAACTGCGGCGACAGGCCCAGCACGATGGGCTTGCCGAGCCAGTCGATCTTGCCGCCGATGTACTGGGTGCGCGAGTCGGTGGCCAGGTAGGCCGCGCCGCGTGCCACCTCCAGCATGCCCAGCGTGACGATGAACGACGGCAGGCGCCAGGCGACCGTCACCGCGCCGTTGATCGCGCCCACGACCACGCCGGTGAGCATCGCCAGCAGCGTGGCCGGCAGCAGCGACCAGTGCCATTGCAGCATCGCGATGCCGGCGACCGCCGCCGCCAGCGCCATCGTCGAGCCCACCGACAGGTCGATGCCGGCGATGATCAGGACGAAGGTCATGCCGACCGCGGTGACCGCGGTGGCCGGGATGTCGTTGGCGATCGTGATGAAGGTGTCGGCGGTGAAGAAGTACTCGCTCTGCCAGCTGAAGAAGCCGATCATGAGCACGAGCGCGGCCAGCAGGCCGGCGACGGTGCCGATCGCGCTGGTGAGCGCCGCGCGGGTGGTCAGGGGTTTGGAGGACGTCATGCGAGTTGTTCTTGCGGAGCCTGTTTCTCGGCGGCGGTATAGGCGCTGAACGCGGCCTCCAGCAGCAGTTGCTCGGTCCACTGCCCGCGCTCGAAGATGCGCACCAGCCGGCCTGCGCTCATGACGCCGATGCGGTCGCACTGCGACATCAGCTCGCGCAGGTCCGACGACACCATCAGCAGCGCCTTGCCTGCGGCGGCCAGCTTGTCCATCTGCGCGTAGATGTCGGCGCGCGCACCGATGTCGACGCCGCGCGTGGGCTCGTCCAGCAGCAGCACGTCGCAGTCGCGGTGCAGCCAGCGCGCGAAGACAACCTTCTGCTGGTTGCCGCCCGACAGCTCGGCCACCGGCTGCTCGATGGATTCGCTGCGCACGCGCAGCAGCTCGCGCAGGCGCTGCACCTCGGCACGCTCCTCGTCGCCGCGCAGCCAGCCGCCGCGCGACACCGCCGCGAGGTTGGCCAGCGTCGCGTTGACGCGGATCGACTGCGGCAGCAGCAGGCCCTGCGACTTGCGGTCCTCGGTGACGAAGCCGATGCCCTGGCGCACCGCCTGCATCGGCGAGGAGATCCTGGCCGGCGTCCCCGATTCGCCCAGCAGCACCTCGCCCGCGTCCTTGCGGTCGGCGCCGTCGATCAGGCGCAGCAGCTCGGTGCGGCCCGAGCCGACGAGCCCGGCCAGGCCGAGCACCTCGCCGGCGTGCAGGTCGAACGAGACGTCGCGCACGACGTTGCCGCGCGCGAGCCCGCGCACCGCGAGCGCGCGCCGCCCGCGCGGGCGCACGTCGCGCTCGAGGCCTTCGTGCACGTCGCGGCCCACCATGCTGCGCACGATGTCGGCCTGCGTGAGCTCGCGCATCGGGCGCGTGTCGATGTGGCGCCCGTCGCGCAGCACCATCACGCGGTCGGCCACCTGCTGCAGCTCGTCGAGCCGGTGCGAGATGTAGACGATGGCGACGCCGCGCGCCTTGAGCAGCGCGATCTGCTCGAACAGGTGCGCGATCTCGCGCGAGGTCAGCGTGGCGGTGGGCTCGTCGAGGATCAGCAGCCGGCAGTCGCCCACCAGGCTGCGCGCGATCTCCACCATCTGCTGGTAGCCGACGCCGAGCGCGCTGACGGGCAGGCGCGGGTCGACGTCGTCCAGGCCGATCAGCGCCATCTGTTTCGCGGCGGCCGCGTTGAGCGCGTCCCCGCGGATGAAGCCAAGGCGGTGCGGCAGGCGGCCCAGCAGCAGGTTCTCCGCGACGCTGAGCGTGGGCACCAGGCTCAGCTCCTGCATCACCATGCGCACGCCCTGGCGTTCGGCGTCCTTGCGCGAAGCCGGCGCGAAGGGCTGGCCGGCCAGCACCAGCGTGCCCGCCGTGGGCGGCACGAGGCCGGCGACGATCTTGGACAGCGTGCTCTTGCCCGCGCCGTTCTCGCCGGTGAGCGCCAGCACCTCGCCGGCGCGCAGTTCGAAGTCCACGCCGGCGAGCACCGGCGTGGCATAGGTCTTGCCGATGCCGCGGCCCTGCAGCAGCATGGGCGTCGCGCCCGTTCCGCCCGGGGCCGGCGACATCGCGGCGGTCACTTCGTGACCAGCGTGACCTGCGTCTCCACGACGGCCGGCAGGTCCTTTTGCGGCTTCTTTTCCTTGATCGCCTTCAGCGCCGTGTCGATGCCGAACACGGCCTGCTTGGCGCCGTACTGGTCGACCGTGGCGAGCACGCGGCCGTCCGCCAGCATCGGCTTGATGGCGCTGATGTTGTCGTAGCCGACCACGAGCACCTTGCCCGTCTTGCCGGCGCTCTTGATGGCGGCGACGGCGCCGAGCGCCATGTTGTCGTTGCCGGCCAGCAGGGCGCGCAGGTCGGGGTGCTCGCGCAGCATCGCGGCGGCGACGGCGTTGGCCTTGTCCATCTCCCACTGGCCCGACTGCACGCTGACGATGTTGGCGCCCACGGCCTTCATCGCGTCGGTGAAGCCCGCGGTGCGCTGCTGCGCGTTGAACGTGGTGGACACGCCCTCGAGGATGCCGACCTTGTCGCCCGCCTTCAGCTGCTTGGCGAGGTAGTCGCCGGCCAGCTTCGCGCCCTTGCGGTTGTCGGGGCCGACGAACGGCACGACGAGGTTCTTTTCCTTGAGCGCATCGGCATCGAGCTTGTTGTCGATGTTGACCACGATCACGCCCTTGGACGCGGCCTCGGCCAGCACCGGCACCAGCGCCTTGGAGTCGGCCGGCGCGATGACGATCGCGTCGACGTGCTCCACGAGCATCTGCTGGACGATCTTGATCTGCGCGGCGGTGTCGGTCTCGTCCTTGATGCCGTTGGAGATCAGCGTGTACTGGGACGCGCGCGCCTTCTGGTCGGCCTTGGCGCCTTCCTGCATCGTCTGGAAGAACTCGTTGGCGAGCGACTTCATCACCAGCGCGACGCGCGGCTTGGCGTCGGCGGCGAGGGCGAATTGGGGCAGCAGCGCGAGGGCGGCGGCGCCGGCGAGGGCGCGCAGCGCCGGGCGGCGGGACGAATGGATCATGGGTGGTCTCCTGTTTTTTGGGCCGCGCCGGCAGCGGTTCGGGCCGGGGAAAGCCGAGGGTATCGATCGCGCAAACGTTTGCGCAAACGATTGCGCCGCACTGTACGCCGCCGGTCGCGGCCCCGCAAGGCCGCGCTCATCCGGGTTTTCGCGAAGGACGGCGGGCCGGATTGACCCCGCCAGGGGTGCGGAAAGGGCTTGTTCGTTGTTTGATCGCGACGTTTCGCGGCAACAAAAAGCCACTTGTCAATTGGGTGTCACACCTGATGAGCACCATGGGCGAGCTGGTCGAAACGGCCCAAAGCTCAATGAATTCATAAGCTTAGGAACGATTCGACGAGGCTGAACGCTGGCTGTGGTCGGCTGCCGATCCCACAATTCGCGTTGGCCGACGTCGTTGTCGAGCCGTGAGAACAAGTTCAAATGCCGGCCGGGCCCCCCTCCGGCCTACCCCACTCACAGAAAGAACATCACATGAAGCATTCCCTCGGCGCCATCGCCCTGGCTCTCGCCGCTCCCGCCGCCTTCGCGCAGTCGAGCGTCACCATCTACGGCATCGTCGACCTCGACGGCCAATACCTGTCCGGCCACGCCAAGCAGGTGCTCCTGACCTCCGGCGGCCAGTCCGGCAGCCGCATCGGCTTCAAGGGCAGCGAGGACCTGGGCTCCGGCTACTTCGCCGACTTCGTGCTCGAAGGCGGCCTGAACGTGGACACCGGCGGCTCCGGCCAGGGCGGGCAGCTGTTCGGCCGCCAGGCCCTCGGCGCGCTGCGCACCCCGTTCGGCACCGCCAGCGCGGGCCGCCAGTACAGCAGCGTCTACACGCAGTCTGGCGACTTCAGCGAGTTCGCCAACACCAGCATCGGCGCGACGACGGCCGTCATCGGCGGCTTCGCCGGCGGCTACGAGCCGATCCGCGGCAGCGCCAACGCCGCCGCGACGTCGACGGCCACCGGTTCGGAGCTCAACGGCAGCCCCGCCCGCGTCAACAACTCGTTCCGCTACACGAGCCCGGTCTTCAGCGGCTTCAAGGCCAGCTTCCTGTACGGCGCGGGCGAAGTCACCGGCAACACCAACAACACCCGCCTGTTCGACTACTCGCTGCGCTACACCGGCTACGGCCTGGACGCGATGGTGTCCTACGTCGACGACAAGGCCTCCAACGGCGCCACCGCCGCGACCCCGAACGCCAAGACCAGCGTGGGCATCACCACCGTCAGCGCGGCCTACACCATCGGCGCATTCAAGGTCGAGGGCGGCTTCCTGAACGTCAACGACAAGCGTCCGGCCGACCTCGACGGCAAGGGCTACTGGGTCGGTGGCGACTACAAGTTCGGCCAGAACGTGGTCCGCGCGCAGTGGGTCGAGAACAACCCGAACAAGAAGATCACGACGCTGGGCAAGACCAACGCGTACGGCGTGGGCTACGAGTACGACTTCTCCAAGCGCACCAACCTGTACACGTCGCTGACGCGCTTCCAGAACGACGCCAGCGCCAGCGGCACGTTCGTGGGCCGCATCGGCGGCTCGACGCCCGCGGGCCTGACGACCGCGACCGACCGCTCGGTCACCGAGTTCGTCCTCGGCGTGCGCCACGCGTTCTAAGACGGAACGCCGGACGGCCTGTCTCGGGCAGGCCGTCCAGCGCCTGTCGCCCGCCCCGGCCCGGCCGCGGCGGGCTTTTCTTCGTCCGGCGTCTCCTCAGGCCGCGCCAAGGCTCGCGATGCCGGCGCTGGCGACCTGGGCGTCCTGGGCCGACTTGACGCCCGACACGCCGACGGCCCCGGCCACCTGCCCGTCGACGAGCACCGGCACGCCGCCCTCGATCATCCCGGCCAGCGGCGCCGACAGGAAGGCGGTGCGACCGCCGTTGATCATCTCTTCGTAGGCCGCCGACGGGCGCCGCCCGAGTGCCGCGGTGCGCGCCTTCTCGGTGGCGATGTACGCCGACGCGGGCGACGCGCCGTCCAGGCGCTCGAGCGCCAGCGGATGGCCGCCGTCGTCGACGATCGCGATCGTCACCGCCCACTGGTTGGACTGCGCCTCGGCGCGCGCGTGGTCGAGGATGCGGACGACGTCGTCGTGCGCGAGGGCGGGCTTGTGCTTCATGACGGGCCTTTGAAGGGAAGTCCGGGTTGTAGCACCACGCCGAGGCCCGCACCGGCGCTCGGGATCTGGCGCCGAGTCACGCAACCGTCACGGCGCTGTCGCGGCGGCATCATGCGCGGGGCGCACGATGGGCGTCCATGGATCGCCATGCCCACCCCCTGGACCCGCCGACCGAAGACCAGCGGCCGCGCGACGGCGCGACGGCGCGGGTGCGCACGGTCTGGATCTCGGACCTGCACCTGGGCACGCCCGGCTGCCAGGCCGTGGCGCTGCTGGACTTCCTGAAGCAGGTCGACTGCGACCAGCTGTTCCTGGTGGGCGACATCATCGACGGCTGGCAGCTGCGCCGGTCGTGGTACTGGCCGCAGGCGCACAACGACGTCATCCAGAAGCTGCTGCGCAAGGCGCGCAAGGGCACGCGCGTGATCTTCGTGCCCGGCAACCACGACGAGTTCGCGCGCAAGTACGTCGAGCACGAGTTCGGCGGCGTCGAGGTGCACAGCGAATGGATGCACGTCACGGCCGACGGCAAGCGCCTCTGGGTCACGCACGGCGACCTGTTCGACGGCGTGATCCAGTGCGCCAAGTGGCTGGCCTACGTCGGCGACACGCTCTACACGATGATCCTCAAGCTCAACAAGCACTTCAACTCGATGCGCGCGCGCATGGGGCTGCCGTACTGGAGCCTGTCGAAGTACCTCAAGCACAAGGTCAAGCGCGCCGTGAGCTACATCGGCGAGTTCGAGGTCGCGGTCGCGCGCGAGGCGCGCAAGCGCGGCGCCGACGGCGTGGTCTGCGGCCACATCCACCACGCGGAGATGCGCGACATCGACGGCGTGCTGTATTGCAACGACGGCGACTGGGTGGAGAGCCTGACGGCGCTGGTGGAGCACGCCGACGGCCGCCTCGAGATCCTCGACTGGTCCGCGCGCGGCCACCCCGGCGAGCGCACGGTGCCGGAAGACGAGGTCGCGCCCGCGCAGCCCGGCGTGCGCGCGCCGGAGCTGGCGGTGATGTCCGAGGCGCTGTCGGCGCGTTGAGGCCGTCCGCGCGCAGTCCGACGGGCTGCGCGAGGCTCCGCCCGTGCACGGCGAAGCGGCGTCGCGGGAGGCATTCCCGCCGGGCGGCGGCGCGGCGGCCCGCGCCGCATGCGGTGTCCGCGAGCCATCGATCGTCACCGTCACCGTCACCGTCACCGTCACCGTCACCGACATGGCACGGTCGCGTCATCGCCCGGTCACCGGTGCAGCCGAGCATGGGAGCGCTCACAAGAATCGAAAGAGGTTTCCGCTCCATGTCATCCCGCCACGCCCCCTTCCTCAAGCTGCTGCCGCTGTTGCTGTCGGCCGTCGCGCTCGCCGCTTGCGGCGGCAGCGACGACGCCGCCCCCGCGAGCGGTTCCACGCCTGCGCCGCAGCCGCTGCTCACCCTCGACGGCAGCGTGCCGCTGGTCATCGGCCACCGCGGCCTGCCCGGGCTCTACCCGGAGGAGACCTTGCCCGCCTACGAGGGCGCGGCCGACGCCGGCGCCGACTCGCTGGAGGAAGACATCCACATGACCAAGGACTGCGTGCTGGTCGCGCGCCACAACCCCTGGCTCAGCGACAACACCAACATCGCCACGATCGCGCAGACCAACCCGACCGTCGCGGCGCGCAAGCGCAGCACGCCGGGCGTGCTGGTCGACGTGGGCTACGACGTGTCCGTGTACGGCGGCCCCGCCCAGTACCTCAGCGACCGCGTCGACCCGGCCGACCCGAAGTCGGTGCTCAAGGCGCTCGTCGTCGACGGCGAGGACCACACCAACGACTGGTCCATCACCGACTTCACCGCCGCCGAGCTCAAGCAGTGGATCGGCGGCACGACGTACGACGCCGCCGCCCAGCGCCCGAGCGCGCTCAACGGCCAGTACCCGATCCTGACGATGCAGGAGATCATCGACATCGCCAAGTCCAAGTCGACGGCGCTGGGCCGCACGCTGACCGTCTATCCCGAGGCCAAGAACCCGGTGTGGAACGACGCGCAGGCGATCGCCAACGGCTGCGGCACCGGCCCGCACCCGTACCTGGACGCCTTCGTCAAGCTCATCGTCGACAACCAGCTCAACTCGAAGACGGCAGCGATCTACGTGCAGAGCTTCGATCCGGCCGCGCTGAAGTACATGCGCTCCATCGGCCTCGCCACGAAGGTGGTGCAACTGGTCGACGGCAACGACACCGACTACAAGACGGGCGCGATGATCTACCGGACCAGCGACGCCTACAACTTCGTCGACGGCCGCCCGTACAGCTGGACGCTGGCCGGCGACCCGCGCTACTTCGGCGACATGCTGACGCCGGCGGGCCTCAAGGAGATCAAGACCTATGCCGACGGCATCGGCCCGTGGAAGCCGCAGGTCATGAAGCTCACGGTGGCGCCTTATCCCGACAAGAACGCGGACGGCTCGCCGTACGTGGGCAAGCTGGCCGACGTCAACACGATCGCGCCGACGAGCCTGATCGCCGACGCCCACGCCGCCGGCCTGTTCGTGCACACCTACACCTTCCGCAACGAAGGCAAGTACCTGGCAGGCGTCTACAAGGGCGACCCGGCGGCCGAGTACCTGGCGTTCTTCCGTGCCGGCATCGACGGCGTGTTCACCGACTTCGCCAACACCGGCGTCGCGGCGCGCAAGGCCTACCTGACCGAGACGGGGCGCTGACTCCGGCCTGCGGACACGACGCGAAGCGCGCAGAATCGGGCGCTTCGTCGTCGTGTCCGAGGCCACTCATGAGCAAGCACTGCACCCACACCCACCTGATCGCCACGGTCGCGCCGAGCGCGCTCGGGTGCGAGGAATGCCTCAAGACGGGCGACGAATGGGTGCACCTGCGCCTGTGCCGCCTCTGCGGCCACGTGGGCTGCTGCGACGATTCGCCCAACCGCCACGCCACGAAGCATTTCCACGCCACCGGCCACCCCATCATCGAAGGCTACGACCCGCCCGAGGGCTGGGGCTGGTGCTTCGTCGACAAGCTGATGCTGGAGCTGCCCGACACGACGCCGCAGGTCGGGCCGATCCCGAGGTTCTACTAGGGCGGACGAGCGGGCGAGCCGCCTCCAGCGCGTGCCCGCCCGGAGCCGACCGACCTGCGCGGCCCGGCGAAGACTCGCTTTCGCGACCTGGCGATGGAAAGTCGCGACGACCAGCAGGTACGCCCGGCCGGGTTGGCGCCGCGACGCTTGCCCGCATGGCCGAGAGCGGGCAAGCGGCTCGTGCCATCGGCACCGCCTTGGAGCGTTGGCGGCAAGCGCCTCGCCGGTCCGGAAATGGTAACGAGTCGCTGCCGACCGAATCACGGCGTGCCCTAACCTGTGTCTGAGTCGGCGCTTCTTCCGACGGCCGCTCTGGACGGGGCCGGCGACATCCAGGCGCCGATGGTCGGCGGCGCGCAGCGTGCGTTCGGGAAGATCGTCGCGACATACAAACGGACACATTGGGATGACGGCGTCATGACCCGCGCGCGTGGCGGTCATGACTTCCGAATCGATGGCGGATACCCTGGCAAGCATGTCCGGACGATCGCGAGCGCGACGTTGCCGCGCCGTCCTTCGTGAATCCCGCGGCCCTGCGATGGCGCGTGCACATATGGCCACCGTCGACACGCCGGCGCTTCCATTCGTCGCGCCTGTCGCCGCCACTCGCTCCCATCGGCACTATCGCCTCGACCTCATGACGCATCGCGCACGCAAGGCTGCCTTTTCAATCGCCGATCGCTACCTGTCGGCGGCCATCAGGGCGTCGGCGCTGCTGCCGTTCCTGCTCGCGGCGTGCGGCGGCGGCTCCGCCGGCCAGTCGGCCGCGGCACCGCCGCCGGCACCCGCGCCCGCACCCGCACCCGCGCCCGCACCCGCGCCCGCACCTGCACCTGCACCTGCACCCGCGCCCGCGCCCGCACCCGCACCCGCACCCGCACCCGCACCCGCACCTGCACCTGCACCCGCACCCGCACCCGCACCCGCACCCGCACCCGCTCCCGCTCCCGCTCCCGCTCCCGCTCCGGCTCCGGCTCCGGCTCCGGCTCCGGCTCCGCAGCATTGCGATCTGCCCTCGACGTTCTCGTGGGTCTCGACGCAGCCCCTGATCGCGCCGCAATCGCCGAACTTCGTCTCCATCAAGGATCCGACGATCGTGCGCTACAACGATCTCTACCACGTCTTCGCGACCGTCTTCGACACGAGCAGGAACGCGTGGAGCGCGGTCTACATGAATTTCAGCGACTTCTCGAAGGCCGCCAGCGCGGTGCAGGTGCCGTTGGCGGGCAAGCCCGTGGGCGATACCGTCGCGCCGCAGGTCTTCTACTTCCGGCCGCAGAACAAGTGGTACCTGATTTCGCAGTGGGGCCCCAAGTACTCCACCAACACGGACATCGCCAACCCCGATGGCTGGACGCCGACCAGGTCCTTGCTGACCGGCGGCCCGGCCAACGGAATCGACTACTGGGTCATCTGCGACGCCGCGAATTGCCACCTGTTCTTTTCCGGCGACGACGGCAAGCTCTACCACTCCAGGACGACCCTCGCCAGCTTCCCCAATTTCTCCGGCTACGAGACGGCGATGTCGGACCCGGTGGCGGGCAACCTGTTCGAGGCGAGCAACGTCTACAAGGTGGCAGGCACGGACACCTACCTCCTGCTGGTCGAGGCCTACCAGCCGCGCTATTTCCGCTCGTGGACGTCGACCAGCCTGGACGGCCCGTGGACGCCCCTGGCGGACAAGCAGTCGGCCCCCTTCGCGGGCGCAGCGAATGTCACGTTCGACGGCGCGAGATGGTCGAACGACATCAGCCATGGCGAGATGATCCGCGCCGGCTACGACGAGACCTTGGCCATCGACGCCTGCAACATGCAGTACCTCTACCAAGGGGTCGACCCCGGCTCGACGGCGACCTACGAACGCCTTCCCTACCGGCTCGGGCTGATCCGTGCGCACTAGCCACCGCGCCGTCGAAGGCCGCCGCGGCCCGGTGTCGCCTGCCCAAGCGCCGGCTCGAACGTTCACTCGCGATGCGACATGCCAATCCGGCAGGGACCGTCGTCATCCAGGAAGACCACCCATGCAGACCAGCCCCCGCCACCGCGACGACCACAGCAAGCGACTCGCGGCCCTGCACGTGATGATGGTGCTCGTGGCCAGCACGGTGACTGCCTGCGGCGGAGGCGGAGACGCCGGTGCCGCCGGTGCCGCCGGCACGCCAGCTCCCACCTCCACGCCCGTCCCCACGCCGGCACCCGCGCCCGCACCCACACCGGCACCGACACCGGCACCGTCGCCGACGCCGGCACCCGCGCCGTCGCCGACACCTTCGCCCACGCCAGCACCGACACCCGCACCGACACCCGCACCAACGCCTGCACCAACACCCGCACCAACGCCTGCACCGACCCCCGCGCCAACACCGCCGACGCCCGCGCCGCCGACGACGCCGACGATCACCTGGACGACGCCCGCCTCGATCGATTGGGGGGCCACGCTCGGCACGGCGCAGCTGAATGCGACGTCCAGCGTCCCGGGGACCTTCACGTATTCGCCGGGCGCAGGAACCAAGCCCGAAGTGGGTGTGCAGTCGCTGTCGGTGAAGTTCACCCCGCAGGACACGCAGAAATATTCGACGACGACCACCGTCCGCACGCTGACCGTCAACAAGGCCTATCCGCCGGCCCGGTGGGATCTTCCGGCCGCCGTGCTCCAGGGCTCGGCGCTGACGCCGGCCCAGATCACGACGGCGCCCTACGCGCTCTACGGAATCCAGGGCAGCGCCGCGGCGAACAGCTACATGACGGTGGATGGAAAGCCGTTGAGTTCCGCCACGACGGCCCAGGCGGGGACGGCCATCGTCCAGGCCACGTTCGTTCCCAACGACAGTGTGCACTACCGCCAGGCGATCATCAGCACCGCGCTGACGGTCAGGCCGGTGGGGACGACGGCAGCGGTCGACTTCGGAACCGCGAAGCAGACGATCCGGGGATTCGGCGGCGCGGCGGCCTGGTACTACGACAGGATGTCGGACGATCGACTCAACGTCCTGTTCGGCACCAGCGTCCCCGACAGCCTCGGGCTGGACATCCTGCGGCTGCGCATCGCGCCGGCCTCCTGGAACGCGTCGACGCAGACCGCCGACACCACCCAGTGGACGGCGGAACTGGTCAATGGCGCCGCGGTGCAGGCCCGCGGCGGCCTCGTCTTCGCATCGCCGTGGTCGCCCCCCGCGAGCATGAAGATCGTCAACGCCGATCGCACGAATCCCCTCTACAGCGGGCGGCTCGACCCGGCGATGTATGCGGATTACGCGCACTACCTGAACGCCTACATCAAGTACGCGGCGACCCGGAACGTGAACCTGTACGCGATCTCGCTGCAGAACGAGCCGGACTGGGATCCGCAGACCTACGAGTCCTGCCTCTGGAGCGCCGACGACATGCGGTCCTGGGCCGCCGGGTACGGGGCGGCGTCGGTGTCGGGCACCACGGCCAGGCTCATCGCGCCGGAATCCTTCTACTCTTCGCCGGCCACCACGGACACGCTGCTCGCGGATCCGGCGGCGGCCGCCAACATCGCCATCGTCGGAGGCCACCTCTACGGCGGTGCGGCGAACTATCCCGGGTCGGCGGAGAAGCTGGGCAAGGACGCCTGGATGACCGAGCACTTCCTGGACTCCGTCAACAAGAGTTCCTCGAGCGCGTCGTGGCAGACCAGCATCGACGACGCCATCGCCCTGGCCAAGGAGATCCACGACGGCCTGACGCTGTCGCAGTACAACGCCTACGTGTACTGGTGGCTCGTCAACAGCGACGACGCGACGCCCACGGGCCTGATCAGCACCGGCAACAAGCCCACCTATTTCGGAATCGGCATGAAGCACTTCTCGTACTTCGTCCGTCCCGGATATGTCCGCTTCGAGTCCACGTCGCTCCCGCAGAACGGCGTCCGGGTCTCGGCGTTCGGCACGCCGGCGGCGTCCAGCGGCGGGAAGGTCGTGATCGTGCTCGTGAACGAGAACGGCAGCAGCGTGAACCTCACGACGTCGATCAACCCCGGCGGTCGGACGGTGACCAGCCTGACGCCGTACCTGACGACCGCGACGGCCACCTTCGCGCAGCAGCCGGCGATCGGCGTGAACGCGAATGCGTTCTCGATCTCGCTGCCGGGCAGGAGCATCACGACGCTGGTGAACTGAGGATCGGATCCCCGCTCTTCAGGCGCGCGCGACGACCACCGGCACGCCCACCGCGGCGCCCTCGGCCCAGGGTTCGTCGACCACCAGCGCGTGCACCTGCGGCCAGGGCGCCACGTGGAAGGGCGCCGTGCTGCCCAGCTTCGAGTGGTCGGCCAGGATCAGCGTGCGGCGCGCGCAGGCCACCATGGCGCGCTTGAGCGTCGCGTCGGCCTCGTCGGGGGCGCTGACGCCCAGGTGCGCGTCGATCGCGCAGGCGCCGGGCACGGCCCAGTCGGCGCGGCAGTTGGCCAGCATCGCGACGGCCGCCGGGCCCCACAGCGCGCGGTTGTCGCGCTGCCAGGTGCCGCCGGTCAGCGCGATCTGGACCCGCGGGTCGTCGGCGAAGAGGGCGGCCACGTCCAGCGAACTGGTGATGATGGTCAGCGGCCGCACGGTGAGCGCGCGCGCCATGGCCAGCGGCGTCGAGCCGGCGTCCAGCACCACCGTCTGGCCCGGCTCGACCAGTGCCGCCGCGGCTCGGCCGACGGCGGCCTTGGCCTCGGGCAGCACGGCCGCGCGGTCGCCCAGGCCCAGGCGCTGGGTGTCGAGCGTGACGGCGCCGCCGTGGGTGCGTTGCAGCAGGCCCTGGTCCTGGAGCGCGAGCAGGTCGCGTCGCACGGTGTGCTCGGACACCTGCAGGAGTCGAGCCAGTTCGAGCACTTCCACGCGGCCCCGCTCGCGCAGCATCGCCGCGATGCGGCGCTGGCGTTCGGCGGTGAAGCGGGGCGATGGCGAGTCCGTGTTCAAGGACGATCCCGATGCGGGCGACGGCCCGCGCGATCCGTCCATTCTAGTGATATTCGTGTCGGGATGTGCTCGAAAGTGCTCGAATATGCTTGACTGTGGCGAATATGCCGCTAGGATTCGAGCATGGACGATCACGCCGCGCCCGCCGCCTCGCTGTCGCCGGGCGCACTCGCCCGCGCGCGCTGGGGCGTCGGCCTCATCTTCTTCGTCAACGGCGCGGCGTTCGCGTCGTGGGTCTCGCGCATCCCCGCGCTGCGCGCCGGCCTGGACCTGGGCGACGGCGCGCTGGGCAGCGTGCTGTTCGCGATGTCGTGCGGCGTGCTGCTGTCGTTCCCGCTCGCGGGCAAGGGCGCGCAGCTGCTGGGCGCGCGCCAGCTCGCGCTGCTGGCCGGCGTCGCGCTGCTGCTGATGCTGCCGATGCCGTTCCTGATCGGCATCCTGCCGTCGCTGGTGCTGGTGATGCTGGAGGTGGGCGCCGCGCTCGGCACGATGCAGGTCGCGATGAACGTGCTGGCGGTCGACGTGCAGGCGCGCGTGGCGCGACCCATCATGTCCTCGCTGCACGGTGCGTGGAGCGCGGGCGGCCTCGTGGGCGCCGGCGTGGGCAGCCTGGCGGCGCGCGCGGCGCTGTCGCCGCTGCTGCATCTGGCGGGCGCGGGCGTGGCGCTCGGCGCCTTGCTGCTGCTGGCCCTGATGCTGCTCGCGGGCGCCCGCCTGCCCGCGCGCGCGGGCGCGGCGCCGCCGCGGCCGTCGATGAGCTTCCGGCCGCCGTCGCTGCGTGGCGATCGCGCGCTGCTGGGCCTGGGCGTCATCTGCCTGTGCGCGTTCCTGGTCGAGGGCGCGCTGGCCGACTGGAGCGCGGTCTGGTTGCACGAGCACGCGTCGGCCAGCGAATCGCAGGCCGCGCTCGGCTACGCCGTGTTCGCCGGCGCGATGACCATGATGCGCCTCGTCGGCGACCGCGTGCTCGAGGTGTTCGGCAGCGTGCGCGTGCTGCGCGTTCTGACGGCGCTCGGCGCGGCGGCGCTGGCAGGCGCGCTGCTGCTGGCGCGCCTGGACGGCGCGCTGGTCGCGTTCGTCCTGCTGGGCCTCGGGATGGCCACCGTCGTGCCCAGCGCATTCGCCGCCGCGGGACGCCGGGCCGATGCGCTGGCCGGCGGCGCGGCGGGCGAGGCATCGGCGGCGCGTGCCGTGGCGCTGCTGTCGGGCTTCGGCTACTCCGGCCTGCTGCTCGGGCCGCCGCTGATCGGCTGGCTCGCGCAGGCCACGACCCTCACCTGGGCGCTCGGGCTCCTGGTGCTGCTGGTGGCCGCGATCGTCGCGCTGGTGCCGCTGCTGGACGGACGCGCGCCGCCGCGCCGCGCGCCGCGCGAGGCCGTCGTCGGCGGCTAGACATCCTGGTCGCCGCCTGCTCAGCGGCGACCCTGCTGTGCGGCGGCGTCGTCGCAGCGTTGCGGCGGATCGTCGATCGCGGGCGCGAGCGCCACCTTCAGCGCATGCCACGAACCCTCGGCATGGATGGACTTGTCCAGCGCCAGCAGCGCGAGCTTCTTGTGCGCCGGCATCAACGTGGCGTCGAGCGACTCGCCGGCGAGGTCGACCGAGCCGCGCACGGCCAGGGCGGTGCCGGGGGTCTCGAACACGAAGCGGCGCGGCGTGGCCACCCCCTGGGCCAGCGCGAGCGTCGCCGACGCGCACTGCACCGGCACGCGCGCCGCCTTGTCCAACAGCGTGCGCAGCCATTCGCCGCCGTTCAGGCCCAGCCTGGCATCCAGCCGCTTCGACACGCTCGCCCCGTCCGCGAGCGACACCGTGATCGTGCCGTTCGCGCCGGCCACCAGTGCGTGCGTCGAGTCGCCGCGCAGGCGCACGTCGGCGCGGCCGTCGATCGCGCCGGCCAATGCGCCGTTGGCGGCCAGCGCCGGCGAGATCCGGTCGATGCGCAGGCCTCGCGCCGCGACGTCCAGCGCCACGGCGGCCGGAGTGCGCGACGCGTCGACCCTGGCGCTGCCGGTCACGTGGCCCTCGGCCAGGCCGAGGTCCAGCGAACCCAGCGCCAGGACGCCGTCCTTGAGCACCGCGTGGCCGCCGACGCTCTGCAGCAAGCCGCGGTCGGCGCCCGTGATGCGCGCCGGCCGGAGCTCGATGTCGGCGTCGAGCGAACGCAGGCGCTCGAAGGGCAGCGGCCGGGTCGACCAGGCGTGCGAGCCGTCCGCCCGAGCGCCGGCCAAGCCCGGCCCGCCTGGCAGCGTCATGCCGCGCACGAGCGAGACGTCGTCGAGGTCGATGACCGCATCGCGCAGCGTGGCCTGCAGCGCGCGGCGCGGCGTGTCGCTCTTGAACCCGCCGGTGAAGCTCGCGTCGGCGACCACGCTCGTCCCGCGGCCTGCGCGCACGCGCACGCCCGAGCCCGTCCAGCGCGCGCCGGCGTGCACCAGGTGGCCCTGCGCCGACAACGGGCGCAGCCGCGCCAGCGACGCGGGCAGCGGCCAGCCGTCGCCGGCGCTGGCCGTGGCGAACGACGCGCCGATGTCGACGTCGACGTCGCCCGGCGCGTGCACGTCGTTGCTGGTGCCCGCCGCCTGCAGCGCCAGCGCGCCCAGGCGGGCCTGCGCGCGCAATGCGAACACCCGCGGCGTGGCGCCGAACGTCAGCACGTCGCTGACGTCCGCCTGGCCCTCGAACGCGCGGTCCCGGTAGCGGCCGGCGAAGTCGAGGTGGCGTGTCAATGGCAGCTCGGGGCGCGCGGGCAGCGCCCGCGGCACCGGCAGCGTCGTCGAGCGCGCGTCCAGAACCAGCGGGATGCCGCCGTGCACCAGGTGCAGCGTGCTGTCGCGGGCATCGAGCTCGAGCACGCGCACGCGCGGCGGCCCGCGGTCGTCGGGTCGCGTGATGCGCCAGTTGCGCAGGCCGTCGGCCTGGCGTTCCATGTCGACCTGCGCGTCCTGCAGCTCGATGCGGCGGACGACCTTCACGTCGGAGCCCAGCGTGCGCCACGACACGGTCGCCGCGAAGCGCCGCGCCCGGATCAGCGGCGCCTTCGAAGCGGCCCACGGCGCGTTCTGGATCACGAGGCCGCGGAACTCGAACGTGGGATCGAGGCCGTCGCGCCAACGCACCTCCAGGTCGTCGAACTGCACGCTGCGGCCCGAGCGCGCCATCACGTGGTGCTGGATCAGCGGGCGCAGCCAGTTCCAGTCGAACGCGAGGCCCAGCGCGACGCTCGACGCGAGCACGGCAAGTGCGACCCACAGGCCGCGCCGGCGGCGCGGCGCGGGCGGGGACGTCGATGCGGGACGGGTCAGCAGGCGCATTCCGCGCCAGAGCATGCGGCGTGCCCTGTAGGCGAACCGGAGAATCAGGCGCGCCCGCGTCCGACTCCTCCGGTGCCGGCCCGTGCCGCCGTGCGCCGGCGCCTGAACGCCGGCTTGCGCGGGCCATCGAGCGCGGGAAGTGGCTTGACCCGACGGGGAGGGCCTGCCGATAATCCGCGCTTCTCCAACGACACGCACCGACCATGGACTGCCATCCCAGTCGCGTGCCTTCGTCGTCCGCGGCGCGCGCCTGATCTCCCGGGCGTCCGACGGGCGGTGGAAGGCACCCCGCCCTGACCGCCCGGCAGGCAAGCCCTCCCGCGCCGCGCTCCGCGTGCGCCGGGCCACCTTCCCGTTCTCCGTTCCCCGACGCCTTCGCGCGTCCATCCGCCAGCGCCACGGACGGTGCGCGGAGGAGTTCCGCATGCGATTCGAATCCAGCCTCCACCTCATGGCGCGCCCGGCGCCCGCCGCCGCCTTCGCCGCGCGGCGCCGCGGCGCCCAAGCCCGCGCCCGCCGGGCACTCGCGTCGGCAATGCCCTGCCTTGCCGTTCCCGGCCGGCCGGGCCGACGATCGCGGGGAGGCCTGACATGAACATGAAGCCCAACGGCCGCATCGACGGCTTCGCCCGGCGCCTCGGCCCCGGCCTGATCACCGGCGCCGCCGACGACGATCCGAGCGGCATCGCCACGTATTCGCAGATCGGCTCGCAGTTCCGCTTCGGGCTCGTGTGGACGCTGCTGCTCACCACGCCGCTGATGATCGGCATCCAGATGCTGTCGGCGCGCATCGGCTGGGTCACCGGCGAAGGCCTGGGCGCCAACATCGCCAAGATGTGCCCGCGCTGGCTGACGCTGGCGCTCGTCGGGCTGCTGGTGGCGGCCAACACCATCAACATCGCCGCCGACATCGGCGCGATGGGCGAGGCCGTGCGCCTGCTCGCGGGCGGCCACGCGATCGTCTACGTGGTCGGCTTCGGCGCGTTGTCCCTGGTGGGCCAGCTGGCGTTCTCGTACGAGCGCACGGTGCGCGTGCTCAAGTGGCTCACGCTGGGGCTGTTCGCGTACGTGGCGGTGATCCTGTCGGTGGCGGTGCCGTGGCGCCAGGTGGCCGTCGAAGGCCTGACGCCGTGGCGCTTCGTGCCGCCGGGCACGACGATGACCGACTACGCGTCCATGGTGGTGGCCGTGCTCGGCACCACCATCAGCCCCTACCTGTTCTTCTGGCAGGCCTCGCAGGAGGTGGAGGACAACGCGCGCCGGCCCGAGGCCGCCAAGCTGCGCGACCACCCGGAATACGCGGCGGAGCACCTGTCACGGATCAAGCAGGACACGTCGTTCGGCATGGTGTTCTCCAACGTGATCGCGCTGTGCATCGTCATCGCCACCGGCGTCACGCTGAACCTGCACGGCGTGACCAGCATCCAGACCTCGTCGCAGGCAGCCGAGGCGCTGCGGCCGGTGGCCGGGCAGTTCGCGTTCGCGGTCTTCGCGCTCGGCATCATCGGCACGGGGCTGCTGGCCGTGCCGGTGCTGGCCGGCTCGGCCGCCTACGCGGTGAGCGAGGCGTTCGGCTGGAAGTCGGGCCTGTCGCGCGGCTTCCGCGAGGCGCGCGGCTTCTACGCGATCATCATCGCGGCCACGCTCATCGGCACGCTGCTGAGCGCACGCGAGGTCGACCCGATCAAGGCGCTGGTGTGGAGCGCCATCGTCAACGGCGTCATCTCGGTGCCCATCATGGTGGTGATGATGTGGATCGGGCAGTCGAAGCGCCTGATGGGCCGGTTCACGATGAGCCTGCGCCACCGCATCTTCGGCTGGGCCGCCACGGCGGTGATGGCGGCAGCCGTCGCCGGGCTGTTCTTCACCAGCTGGCGCGCCGGGCAATAGGGCGCGGCACGTGGCTCAAGGCGCCATCACGAAGCAGTTGCGGCCCGCGCGCTTGGCCTGGTAGAGCGCCGTGTCGGCGCGTGCCACCAGCGCTTCCACCGCCTCGCCCCGCACGCTGGTGGCCACGCCGGCCGACACCGTCACGCGAAAGTCGGCCGGCAGCCCCTCGATGCTCGTCCACCCATGCGCGGCCACCGCGCTGCGGATGCGCTCGACCGCCAGCGAGGCGCTCTCCACC
Source organism: Burkholderiales bacterium (assembly GCA_019510465.1). GTDB lineage: Bacteria > Pseudomonadota > Gammaproteobacteria > Burkholderiales > Burkholderiaceae_C > Scleromatobacter. The sequence continues at coordinate 25,009 of JAEKKH010000157.1, forward strand.
GGCGTGGTGACGGGCATCAGCAGCACGAACTCCTCGCCGCCCCAGCGCGCGAAGCGGTCGGTCACGCGCATGTGGGCCTGCACCAGCGTGCAGAAGTCGCGCAGCACCGCGTCGCCGGCCGCGTGGCCGAAGCGATCGTTGATCGCCTTGAAGTGGTCGAGGTCGAACAGCGCCACCGAGTAGGGCTGCTGCGTGCGGTGCGAACGCTCGCGCTCGTCCTGCAGCAGCTCCATGAAATGGCGCCGGTTGAACGCGCCGGTCAGGTCGTCGTGGCTGGCCAGTTCCTGGATGCGCGCCAGCGACAGGGTCAGCTGCTTGTTGCGCTGCGACAGCTCGGCGCGCAGCGTGCTGAACTGCATGCCGATCAGCGACAGCCGGCGCACCGCCAGGAAGAAGAACAGCCACATCAGCACGATGTTGAAGTTCGTCAATTCCGGATACGCGAAGCGCGCGCGGCCGATCCACAGCGCCAGCGCGGTGGTCGCGCCGAAGCCCAGCCATGTCCAGCGGAACTGCTGCGGCGTGAAGCCGAGCATCGCGTAGTTGAACGACACCAGGCTGGACGCGAGGAAGATCATCCACAGCCGCGGCGCCGCCACGATGAAGATCAGCTGGATCAGGTAGTTCGCCAGCAGTTGCGCCCACAGCAGCCAGCGGTCCCTGAAGCGCAGGTTCCAGCCGCGCACGACCGCCAGCAGGAAAAAGCCCGTGCTGCCGACGCTCAGGACGAAGAACCAGCCGGCGACCATCCAGGTGACGGTGCCGTTCCAGGCGAACAAGCCGATCAGCAAGGCCTGCAGCAACGAGCTCACCAGCGTCATGGTGGTCGTCTTGACGCGCTGCGCCTGGAGCTGCGGGTGCATGGAGTTCATGGGAGCGGGGCGACTCCCGGTCTGCGGAGGGTCCGGCGCGAGCATACGGGAAGCGCCGCCGCTTGCCAGTGCTCGGAAACGCCACGTGGCGACCGGGCGACAACGCGCGCCGCCCCCGCGTCAGGCGGCTGACGCGGCCACGCGTCGCGGCAAGGGGGCCCGGCCTAGTGGCGGGGCCGGCGCGTGATGTCGATCGCGCCGGCCTTGGCGAACGCGAGCTCGGCCCGCGCGGCTTCGGGCTGGTCGTCGACATCCACCCGCACCACGGCGCCGCCGCGCCGCATGGCCGCGGCGTAGGCGCTGACGTCGTGGCCGATGCCCAGGAGCCCGGCGAAGAAGTTGCGCAGGTGATCGATGACGCTGTCGTCGGAGACCGGCGCCGGCGGCACGGGCTCGCCGGCGTCGTCGAACGCCGGCACGCGCGTCTCGATGGCGTGGACACGGCGCGGGTCGAAGCGGTCGTTGGCGAGGGCGACGATGGCCGCGCGCGCGGCCGCCTGCTGGTCGAACGTTCCGACGACGATGTGGGGCATGGCGATTCCTGTCGATGGGGAGAGGGCGTCCGCGCCGCGCGCGTCGACGCGGCGGCGGACTTCAGGACTTCGGCTCGGCGTCGGTCTTCGACTTGAGCTGGCGGGCCATTTCCAGGTGGTGCTGCAGCGTGGGCAGCGTCTTCTGGGCCCAGGCCTTGACGTCGGCGTCGGTGCCCTTGTCGGCCTCCTTCTGGAACAGCTTGACCGTGTCCTCGTGGTCCTTCACGCCGATGGAGTCGGCGTAGTGCTGGTCGAAGCTGGAGCCCTTGCGGCCCGACAGCATCTTGATCTCGGCCTTCTTCACGGTCGACGGGTCGTCGGAGACCTTGACGCCCTTCTGATCGGCCAGCGCCTTGAGCTCGCTGCCGGCCTTGCCGTGGTCGTCGACCATCTGCTGGGCGAACGACTTCACGTCGGCGCTGGACGATTGCGAGATCGCCACCTTGCTGGCCTGGACCTCGGCATTGCCGCCCTCGGCGGCGTCCTTCAGGAACGACTTGTCCTGGTGCGACAGCTTGGCGGTGTCCGCCGCCTGGGCGCCCAGCCCGACGGCGAGCGCGACGGTGGCGGCGGACAACAGGGTCAACGGCTTCGATTGCATGAGAACTCCTGGTGGGTGGACGAGGCCCGCCGCGGCGGCGGCGGAGGGTGCGCCAGCTGCGGCAAGGTCCATGCCCCGACAAGAGCACGGGACACGGCCGCGGTGCCAACATGCGCCCATGACGTCCTTCGCCGCCCGCTCGTTCACCGCTCGCCTGGGCCTCGAGCTTCCGATCGTCCAGGCCCCGATGGCCGGGTTCCAGGGCGTGGCGATGGCCGCGGCCGTGGCCGGTGCCGGCGCGCTCGGCTCGCTGCCCGGCGCCGCGATGACGCCGCCGGCGCTGCGCGACGCGGTCGCGGAGATCCGCCGCGGCGGCCGCCTGCCCGTCAACCTCAACTTCTTCTGCCATGTCGTGCCGCCGGCGGACCCGCAGCGCGAGGCCGCGTGGCGCCAGGCGCTTCGGCCGTATTACGACGAGCTGGGCGTGCCCGAATCGGCGATCCAGAACGGGCCGGGCCGGCTGCCTTTCGGCGAGGAGGCCACGGCCGCGATCGAGGCGCTCCGGCCCGAGGTCGTCAGCTTCCATTTCGGCCTGCCGCCGGCGCCGTTGCTCGAGCGCGTGCGGGCCACCGGCGCGCAGGTGTGGTCGTCGGCGACGACGGTGGCGGAGGCGCAGTGGCTGGCCGCGCATGGCGTGGACGCCGTCATCGCGCAGGGCGTGGACGCCGGTGGCCACCGCGCCGTGTTCCTGGGCGACTGGCGGGCCGTCGATCTCTCGACCCAGCTGCGCACGCTGCCGCTGCTCACGTCCCTCCTCGAGGTGATTCGCTTGCCGGTGATCGCGGCCGGCGGCATCTGCACGGCCGACGGCGTGGCCGCCGCGCTGGCCCTGGGCGCCAGCGCCGTCCAGCTGGGCACGGCCTTCCTGTTGTGCCCGGAGGCCAGCACGAGCGCCGTCCACCGCGCCGCGCTGCAGGGCGAGGGCGCGCGCGACACGGCGCTCACCAACCTGTTCAGCGGGCGGCCCGCGCGCGGCATCGTCAACCGGCTGATGCGCGAACTCGGCCCGATGAGCGCGCTGCCGCCGGCGTTCCCGTCCGCAGTCAACGCGATCGCGCCGTTGCGCGCCGCGGCGGAGCAGGCCGGCCGCGGCGACTTCTCGCCGTTGTGGGCGGGCCAGGACGTGAGCGGTTGCCGTGCCGTTCCCGCGGCACAGCTCGTCAAGGAACTTGCCGCGAAGCTCTAGCGAGCCGACAGGCAGGGGCCGTCTGCCCCGGAACCGTCATCCTGCGCGAAGTCGCATGATGCATGGCAGACGCAACGTGGCTTCAGCCGGTCGCGTCCGTCTCGAAACTGAACGCCCCCGGCAGCAGCGCGCCGGCGGTGGTGGCGACGAGCGTGCCGTCGGCCGCGTCGCTGGCCACCGGGGCATCGGCGTCGGCGAACTCACGGATGACCTGGCGGCAGGCGCCGCAGGGCGTGATCGGGTGCAGTTTCGCGGCCGTGACGCCGACGGCCAGGATGCGCCTGGCGCCGGCGGCGATGGCCGCCCCGATCGCCACGCGCTCGGCGCAGTTCGTCAGGCCGTACGACGCGTTCTCCACGTTGACGCCCACGTGCACCCGGCCCTGCTCGTCGAGCACCGCCGCGGCGACGCGGAAGTCGGAATAGGGCGCGTGCGCGTTGGGCAGCACGGCGCGGGCGCGCGCCACCAGGTCGGCCAGCACGGCCTCGTCGACGCGAACGGGCGCGGCGTTCAGGATGCGAGGCCCGCGCTGCGCACCGCCTGCTCGAAGGACTCGGCGAGCTCCTTCGGCGCCGCGCCCAGCAGCGCGCGGGCGTGTTCCAAGAGGCCCGACGACGCCGCCGCGCGGAACACGAACTGCACCATCTCCTCGTGATGCTCCGTGGCGGCGGGATGGGTCGCGGGGAGGTCAATCGTCATGCAGCGGTTCTCCGGTGTCGGCCAGGGCCAGCGATTCGCGGATTTTCTCCGTCGACGCCCACAGCGCGAACACGAGGGTCTTGAGCGTCGGGTCGCCCGGAGTCTGCAGCAAGGGCGGGATGCTGTCGAGCCCGTCGACGTTGAGCACGCCCACGACGTCGCGCGCCATGGTCAGGTCGTCGCGCGTGACGATGCGCCCGATCGGCAGCGACAGCACCCACTGCAGCCGCGGATTGAGCTTGGCCTGCTCCGGTCCGGGCAGCACGCCGGCCGTCCAGCCCGTGCCGAGCCGGCGGATCGAGAACGGCGTGCCGTCGGTGAACGCGCGGCCGGTGCTGCCGTGGTCCAGCTCGAGCTCGATGTCGTGCTCCGGCGCCCACGTCATGTTGTCCCATGCGCCGGGGATCATGCGCAGCGCGTTGGCGTTGGGCACGAAGATGTTGGCGCGCACCAGCTCGGCGTCGAGGCCCAGCCGCGACGCCGCCAGCGCGCGGATCTGCTGGACCAGCATGCGCACGCGGCGCAGGTGGTCGTCGGGCAGGCGGGGGTAGGCGATGAAGCGCGCCCACTTGTCGTAGTTGGCGATGTTGAGCACTTCGCTGTGCCCGCCCGCGACCGAGCGCTCGTGCACGCCGGGGCACGCGGTGTTGAAGCCGATCGCGCCGCTGGCGCCGGCGCGCGCGGCGATCGGCCCGGCCAGGCGCGAGAACAGCTCGGCGGCGCGCACCACCCAGTCGCTGGTGGCGCGCTCGTTGCGCAGCGCCTGGATCCAGCGCTTGCGCAGGAGCGTCGCGCCCCAGGGGAAATCGCGCCGCACGATGCTGCCGGTGAGCACGACGCGGTCGAAGCGGATGTTGCCGTTCTCGGCCTCGAGCACCTCGAGCGCGAGCCAGGTGCCGAAGCTGTGCGCGATCAGGCTGACGCGCCTGGCGCCCGTGCGATCCATGAGGTCGCGCAGCTCGCCGCGCAGCCATTGCACGCGGCGCGCGCGCGCCCACGGCACGAGGAACGACACCAGCCCGAAGAAGCCGTAGTCGAGGTGGTACGGAATGAGCCCGTGGCGGGCGAGGTAGGGCGTGATCTGCTTCTGCCATTGTCCGCGTGTGCGGATCCCATGCAGCGTCACGACGATCTTGTGAGGCACGGTCTTGAACTCCCGCCGCCTCGCGTCTTCCGGAACCGCCGGAATGAAAAATGCGAGCCGTAGCCCGCATTCTTCAGGGTCGGTGGCTCACGGCGTGAGGCGCCCGCCAGACGCCGGCCGCGGCCGCTTCTGCGCTCACTGCGGCGCGGGCGCCGGATACGGGGCCGGGTAGGCGGGCTGGGCGCTGCCGGTGGTGACCGGCGGCGCATGCATCACGCGCGTGCGGCCGCCGGTGGTGACCAGGATCACCGGGTCGCCGACGGCGAAGACGTCGCCGCCCAGCGGCTGCACGACCGCGCGCCGGTCGCCGTTCTTGAGCTGCAGCAGGATCTCGTCGGCCTGTCGCGTGGTGGCATCGCGCTCGACCGCGTTGCCGATCAGGCCGCCGACCACCGCGCCCGCGATGCCCACGATGCCGCCCGTGCGCGGGCCGCCGACATTGGATCCGGCGATGCCGCCGATGACGGCGCCGCTCACGGTGCCAACGCCGGTGTCGCGGCCCTGCAGGGTGACGGGCCGCACCGACAGCACGGTCGCGTCGATGACGGTGGACATCCGCTGCGCGTCGTAGGCACTGACCGTGTTGGGGTTGGCCACGACGCAGCCGGTGAGGGCGCCGGCGCCGACGATCGCGGTGATCAGGGCGAGTTGCTTGAACATGTTCTTTCTCCGAGGATGAGCCGCCAACGCCGGCAAGTCGCCCGTCGTTGACAACCGTTCAGATGCCTCCACTGTGCAGCAAAGCAATTGCCCTCGGTGGCGGCAGTGCGTAAAGAAGTGTGCCCGTGCGACAGCCCGCCTTCAGCCCGGCGGACCGTTCAGCCGTGCAGGCGGCTGCTGCGTGGCACGCTGGCGAGCAGGAACTCCATCTGGTCGGCCAGGATGCGGCGCCCGCGCAGGATCATGTCCTCGTGCAGGCTGGGCACGTAGGGCAGGTACATCAGTGCCATGCCGGCTTCCTCGGGCAGGCGGTTGCCCTTGCGGCCGTTGCAAGAGCGGCAGGCGGTGATGCAGTTCATCCAGGAATCGAGCCCGCGGCGCGACACCGGCACGATGTGCTCGCGCGTGAGCTCGTCGGCGGGCAGGCGGTCGCCGCAGTAGGCGCAGACGTGGCGGTCGCGCGCGAACAGCTTGCCGTTGGTGAGCGCCGGACTCTGGCGCCAGGCGCGCGACGGGATGCTGCCGCGCACGGCGACGATGGAGTGCACCTCGATGCGCGACTGCCGCCCGGTGGTCCGCTGGACGCCGCCGCGCAGCACGTGGCAGGGATCGCCCAGCGTCCACGCGACCGCGTCGCAGGCGTACAGGATGGCGGCCTCCTTGACCGTCATCCAGGCCTGCGGCCTTCCCGACACGTCCAGCTGCAGAACATCCATTTCCAGGGCGCTCCTTCGTTTGTCAAGGATACAACTACTGGATAAAACCTCAATGCTCGGCCGCCCGACCGTTGCGCCGGCTCGTCGGGCGCGGCGCGGCCGCGGATGGTCACCGCCGGGCTTCAGGGTTGACCACTATGGAAATCGCACGATCGTTCCAATCGGTGGCGAGTTCGTGACGATGTGCCGGCCTTTCTAGGAACGCGACCCTAAAAAAAGTGATCGACGGCATTGGCGCCGGGCCCGGTCCTATGCAAAATAGCACGACCGTTCGATTTATTCCTTCAGCCGGCGGATGCGGCTGACCGGACAGATCGGCAGGCACTCAACGCACTCCGGTTCGCCCCGGCAGATCCCGTGAACGACGCAACCGCCCTTCGCCGCCCGCCCCGTCCCTTGCAGAAGGGCCTGCAGACGCGCGCCACGATCATCGAGGCCGCGCTGGGCCTCGCGGCCAACAAGGGTCTCGAGGGCCTGTCGATCGGCCTGCTGGCCGAGGTCACGGGCATGAGCAAGTCGGGGGTCTTCGCGCACTTCGGGTCGCGCGAGGAACTTCAGATCTCGGTCATCCGAGACTATCACGTGAAGTTCGAGGAGGAAGTGTTCCTCCCCGCCATCCGCGAGCCGCGCGGCCTGCCGCGCCTGCGCGCAATGTTCGAGCGCTGGGTGCGCCGCGTGTCGTACGAGATCGACTCGGGCTGCATCTACATCAGCGGCGCCGTCGAGTTCGACGACCGCCCGGGCCCCGTGCGCGACGCCCTGGCCACCATGGTGCAGACGTGGCAGGACGCGCTGACGCGTTCCATCCAGATGGCCATCGACGAAGGCCACCTGGGCGGCGAGACGTCGCCCGAGCAGCTGATGTTCGAGATCCACGGCCTGATCCTGGCGCTGCACCATGACGCGCGCTTCCTGCGCAACCCGGGCAGCGTCGAGCGCGCGCGCCTGGGCTTCGAGCGCCTGCTCGCGCATTCGCTTTCCTCGGCCAGCGGCAGGGCGTCCGACGCCACGCCGGACGCCGGTTCGCCCCGATCGAAGGAGGCGCGCCCGCCGCGCCGCTGATCCTTTCGTCCTTTCGTCCTTTCGCTTTCCTTCCCGACCCGTTCCAGGAGCTCCGACATGCCCCAATACAACCCGCCGCTTCGCGACATGCAGTTCGTGCTGCATGAAGTCCTGAACGTGGTCGACGAGCTGAAGGCGATGCCCAAGCACGCGGACATCGATGTCGACACGTTCAACGCGGTGCTGGAAGAGGGCGGCAAGTTCGCCTCCGAAGTGGTCTTCCCGCTCAACCTCAGCGGCGACGCCGAAGGCTGCAAGCTGGACAAGACGACGCACGAGGTGACGCCGCCCAAGGGCTTCAAGGAAGCGTACAAGACCTACGTCGAAGGCGGCTGGCCCTCGCTGTCGGCCGACCCGGAATACGGCGGCCAGGGCCTGCCCATCTCGCTGAACCAGTGCTTCTACGAGATGCTCAACAGCGGCAACCAGGCGTGGACGATGTACCCCGGCCTGTCGCACGGCGCCTACGAGGCGCTGCACGCGCACGGCACGCCCGAGCAGAAGAAGATGTTCCTGCCCAAGCTGACCTCGGGCGAGTGGACGGGCACCATGTGCCTGACCGAGCCGCACTGCGGCACGGACTTGGGCCTGCTGCGCACCAAGGCCGAACCGCAGGCCGACGGCAGCTACAGGATCACCGGCGCCAAGATCTTCATCTCGGCCGGCGAGCACGACATGGTGTCCAACATCCTGCACCTGGTGCTCGCGCGCCTGCCGGACGCGCCGGCGGGCTCCAAGGGCATCTCGCTGTTCGTCGTGCCCAAGTACAAGGTCAACGCCGACGGCTCGCTGGCCGAGCGCAACCCGATCTTCTGCGCCGGCCTGGAGCACAAGATGGGCATCCACGGCAACGCCACCTGCCAGATGGTGCTCGAGGGCGCCACCGGCACGCTGGTGGGCGAGCCCAACAAGGGCCTGAACGCCATGTTCGTGATGATGAACGCGGCCCGACTGGGCGTGGGCATGCAGTCGCTGGGCCTGACGGAAGTGGCCTACCAGAACGCCGTCGCCTACGCGAAGGATCGCCTGCAGATGCGCGCGCTGTCGGGCCCGAAGGCGCCGGACAAGGCCGCCGACCCGATCATCGTGCACCCCGACGTGCGCAAGATGCTCATGACCGCCCGCGCCTACGCCGAAGGCGGCCGCGCGCTGGCGATCCACACCGCGCTGCTGATCGACAAGGAACTGAACCACCCGGATGCCGACGTGCGCAAGGAATGCGCCGACGAAGTCGCGCTGCTGACGCCCATCGTCAAGGCCTTCATGACGGACAACGGCTGGATCGCCACCTCGCACTGCATGCAGGTCTACGGCGGCCACGGCTTCATCCACGAGTGGGGCATGGAGCAGTACGTGCGCGACGCGCGCATCAACATGATCTACGAAGGCACCAACACGATCCAGTCGCTGGACCTGCTGGGCCGCAAGGTGCTCGGCGACAACGGCGCCAAGCTCAAGCGCTTCGGCAGGAAGATCGCCGAATTCGTCGAGGAAGAGGGCATCAGCGAGGAGATGCAGGAGTTCGTGAACCCGCTCGCCGACCTCGGCGACAAGGTCACCAAGCTCACCACCGAGATCGGCATGAAGGCGTTCCAGAACCCGGACGAAGTCGGCGCCGCCGCGGTGGACTACCTGCGCGTCTGCGGCCACCTGGTGTTCGCGTACTTCTTCGCGCGCATGGCCAAGGTCGCACTCGACAAGAAGGACTCCGGCGACAAGTTCTACGCCGCCAAGCTGACGACGGCGCGCTTCTACTTCGCCAAGCTGCTGCCCGAGACGGCCGGCCTGATCCGCACCTGCCGCGCCGGCCTGAAGCCGCTGATGGAAATGGACGAAGCGCTCTTCTGAGCCGGCCGCCAGGTACTACCCGCAGGCGACCGGGTCGCCTGTCGGACACCCGATCGCCATATTCAGAGCGATCATTGGTCCACGGCCCCGGGCCGTTTCAACAACCCAGGAGACACCCTTGAAAAAAGCAGCACTCGCATTCGTCCTCGCCACCGCCAGCGTCCTCGCGATGGCGCAGAACACGCCGGCGGGCCTGTGGCGGACCATCGACGACGACGGCAAGACCGAGAAGTCGACCGTGCGCATCGTGATCAACAACGGCGTGCTGAGCGGCAAGGTCGAGCACATCACCGATCCCGCCAAGGCCGCGGAGAAGTGCACCAAGTGCGAGGACGACCGCAAGGACCAGCCGATCGTCGGCATGACCATCATCAACGACGTGAAGCAGGACGCCGAGGAGCCGAACCTGTGGACCGGCGGCCTGATCCTGGATCCGGCCAAGGGCAGCACCTACAAGGTCCGCCTCAAGACCATCGAAGGCGGCAAGAAGCTGGAAGTGCGCGGCTACATCGGCTCGCCGATGTTCGGCCGCACGCAGACCTGGATCCGCGCCGAGTAAACGCGTGTCCCTGACCCGGGGCCGGGCAGCAGCGTGCTGCCGGCCGACCCCGTTCACCCCTGGAGAGAAAAAGTGAGTCGATTCCAAGTTCGCAAGGTCGCCGTGCTCGGCGCCGGCGTGATGGGCGCGCAGATCGCGGCGCATCTGGTCAACGTCAAGGTGCCCGTCGTCCTGTTCGACCTGCCCGCCAAGTCCGGCCCCAAGAACGGGATCGTCACGAAGGCCGTCGACGGCCTCAGGAAGCTGAAGCCCGCGCCGCTGGGCGTGGCCGACGACGCCGCGCTGATCCAGCAGGCCAACTACGAGGACAACCTCGAGCTGCTGCGCGACTGCGACCTCATCATCGAGGCCATCGCCGAGCGCATGGACTGGAAGCTGGACCTGTACACCAAGGTCGCGCCGTTCATCGCCCCGCACGCGATCGTCGCGTCCAACACCTCCGGCCTGTCGATCACCAAGCTCTCCGAGGTGCTGCCGGAAGAGATCAAGCCGCGCTTCTGCGGCATCCACTTCTTCAACCCGCCGCGCTACATGCGCCTGGTGGAGCTGATCCCCACGCCGACCACGCAGCCGCAGATCCTCGACCAGCTCGAGACCTTCGTCACCACCGCGCTCGGCAAGGGCGTCGTGCGCGCCAAGGACACGCCCAACTTCGTGGCCAACCGCGTCGGCATCGCCGGCATGCTGGCCACCATCATCGAGGCCGACAAGTTCGGCCTGTCGTACGACGTCGTCGACGACCTGACCGGCAAGAAGCTGGGCCGCGCGAGCTC
>JAEKKH010000207.1 GCA_019510465.1 Burkholderiales bacterium
GCGCCCGCTTCGCTGACCTGGATCAGGCTGCTGCGCTTCTGGAAGTCGTAGACGCCCAGGGGCGACGAGAAGCGCGCGGTGCCCGACGTGGGCAGCACATGGTTCGGGCCGGCGCAGTAGTCGCCCAGGCTCTCGCTGGTGTAGGCGCCCAGGAAGATCGCCCCGGCGTGGCGCAGCAGCGGCTCCCAGCGCGCCGGCTCGTCGCTGCTGACTTCCAGGTGCTCGGGGGCGATGCGGTTGGCGATCTCGCAGGCCTCTTCCATCGAGCGCGTGTGGATCAGCGCACCGCGATCCTTCAGCGAGCTGCGGATGACCGCCTCGCGCGGCATCTCGGAGATCAGGCGGTCGATGGCCGCCTGCACCTGCGCGATGTAGCCGGCGTCCGGGCACAGCAGGAGGCTCTGCGCGAGCTCGTCGTGCTCCGCCTGGCTGAACAGGTCCATCGCGACCCAGTCGGCCGGCGTCGTGCCGTCGGCAAGCACCAGGATCTCGCTGGGTCCGGCGATCATGTCGATGCCGACCTGGCCGAACACGCGGCGCTTGGCGCTGGCGACATAGGCGTTGCCCGGGCCGGTGATCTTGTCGACCGCGGGAATCGTGGCGGTGCCGTACGCCAGCGCCCCCACGGCCTGCGCGCCACCGACGGTGAACACGCGGTGCACGCCCGCGACGACCGCGGCGGCCAGCACCAGCGGGTTGCGCTCGCCGCGCGGCGTGGGCACCACCATCACGATCTCGCCGACGCCCGCCACCTGCGCGGGAATCGCGTTCATCAGCACGCTGGACGGATAGGCCGCCTTGCCGCCCGGCACGTAGATGCCGACGCGATCCAGCGGCGTCACCTTCTGGCCCAGCAGCGTGCCGTCCTCGTCGCGGTATTGCCAGCTGCGGCCGCAGGCTTCCAGCTGGCGCTCGTGATAGCTGCGCACGCGGCGCGCGGCCGATTCCAGCGCCGCGCGCTGCGCCGGCGTGATGGCTTCGAATGCGGCCTCCAGCTCGCCGCGCGACAGCTCCAGCGCGGCCACGCTGGCGGCCGCCGTGCCGTCGAAGCGGTTGGTGTACTCCAGCACCGCCGCGTCGCCGCGGGCGCGCACGTCGGCCAGGATCGCGGCGACGCGCTCCTCGATCGCATGATCGGCTTCCTCGGACCAATGGCGCAGCTTGGCGAACTCGGCTTCGAAGTCGGCGGCGGCGGTGGCGAGGTGGCGGATCTGGACCGTCATGGCGATGCTGCGGAAAGGAGTTGGAGGACTAGGGCCTGATGGCGCCCGCGAAGGCGTCGATCAGCTTGCGGATGCGCTCGCGCTTGAGCTTGAGCGCGGCTTGGTTGACGACCAGCCGCGAGGAGATGTCCATGATGCGCTCGACCTCGACCAGCTTGTTGGCCTTGAGCGTCGAGCCGGTGGAGACGAGGTCGACGATGGCGTCGGCCAGGCCCGTCAGCGGGGCCAGCTCCATCGAGCCGTACAGCTTGATGAGATCGACGTGCACGCCCTTGTCGGCGAAATGCTGGCGCGCGACGGCGGTGTACTTGGTGGCGACGCGGATGCGCGAGCCCTGCTTGACGGCGGCCTCGTAGTCGAAGTCGGCCCGCGTGGCCACGCTCATGCGGCACTTGGCGATCTGCAGGTCGAGCGGCTGGTACAGCCCGCTGGTGCCGTCGACGGACGCCGCGTGCTCGATCAGCACGTCCTTGCCCGCGACGCCCAGGTCGGCGCCGCCGTGCTGCACGTAGGTGGGCACGTCGGTGGCGCGCACCAGCACCACGCGCACGTCGGGCTGGTTCGTCGCCAGGATCAGCTTGCGGGTCTTCTCGGGATCCTCGGTCACCTCGATGCCGGCGGCGGCCAGCAACGGCAAGGTCTCTTCGAAGATGCGGCCCTTGGACAAGGCGAGTGTGAGCATGGGATCGATCAATTGGGTGAGACGCTGGCGAACGCGATCGGCTGTTCGGCGCCGGCGCTGCCGCTCTGGCAGTGCCCGGAAAGTTCAAGCTCTCGGGAAGCGAGGATCACATCCGAGCCGACCCGAGCACCCCCTCGGGGGGCAGCGACCAGCGGGAGCGTGGGGGCCGTCACTTCACTCTCTCGATGTCGGCGCCCAGCTTCTGCAGCTTGGCTTCCATGCGGTCGTAGCCGCGGTCGAGGTGGTAGATGCGCTCGACGATGGTCTGGCCGTCGGCCACCAGGCCGGCGATCACCAGGCTGGCGGAGGCGCGCAGGTCGGTGGCCATCACGGTGGCGCCCGACAGCCTGGCCACGCCGTTGACCACCGCCAGCTTGCCGTCGACCTCGACCCTCGCCCCCAGGCGCGCGAGCTCGTTGACGTGCATGAAGCGGTTCTCGAAGATCGTCTCGGCGACCGTCGACGTGCCCTCCGCGATGCAGTTGATCGCCATGAACTGCGCCTGCATGTCGGTCGGGAACGCCGGGTACTCGCTGGTGCGGAAGCTGACGGCCTTCAGGTGGCCGGGGCCGTCCGACTTCACGCGGATGAAGCCGTCGCCGGCCTCGATCAGGGCGCCGGCGTCGCGCAGCTTCTCGATCACCGCCTCGAGGTGGCGCGCCTGCGCGTTCTTCACCAGGACGTCGCCGCCGGCCGCGGCGACCGCGCACAGGAAGGTGCCGGCCTCGATGCGATCGGGCACGATCCGGTGCGGCTGCGCGGGCGCGTGCAGCCTGTCCACGCCCTGGATGCGGATGCGGCTGGTGCCGTGGCCCTCGATCCGCGCGCCCATCGAGATGAGCAGCTCGGCGAGATCGGGCACCTCGGGCTCCTGCGCGGCGTTCTCGAGGATCGTCTCTCCGTCGGCCAGCGTCGCGGCCATCAGCAGGTTCTCGGTGCCGGTGACCGTCACCATGTCGGTGGTGATGCGCGCGCCCTTCAGCCGCGCCGCCTTGGCCAGGATGTAGCCATGCTCGACGCGGATGTCTGCGCCCATGGCCTGCAGGCCCTTGATGTGCTGGTCGACCGGGCGCGAGCCGATCGCGCAGCCGCCGGGCAGCGACACCGTCGCCTCGCCGAAGCGGGCCAGCAGCGGCCCCAGCACCATGATGCTGGCGCGCATCGTCTTGACCAGGTCGTAGGGCGCCTCGGGCGTGCTCAGGCCGCTGGCATCGATCGTCACCTCGTCGATCCGGCCGCCGCCGGCCTCGGCGCCCCAGTTCACCGCGACGCCCATGTTGCGGATCAGCTTGAGCGCGGTGGCCACGTCCTGCAGCCTGGGCACGTTGTGCAGCGTCACCGGGCCGGCCACCAGCAGCGCGGCGCACAGCTCGGGCAGCGCGGCGTTCTTGGCGCCGGAGATCGTCACTTCGCCTTGGAGGCGGCGACCGCCGCGGATCAGGAGTTTGTCCATGGGTGGGTTCGGGCAGGAAGGACGGGCGAAGGTCGGGACGGAATTCGGGGGGAGGTTCCCGGCGGCTCGCGGCGCAGGCGTGGTGGCGCGGGATGCGCGCCGCCTCACCCGCGGCGAGGCCGCGCGTGAGCGTCAATGAGGATGGCGGGCGGCCGTGCCGTCGAGCGCGCGCTGGGCGGCCCACTCGGCCGGCGTCAGCGTCTTCATCGACAGTGCGTGGATCTGCTCGCGCATGCGATCGCCGAGGGCGGCATACACGCGCTGGTGGCGGCGGATGCGCAGCAGGCCTTCGAACTCCGGCGACACGATGGTCGCGAAGAAATGTCGGCCGTCGCCCTCCACCTCGAGATGATCGCAGGTGAGACCGTCGGCGATGTAGCGCTGGACGTCTTGGGGCGTGGGATCGGTCATGGACCTCGCATTATCCTTCAATGCCGCAACTTGTAGCCGCTGCGCAGCAGGGCCAGCGCGATCGAGGCGACGGCGACGAAGAAGACGCCGACCACACCCAGGCTCAGCCACGGCGAGACGTCGCTCTGGCCGAAGAAGCCGGCGCGGAAGCCGTCGATCATGTAGAAGAACGGGTTGAGCCGGCTGGCCACGTGCCACACGGGCGGCAGCGAATGAACCGAGTAGAAGACGCCCGACAGGAACGTCAGCGGCATGATGATGAAGTTCTGGAAGGCGGCGAGCTGGTCGAACTTCTCGGCCCACAGGCCGGCGATCAGGCCCAGCGTGCCCATCATCGCGGCGCCCAGGAAGCCGAACACGACGATCCATAGCGGGTTGGCGAGCCCCGGCGGCGCGAACCACACCGTCACCGCCATCACGCCGGCGCCCACCACCATCCCGCGCACGACGGCCGCGCCGGTGTAGGCCAGGAACCAGGCGGCCGGCGACAGCGGCGTCACCAGCAGGAACACCAGGTTGCCGGTGATCTTGCTCTGGATGAGGGACGACGAACTGTTGGCGAACGCGTTCTGCAGCACGCTCATCATCACGAGGCCCGGAACCAGGAACTGGATGTAGCCGACACCGTCGTAGACGCTCACCCGTCCGTTGAGCGCGTGGCCGAACACCACCAGGTACATCACCGCGGTCAGCACCGGGGCGGCCACGGTCTGGAACGACACCTTCCAGAAGCGCAGGATCTCCTTGCGCAACAGCGGCTGCGCGCCGGCGAGGACGATGCGCGCGCTCATCGGGCACCTCGGGCGCTTCGCGCCTGCGCGCCAGGCGGGGCCGCTCGCCCTTCGGGCGGCAGGTCGGGCTCGGGGGCGTGATCCGTCGTCATGATGCTCAGGAACACGTCCTCCAGGTCGGCGCGGCCGATCTCGAGATCCTCGACGGGCACGCCGGCCTCGCGCAGCTGCGCCAGGACGGCCTCGACGTCGGCGGCGTCGCGCGCGCTCACCTGCGCGAAGCGCCCGGTCACGCGCGCGCGTGCCGCGAGGCTGGCGGGCAGCGGGTGGTCGGTCTTGAAGCGCAGCATGGTGTTGGCGGTGCCGGCCAGCAGCTCCGACGTGCGCTCCAGCGCGACGACCCGGCCCAGCTTGAGCATCGCGATGCGCTGGCACAGCGCCTCGGCCTCCTCCAGGTAGTGCGTGGTGAGCAGCACCGTATGGCCTTCGCGGTTCAGGCGCGCGATGAACTGCCACAGGGTCTGCCGCAGTTCGACGTCGACGCCGGCGGTGGGTTCGTCCAGCACGATGACCGGCGGGCGGTGCACCAGCGCCTGCGCCACCAGCACGCGGCGCTTCATGCCGCCCGAGAGCTGGCGCATGTTCGCGTCGGCCTTGTCGGCCAGGCCCAGGCTGGCGAGCAGCTCGTCGATCCAGCCGTCGTTGTGGCGCACGCCGAAGTAGCCGCTCTGGATGCGCAGCGTCTCGCGCACCGAGAAGAACGGGTCGAACACGAGCTCCTGGGGCACGATGCCCAGCGACCTGCGGGCGGCGGCGTAGTCGTCGACGACGTCGTGGCCCATCACCGTCACCTTGCCGCGGGTGGCGCGCGCCAGGCCGGCCAGGATGCTGATCAGCGTGGTCTTGCCGGCGCCGTTCGGGCCCAGCAGACCGAAGAATTCGCCGGGCTGGACGTCGAACGAGACGCCGCCCAGGGCGCGCACGCCGCTGCCGTAGGTCTTTTCGACTTGTTGGAAGGATATGGCGGACATAGGGGCGGGATTGTAGGAACTTGTCGAGAAGTGCCTCTACAACACGGGCTTGGCAATCTGTGCATCGGAGCGCCGGGGTGCTAGATTTCGCCAACTGAAAAAGTAGCGAGCTCATGGAAGCCAAGAAACCGCGCCGCACCGCCGAACGGATCCTCGAAGTCACCCTGGACCTGTTCAACCGCTTCGGCGAGCCGAACGTGTCGACCACCCTGATCTCGGCCGAACTGCATATCAGCCCGGGCAACCTGTACTACCACTACCCGGCCAAGGACGAGCTGATCAACGCCCTGTTCGACCGCTACGAGAAGGCGCTCAACGAGCTGCTGCAGGCCGCGGACAACGTCGCCAACGTGGAGGACGCCTGGCTGTTCTTCCACATGATGTTCGAGCTGGTCTGGCAATACCGCTTCCTGTATCGCGACCTCAACGACCTGCTGTCGAAGAACCGCCGCCTGGAGACGCACTTCCAGTTCGTGCTGAAGAACAAGTCGCGCGCGGTCGAGGCCGTGCTCGATGGCATGAACCGCAGCAGCGAGGTGCGCCTGGACCGGCGCGAGCTGCCGTCGGTGGCCACGTCGATGGTGGTGGTCCTCACGTACTGGCTCAGCTACGAATACGTGCGCGATCCGCGCAAGGCGCTCGAGCCCGACCAGGCCGGCGCCACGCTCGCCCGCGGCGCGTGGCACGTGCTGTCGCTGCTCACGCCCTACCTCGAACCCGCGGCGCGCGAGCACCTGCAGCGGCTGGCGGGCGCCTACAAGTCCTGACAAGATCCTTCCACTTCGAGACCGCGAAAGAGACAACGCCATGGCCAAATGGACCGCCTTCCCCTACGACGCCGCCGACTACACCTACGACGCGGCCGCCCTGAAGAAGCACTGGGCCCGCCTGCACAAGGGCGACGCCGAGCCGTTTCCCAAGGACGACGCGGTGCTCGCGGCCTGGGCCGCGTTCCACGCCGGCGACTTCAAGAAGGCCCATGACGCCGGCCTGAAGGCGGGCGACGCCGGCCTGGTCGTCGCCAACAAGGCGCAGTCCATCTACGCCAACTACCTGGAAACCAGCGAGAAGACCAAGCTGGCGATGTTCCTGGAAGTGGCCGAGCGCGCCGAGGCACAGGCCAGGGCCAACCCGAAGCTGGCCAACGCCCACTACTGGCAGGCCTACGCGCTGGGCCGCTACAGCCAGGGCATCAGCGTGGCCAAGGCGCTCACGCAGGGCCTGGGCGCCAAGGTCAAGAACGCGCTCGAGACCACGATCGCCCTGGCGCCCAAGCACGCCGACGCGCACATCGCGCTCGGCGCGTTCCACGCCGAGGTCATCGACAAGGTCGGCAAGCTGCTGGGCAAGACCCAGGGCGCCGACACCGCCACCGGCCTGAAGATGTTCAAGGAAGCCCTCGCGCTGAACCCCGACTCCGCCATCGCCCGCGTCGAATACGCGAACGGCCTGGTCATGCTCGAGGGCGACAAGCGCATGAAGGAAGCCGAGCAGCTGTACGCCGAAGCGGCCGAGTGCACGCCGATGGACGCGATGGAGCGGCTGGACGTGGAGATGGCCAAGGAGGAGCTCGAGGACGAATGAGCGCCACCCGGCCGCCCGAAGGCGCTCGCACCGCAGCCCGCAGGGCGGAGGTTGCCTGATGAGCGCCGCCCGGCCGCCCGAAGGCGCTCGCACCGCAGCCCGCAGGGCGGAGGTTGCCTGATGAGCGCCGCGCGCAACCGGCTCGTCGTCGCGGCGCTGTTCGCCGGCGTGCCTTGCGCGCGCCGGCACGCCCGCGGCGGCGGATCGCGACGCCGCTGCACGTCGACGACGCGTCCTCGCCGCGGTTCCTGAGGGACATCGGCTGGAAGCCGCAGGCGAACTGCCCGCGCCCTTCGTCCGACCACGCCGCGCCCCGATGCCGGTTGCTCAGTGCGCCGGATGCGCCGCCGCGACGGCGGCGGCGATGCGCTCGGCGAGGCCGCGGGTGTCCCAATAGACGTTCGCCTCGTACATGCGATCGCCGCGCACGCAGAAGCGATCGACGCCGCTCCAGGACAGGGCCTGCCCCGCCACCGTGGCAGTGGCGCGCCATTCGATCAGCACCGCGTCGCCGGTC
The DNA here is from genome assembly GCA_019510465.1 of Burkholderiales bacterium. GTDB lineage: Bacteria > Pseudomonadota > Gammaproteobacteria > Burkholderiales > Burkholderiaceae_C > Scleromatobacter. The sequence continues at coordinate 7,633 of JAEKKH010000207.1, forward strand.
GGCGCCCACCGCTCCACCGCGATGCGCAGGTCGGGCAACTGCTGCAGCACGCCCCTGAAATGCGCGATGACGCCGGCACGATCCGCCGGCGTCTTCATGGGCGGTATCAGATTGCAGGTGTCCGGGTGCATCAAGTCCTCGAGATCGTCCGCACGCGGGCGATCCCAGCGGGCGGCGAAGCGCGCCACGATGTCGCGCGCGGCCGCGAGCTGGGCCGGCGTGGGCGGGACGAAGCGGTCGGCCGCGGTGGGTCCGACGTCGATGTCGTTCATGAGGCTCTCCTTCACGACGCCGCACGGATCGCACATCGCGATCGCATTTCACATGCGCCATGTATTTGACATACACAATGTATGTCAAGATGCAATGGGTATGCTGCCGCCATGGACAAGCCGCAAGCACCCCGGACCCGGCGCGAGGAGTACGCCGACCTGACCCGCCAGGCATTGATCGACACGGCGCGCGTCATCTTCACGCAGGAGGGCTACCAGCAGGCCGGGATCGAGGCCATCGCGCAGGCGGCGCGCGTGACGCGCGGGGCCTTCTATCACCACTTCGAGGACAAGCGCGCCCTGTTCGAGGCGCTGGTGATCTCGCTGCAGGCGGCGGCCGCGGACAACATCCGCGAACGCGCGCGCGCCGAGCCCGACCCGAACGCCCGCGTGATGGCCGGCGCTTCTGCGTTCCTCGACAGTTGCATGGAACCCGCCTATCGCCGGCTGGTGATCCAGGAAGCACCAGCCGTGCTGGGCGCCGCGCGCTGCCGCGAGATCGGCGAGGCGCATCCTCATGGACTGCTGATCGCCGCCGTCGGCGAACTGCGCAAGGCCGGCCGGTTCGACGCGGCCAACGCCTACCTCGCGGCGCGCATGATCGGCTCGATGATCTGCGAGGCCGCGCTGCTCCTCGACGGCGCCGAGTCGCCGAAGGCGCTCAAGCGCCAGGCGCTGTCCATCGTCGAACGCGTCTTCGCGGCGTTCGCGACGGCGCCGGCCAAGGGCGCGCCGTAGCGGGCGTCAGCGCTCCCAGGGCAACATCATCGCCAGGTACAGCAGCTGCTCGAACTCCGGGCGGAAGCGCTGCACGATCTCGTCGGGATCCGGGCACATGCGCGCGTCGGTGATCAGGCCGAACTGCACGCCGCCGCCGTAGCTGAGGATGCTGACGCCCATGCCGATGTCGCCCGACGCCGGCACCCAGAACATCACCTGCTTCAAGGTGCGGCCGCAGATCTTCAGCGGCACCGCCGGCCCCGGCACGTTGGTCATCACCGCCGTGGCCTTCTTCGCGAACAGGCCCAGCAGCGCGTGCTGCACCGGCTTGATCAGCACGCCCGCCACCGACAGCAGCGCGAACGCCAGCAGCGGCTGGTAGCCGCCCTTGAGTTCCTGCATGCGCGCCCGCACGGCCGCCAGCCGATCGACGGGGTTGGCGATGCCGATGGGCAGCACCAGCGGCACCAGGCCGAAGCGGTTGCCCAGCTGCCAGGCCTTGTCCAGCGGGCGCAGGTTCACGGGCACCATCGCGCGGATCTCCTTGCCCGTCGGATCCTCGCCCTTGTCGCGCAGGTAGCTGCCGATGGCGCCGGCCACGCTGGCCAGCAGGACGTCGTTGATCGAGCCGCCCAGCGCCTGCCCGATCGCCTTGACCTCGGGCAGGGGCAGCGGCTCGCCCCAGGCGACGCGCTTGCCCGGCGTCGCCTTGCCCTTGAGGCTGGTGGCCGAATCGTCGGGCATCAGCGCCATGGCGGCGACGTCGGAGACCACCTGCGCGCCGATGCGCGCCATCTCCAGGCTGCCGTTCAGCGGCGCGGCGGGGTCGGCCATCATCTCGACGCCCTTGCCCAGGCTCGCGCCATACACGCCGATCGCCTTGACCGCGAGGTCCGACGCCGGCTTGATCAGGTAGTCGGCGATCCAGTCGTTTTCGTCGTCGTCGCCATCGCGCTTCCGGCGCGCGGGCGGCGACTTGCCGCCGTCGGTGATCGACAGCATCACCGAGATCAGCGCGATGCCGTCGGCGATGCAGTGGTGGATGCGCGCCACGAGCGCGCTGCGGCCGGTCTCGAAGTCCTCGAACAGGTGGAACTGCCACAGCGGGCGGCTCGGGTTCAGCGGCTGCGTCGCGAGCTCGCCGACGTAGTGCTTGAGCGCTTCCAGCGGCGACTGGCCCTTCGACAGCTCGAGCTTCTCGGGCAGCACGTGGGCGGCCAGGTCGAAGTGGTCGTCGTCGACCCATTGCGCGCCGAGCGTGTCCTCGACCACCTTCTGCCTGAACCGCCCGTACTGCAGCAGCGCCGTGCCCACGCGCTCGCGCAGGTCGGCCAGCGACAGCTGCGGCTCGATCAGCCAGACCCCGACGATCATCATCAGGTTGGCCTCGGTATCCATGCGCAGCCAGGCCGTGTCGACCCGGGACATGCGTTCCACGTTTGCGCTCAAGTCATCTCCCCTGGGCTTTCATTCGAATCGGTCTAGAGTGGCGTCCCGGCATTCTCCCGGCCCGGCTTGCGAGATTGGGTTTTAACATCCGCCCCGTCAAGCCTGACTTCCACCCACTCCGGAACATCCGCCATGAGCACCCTCAACGAGCAATTCGATCAAGCCGTCGCCGACAGCAAGAACCTGCCCGAGCGCCCGGACAACATGACGCTGCTGAAGATCTACGCGCTGTACAAGCAGGCCACCGAAGGCGACGTCGACGGCAAGCGCCCGGGCTTCACCGACATGGTGGGCCGCGCGAAGTGGGACGCCTGGAACGAGCTGAAGGGCCAGTCGTCGGACGAGGCCAGGCAGGCCTACGTCGACCTGATCGAAGACCTGAAGTAGGCAGCGTCCGGCGCCGGCACCTGCCGTCATCCTGCGCGAAGCGAAGCGGCGTCGCAGGATGACGCGCTACTTCTTCCTGGCGCCGGTCTTCCTCGCGCCGGCCGGCCTGGACGCCTTGGCTTCTTCCTTGGCGAGCGCCTCCTCGAGCTGCTTGCGCACCTCCGCCTCGATCGTGCCGAGGAAGGGCTTGAGCAGGAAGCCCAGCTTGGCCTGCACGTCGAAGAACGTGGCCGCGATCGTCATGCGGCCGTCGACGCCCGAGCGCGTGAACTCGAGCACGTCCTCGTCGTCGCCCTCGATCATGGTGCATTCCATGTCGAGCTTGCTCTCGACGTCCTCGGCCCATTTCATCGCGACCTTGCGCGCGCGGGCCAGGTCTCGGCCAGTTTCAGCCCGAAGCGGACGCACTCGACGCCGGTGTTGCGGGCGCGACGACAGGCGCCGGCAGCGGCTCCGGATCGCGGTACGGCGCCATCGCCGCGTCGCGCTCCGGCTTCGTCAGCGCGGCCATGCGCCTGACCTCGGCATAGAAGCGGTCGAAGTCGCTGCCCTCGGCGACGAACAGGCGCTCGAACGCGCCGACCTGGTCGTCGTAGGCCGCCTGCGCGCCGAGCGCCGCGTTGTTGGCCGTGGCGAACCAGTGGTCGTAGCCCTTGTAGCCGCCCCACTTGTCGCGCTTGAGCGCCTCGTAGTCGGCGCGCATGCCGGCGTAGAGCTCGGCCTTGCGCCGGCGCTTCTCGGCGTCCGGCAGGTCGCTCCTGTACATCGCGTCGAGCTTGGCGCGCCAGGCGCGCACGAGCACGTGGAAGTCGTGGCGGTGGACTTCGGTCAGCGCCTGCTTCTCGCGCACTTCGGGCGACGCGTTGGCCTCCAGCCAGCGCTGGCTGCCGATGCGCTCGACGGCGGTGGCGAAGGACTCGTTGAACGTGGTGTCGCCCGGCGCGTAGGCCACCTGGTGGGCCAGCTCGTGGAAGATCAGCCGCGCCAGCTCGCCCTCGGGCCATTGCACGAAGGTGTTGAGCAGCGGGTCGCCGCCGATCCAGTTCATCCAGCCCAGGGTGGAGTAGGCGGGCACCTCGTAGACGTCGACCTCCAGGCCCTCGGCCTTCAGCGGCGCGGCCGCCGCGTTCGCGCTCGCGAGGTCGTAGTAGCCACGGTAGCCGACGCAGCCCACGATCGGAAAGCACCAGGTCTGCAGCCGGAGCGACAGCTCGGGCGCCGCGACCACGTTCCAGACCGCGGCGCTGCGCTTGAGGTCGGCGTACGAGCGATAGCTGCCGTTGTCGGGCTCATGCAGCTCGGTGACGGCGAACTGCCGGATGCGCTGCGTGAGCTCCAGCCGCCGGCGCAGCGCCTCGGGCGTCGACGGATCGGCGATCGCCTCCTGCACCGGCCGCGCCGCGGCGAGCAGGCGCACGTGGCCGCTGGCCGACTGGCCGAGGTAGTCGATCGACGCGCAGCCCGAGGTCGCGCACAGCGTGCCGAGCGCCGCCAGCACGACGCCGGCGGCGCCCAGCACGCTCGCCAGGCCCCACCGGGCCGCCCGCCGCCTCGGCCACCAGCGCATGGTCAGGCGGCCGCCTGCGCGCGCTCGACCTCGACGAGGCAGTCGTAGAACGACGGCGCGCGCCCCAGGTCGGTGAGCTTCTGGTGCGTGAGCTCGTTGACGTTGGTGCCGTCCAGGCCGTACTTGCGCCACCACACGCCCAGGCCGTGGACGACGCCGGGGCGCGCGCGCGCGCTCACGCGCGCGGCGCAGCGGTAGTCGCCGCGGTCGTTGAACACGCGGACGATGTCGCCGTCGGCGATGCCGCGCGCGGCGGCGTCGTCGGCGGCGATCTCGAGGATCGGCTCGTGCTCGATCGCGCGCAGGCTCTTGACGTTGACGAACGTGGAGTTGAGGAAGTTGCGCGCCGGCGGCGAGATCATCGCGAGCGGGAAGCGCTTGGCGAGCTCGGGCGCGCTGCGCACGCTCTCGTACGGCGGCACATGGTCGGGCAGGCCGATGCCCGGCGCGTCGCAGCGCGCCTTGCCGCTGGGCGTCGGGAAACCGCCGTCTGCGAACGGTGCCTCGGGCAGCGGCAGCCGCGCCCAGCCGACCTCGCGCAGTTCCTCGAACGACACCGGGCCCTTGAACGCCTGGCGCGCCAGCGTCTCGTCGTCGTCGCGGAAGCACGGCTCCGTGAAGCCCATGCGCTGGGCCAGCGCGCGGAAGATCGCGGCGTTGGAGCGCGACTGCCCGCGCGGCGTGAGCGCCGGCTCGTTGATGACGATGGTGGTGTGGCCGTAGCTGCCGTGGACGTCCCAGTGCTCCAGCTGCGTGGTGGCGGGCAGCACGTAGTCGGCGTGGTCGGCGGTGTCGGTCAGGAAGTGCTCCAGCACCACGGTGAACAGGTCCTCGCGGCGAAAGCCCGCGGCCACGCGGCGTGAATCGGGCGCCACCGCCACCGGGTTGCTGTTGTAGACGATCAGCGCCTCGATGCGCGGCCCGAACACACGGCCATCGGGCATCGTCTCGCCGGTCTGCCGCTGCAGGTCGTCGCCGATGGTGACCATGTTGACCGTGCGCGGGTCGCGGCCGGCCAGCAGACCGGGGTGGTCGAAGCCCGGGTTGCGGAAGTCCTTCAGCCAGCCCGAGGCCGACAGCAGCATGCCGCCGGCACGATGGCGCCAGGCACCCGTCAGGCACGGCAGCAGCGCCACCAGCCGCGCCGCATTGCCGCCGCCGCGCACGCGCTGCATGCCGTAGTTCAGGCGGATGCCCGCCGGCTTCGTCGTGCCGTACAGGCGCGCGAAGTCGCGGATCTGGTCGACCGCGAGGCCGCATTCGACCGCCGCCCGCTCGGGCGCCCATTGCAGGGCGCGCTCGCGCAGGCCGTCCCAGCCGTCGACGTGGCGCGCGATGTAGTCGTGGTCGAGCCAGTCGTTGACGATCAGCTCGTGCATCACCGCCAGCGCCAGCGCGCCGTCGCTGCCGGGCGTGAGCGCCAGGTGGACGTGGCACTTCTCGGCCGTCTCCGTGCGGCGCGGGTCGATGCACACCAGCGTGGCGCCGGCGCGCTTGGCGGCAAGCGCGATCGGCCAGAAGTGCAGGTTCGACGTGATCGAATTGCTGCCCCAGATGACGATCAGCCGGCTCTCGGCGAAGTGCTCGACGTGCATGCCGACCTTGCCGCCGTAGGTGGCCAGCAGCGCGTCGCCGCCGGCGCTCGAGCAGATGGTGCGGTCCAGCCGCGACGCGCCCAGCTTGTTGAAGAAGCGCGCGGCCATCCCCTCGCCCTGCACCATGCCCATCGTGCCGGCGTAGCTGTAGGGCACGATGGCCTGCGGATCGCGGCGGGCGATCTCCGACAGCCGGGCGGCGATGTCGTCCAGCGCCTCGTCCCACGACACCTCGACGAACTCGCCCGCACCCTTGGGCCCGACGCGCTTGAGCGGCTTGAGCACGCGCTCGGCGTGTTCCGTGCGCTCGGCGTAGCGCGACACCTTCGTGCACAGCGCGCCGCCGGTGGTCGGGTGGTCGGGGTCGCCGTACAGCTTGACCACCTTGTCGCCCTGGACGGTGACGCGCATGGCGCAGGTGTCCGGGCAGTCGTGCGGGCAGGCGGCGCGAAACGCGCGCGGTGCAGCGGTCGAGCGGGAATCGGCGGTCGTGGCGAGGGCGTCGGTCATCCCGAAATCATGTCACAACGTTCCTGCCGAGCGCCCCGCAAGGCCACTCCGTCGGGGGGCTGTCTCCCGGTACGCGGCAGGCATAAGATGGCCTCCAGACCCCCGGAATTCGATTGCCCGCCGAACTTCATCGCACTTCCATGAACGTCATCGACTCCCTGCTGGCCGACGCGGCCGCCATCACCGCGCTGCGACGAGAGATCCACGCGCATCCCGAGCTGTGCTTCCAGGAACAGCGCACCAGCGACCTCGTCGCGGCCCGGCTCACCGAGTGGGGCATCCCCATCCGGCGCGGCCTGGGCAAGACCAGCGTCGTCGGCATCATCGAGGGCAGCCGCGGCAGGTCGGGCGGCGCGATCGGCCTGCGCGCCGACATGGACGCCCTGCCCATGGCCGAGTCCAACACCTTCGCGCACGCCAGCCGCAACCCGGGCCGCATGCACGCCTGCGGGCACGACGGCCACACCGCGATGCTGCTGGCCGCCGCGCAGCACCTCGCCAAGCACCGCGACTTCGACGGCATCGTCTACCTGCTGTTCCAGCCGGCCGAGGAAGGCGGCGGCGGCGCACGCGAGATGATCAAGGACGGCCTGTTCACCGAGTTCCCGATGGACGCCGTGTTCGGCATGCACAACTGGCCCGGCATCAAGGCCGGCCAGCTGGCCGTCTGCCCCGGCCCGTGCATGGCATCGAGCAACGAGTTCTTCATCACGATCCGCGGCCGGGGATCGCATGCCGCGCTGCCGCACCTGTCCGTCGACCCGGTGCCCATCGCCTGCCAGATGGTGCAGGCATTCCAGACCATCATCACGCGCAACAAGAAGCCCACCGACACCGGCGTCATCTCGGTCACCACCATCCACACGGGCGAGGCCACCAACGTCGTGCCCGATTCGGCGCACATCGAGGGCACGGTGCGCACCTTCACGCTGCCGGTGCTCGACCTGATCGAGCAGCGCATGCGCGAGATCGCCCGGCACACCGCTGCCGCCTTCGGCGCGACGGTGGAGTTCCGCTTCCACCGCAACTACCCGCCCACCGTCAACCACGCCGCCGAGGCCGAGTTCGTCGCCGGCGTCATGCGCGACACCGTCGGCGCCGACAACACGCTGGCGTTCGAGCCCTCGATGACCGCCGAGGACTTCAGCTACTTCCTGCTCGAGAAGCCGGGCGCCTATTTCGTCATCGGCAACGGTGACGGCCGCCACCGGCTGGCCTACGGCGGTGATGCGGCTGACACATCCGCTGCAGACAATCTCGGGCCGTGCACGCTGCACAACCCGCACTACGACTTCAACGACGACCTGATCCCGCTCGGCGGCACGCTGTGGATCCGCCTGGTCGAGAAATGGTTTCAGGGTCCCGCCCGCTCCGAGCGTCGCTGACCTTCAAGGGGCGCTCGGTTCGGCCCGGGTGGCGACCCTCGCTTCCCGCGACGCCGGGGTGGGCCTGCGGCCCGCTCACGGTGCCGTCGCTTCACAGGAGAACAGCATGAGGACTCCGCCGGATCCGTTTGCCCACAAGTACGCCGAGGCGCGCGTGAAGTTCCTTGCGGCGGCCCACGGCACGCAGCTGGAATCGCACCCCGAGCCGCTGCGCGGCCTGGAGCTCGAGACGCTGGCGATGGACGTCGCGCGCATCGGCGCCGACGATGCCGACGCGCTGCTGATCGTCTCCAGCGGCTGCCACGGGGTCGAGGGCTACTGCGGCTCGGGCGCGCAGGTGGCCATGCTCCATGACGACGCGCTGCGCGACAAGGCGCGGCTGGCGGGTGTCGCGCTGCTGTTCGTCCACGCGCTCAACCCATGGGGCTTCTCGTTCGGGCGCCGTGTCACGCACGAGGGTGTCGACCTCAACCGCAATTTCATCGACTTCCGCCGCCCGCCGCCGGGCAACCCGGGCTACGACCAGCTGGCCGCGGCGCTGCTGCCGGAGGACTGGCCGCCGACGCTGAACGACGAGCGCCAGATCATGGCCTGGGGCGGCTCGCACGGCATGCCTGCGCTGCAGGCCGCGATCTCGGGCGGCCAGTACCGCCATCCCGACGGGCTGTTCTACGGCGGGCTCAGCCCGACCTGGAGCCAGCAGACGCTGCGCATGGTGCTGCGCCAGCACGCCAGCCGTTGCCGGCTGCTGGGCTGGATCGACCTGCACAGCGGGCTCGGCGAGAGCGGCGTCGGCGAGCGCATCTTCGCGGCGCGCGACGAGGACGGCGCCAAGCACCGCGCGAAGGCCTGGTGGGGCAACCGCATCACGTTCACCGACGACGGGTCGTCGACGTCGTCGGACCTGCACGGCAATCTCTGGCACGCCGCCTACGACGAGTGCCCGCAGGCGGCCTACGCCGGCATCACGCTGGAGTTCGGCACGCAGCCCGCCGAGGCCGTCCTGCGCGCGCTGCGCCACGACCACTGGCTCGCGCGCCGGCGCCAGCCGAACGACGAGCACGCCGAGTTCGCGCGCGCCGCCATGCGCCAGGCCTTCTTCACCGACACGCCCGACTGGAAGCAGGCCGTGATCGCGCAGTCGCGCGCCGCGGCGGCCCAGGCCATCGACGGGATGGCCGCCTGGCGCTGATGTCCTGAAACGTCCGCAAGCTGTCGCGCGGCGGCCCTGCCAGAATGGCCGCCGGAGGGCAAGATCCTGTCATCCAACCACAGGAGATAAACGATGCACACCGCCCTCGTCATGATCGACGTCCAGGAGTCCTTCCCGCAGCGCCCGTACTGGTCGCAATCTGGCGCAGACGTGTTCCTCCGGCACGCCAACGCGCTGATCGACGGCGCCCAGGCGCGGGGCATCCCGATCGTGCGCGTGTTCCACACCGACGGCCCGCAGACCCCGGACAACCCGTTCGCGTCCGGCGGCCCGTTCATCCGCCCGCTCGCCGGACTGGCCGGCTTCGAGGCCGCCCTCACGATCGAGAAGCACCGCCACAGCTCGCTGGTGGGTACGCCGCTGGCGACCTGGCTGGTGCGCAACGGCATCCGCCGCCTGATCATCGCCGGCATCCGCACCGAGCAGTGCTGCGAGACGACCACGCGCCACGCCAGCGACGAGGGCTGGGAGGTCGACTTCTGCGGCGACGCGACGCTCACCTTCGACATGAAGACACCGGCGGGCCGCACGCTCACCGCCGCCGAGATCCGCGAGCGCACCGAGACCGTGCTGGTCGACCGCTTCGCGACGCTGGTGTCGGTGGAGCAGGCGCTGGCCCGCGCCCGCTGAAGCGCCAGGAACCGCGACCGCCATGATCGACATCCTGTTCCTGGTGCTGCCCGAGACGCTGCTGCTGGACCTGGTCGGGCCGGCCGAGGCGCTGCGCCTGGCCAACCAGCAGCTCGCCGCGCGCGGGCAGCCGCCGGCCTTCAGGCTGCGCTACGTCTGCGCGCAGCCTGCGGTGACGACGTCGATCGGGCTGCAGCTGTCCGGCCTGGAGCCGTTGCCGGATGAATTGCCGCCCGGGGCCTGGGTCGTGCTGCTGGGCCGGCCCGGCCTGAAGGACACGCTGCCGACCATGCAGCGCAACGGCTGGCTCGGCGCGCGGCACTGGCTGTCGACGGTGGTCGCGCCCGCGCTCGCACGCGTGACGCCCGCGGGCGCGAACGCGCACCGCCTGCTGACCGTGTGCGTGGGCACGCTGCTGGCGGCCGATGCCGGCCTGGTCGGGCGACGCCAGGTCACGACGCACCACGAGCACCTGGAGGCGCTGGCCGCACTGGCGCCGCAGGCCCAGGTATGCGCGAACCGCGTGTTCGTCGTCGACGGGCCGCTGTGGTCCAGCGCCGGCATCACGGCCGGCATCGACCTGGCGCTGCACTGCATCGGCAGCGTCTGCGGGGACGCCGTGGCCGCGGCGGTGGCCGAGACGATGGTCGTGTTCCAGCGCCGCGGCGCCGACGACCCGCAGCGCTCACCGCTGCTGGACGGCCGCAACCACCTGCACCCGGCCGTGCATCGGGTGCAGAACGCGGTATGCGAGCGGCCCGGCCAGGACTGGGACGTGCCGGCGCTGGCCGCCGTGGCCCACGTGACGCCACGCCACCTGGCGCGCCTGTTCAAGGACCACGCCGGCATCTCGCCGCGCGACTATGTGGAGCACGTGCGCAGCGGCCTGGCCGAGCAGGCGATCGCGCGCGGACTGCCCCTGTCGCAGGCGATGGAACTCGCCGGCTTCGGCACGGACCGCCAGTTCCGCCGCGCCCGCGCGCGGCGGCGCACGCAGGACCTCGCAGCCTAGGGCCTGTCAACGCCAAATGCGGCGCGGGCGTGCATTCAGCGTTGACAGGCCCTAGTGAGGCCGGCCTTCCATGCGCCGCGACAGGTCGTCGACGATGGTGATCAGCACGTTGAAGTCGGCCGGCTTGGTGATGTAGAAATCGAAGCCGGCGTCGTCGGCCTTGCGCTTGGCGTCGGGGCCGGACACCGCCGTCAGCGCCACCAGGACCGGCGGTGCCTCGGCATGCGCATCGCGCAGCGAGCGCGCCGCGCCGTAGCCGTCGAGGATGGGCATGTTGATGTCCAGGAACACGATGTCCGGCTCGAACGACTGCGCCGCCTCCACCGCCTCCCGGCCGTCGTAGGACGTCATCGTCTGGTGGCCCATCGCATCGAAGAGCAGGGCCAGGCTGTCGGCGCTGTCGCGGAGGTCGTCCACGACGAGGATCTTGGACATCGGATCGGTTCCCCGGCGGAGTGACAGGCC
>JAEKKH010000341.1 GCA_019510465.1 Burkholderiales bacterium
CGAACAGGCGCGACAGGCGCGGGTCGTTGCGCGTGTCGATGGACTGCGGTTCGCCGATGGCCTTGAGCATGCGCTCGGCCGCCGTGGCATAGGCCAGGGGGTTGCGCTTGCATTCCGCCAGGTACTCCTCGAGGGTGAGTTCCTCCTCGCGGGTACGTTCGTAGCGGGCTGCGAACTGGCTGATCACGTCCATGACAAACCTCCGGGCTGATGTGATGTTGCAAGCGGCCGGACACGATGCGGATCGGGTCGGGGCCAGGCGCTTGCGTCTGGAATGTTTTGATGGAGTCCGGGCCTGTGCGAAACGTTCTTGCGGGAAGTACGTATCGACCAGTCAAGGCGCCATCAGAGCAGTCCGTTCAGCGGGGCGGGACAGTGGGCGATCTCTGGGTCCGTAGGGTACAGCGTGCGACGATTCCGTGTGCGGCGATGCGTCAAATAGGGTGATCTTCCGGTTTCATCTTGACCTTTATCGACCTACATTTCAACTCGCCCTGTAGGATTCTTTCCACGAGTGTGCGGAATGACCCGCCTGCCGACCCCGTGCCGCCGCGCACCGGGCGCCGCGAGGCCTTCGTCCGGTCGCGCACCACGCCGCCCGTCCCGGCTCGCCGGACCTTCGCGGCGTCCGTCCCTGTCCGGAGTCGACCCATGATTCGAACCATGAGGCGCGTGCGCCTCCTGTGGCTGACGCTTGCCTGCACGACCTTCGCGAGCGGCCTGGCCGGATGCGGCGGCGGAGGCGGCAGTTCCACGCCGCCGCCTCCGCCGCCCGCGTCCGAATCGGCCTTCCTGCTGGCCGAATTCGTCGCGGTCGATTCCAACAACCAGTTCGTCCGCGTCTGGGATCCGGCGAACCCGTCGGTCGCGCTACAGAACGTTCGTCTCGTGCAGGGCAACGGCATCGTCTGGCAGGCCTCGCATCTGGTGTTCTCAGACGCTACCCGCTGGGACGCGGCATCGCGCACGGCGACGACGCTGGGCCATGCCAAGGTGTTCTTCGACAACGACGGCAAGTTGTATTCCATCGACCTGCGCGGCGGCCAGTCGCACGCGCCCGTGCAGTTGTCGAGCGCCGCCGACGTCTCCGCGCCCGTGCGGGCCTGGCCGATGAACGCGGCCGGCGACGACGCCTGGGTCGACGCGCGGGGCGGCAGCCACGACTGGGCGATCCGCACGTCGATGACCGCCACCGCCGCGCCGGTCGACGTGCGCCATGTCATCGCCGCGTTGCGCGACGGCGCCACCGGCCTGCCCCAATACTTCTTCGCCTCGCTCGGCGACGACGGCATCCACCCGGTGGCCGCCACCTACGAGGTCGCCGGCGCGGCGACGTTCACGCAGGTGGCCGTGCCGCCGGTCGCCGGCATGGTCGCCGCGGACGACTGGATCGGCGCGGATCCGGCCCAGCCGGGCCTGGCCTATGTCGGCATCGCCAACCAGGTGCGCGTGCTGCACTGGAACGCGAGCGGCGTCAGCGTCGATGCGGGCGGACTGCATGCGCTCAGCGGCCTGAACATGACGGCCGGCGTCGCCGACGCGCAAGCCGTGTACGTCGCCGATGGCACGACGCTGCTCGCGCTGGGCAGTGGCGGCGTCCGGGTCGTCGGCACGTTCGCTCTGGCGCCCGCCGCCTTGATGGACGCCGGCGCCTTCGTCGCCAGCGAGGAGATCACCGGGTTCACGGGCCTGAGCGCCATGGTGCAGGTCGAGGCCTTGGACAAGGCGAGCGGGGCGCGGACGCTGATCGAGCCGGCGCAGGTCGACTTGAAGCTGCTCGCGGCAGGCGACGCAGGCGTGCTCGTCTCCCACACGGCCGACCTGCACGAGGCCTTCGTGCTGGAGAGCGGCGATGGCCGTTCCCGCACGGCGATCGGCTCGCAACGGGTGGGCATCGTGCGCGCCGCCAGCAGCCGCCCCGACCAGCCCGCCACGCCGGTGGGGCTCGTGTCGTGCAATGCCGGGGCGCCGGGATACTGCATCGCCGGCGCCTTGACGCAGTTCACCCTGGCGGGCAGCGGGACGACGCTGGGCGCCAACGCCGCGGCATCGGCCGTCTTGAGCGGCGACGCCATCGCGGGCCTGGTGTCGGCGCTGGCGGGGCAGAGCGTGCTGTCGTCGCCGGGGGGCTTCGGCGACGGCGAGACGGACACGCGCGACGCCTGGCAGTTCACGGCGGGCAGCGCGTCGTCGTTGACGCGCGTCACGAGCAACCTGCCTTGAACGAGCCGGCGCGCATCGGACGCGCCGCGCTCAGTCTTCCTCGCGCAGCCCCAGGCGCTCGAGCAGTCCGCCGAGCTCGTCGTTCGAGCCGAACGAGATCGCGATCTCGCCGGACTCGCCATGGCGCGTCTTCCTGAGCATGCGGATCTCGACGACCGCGGCCAGCCTGTCGGCCAGCTGCTCCTCGAGGCGCGCGATGTCGCCGCGCTTTTCCTTCTTCACGCGCAGCAGCGGCGCCTGGCGGCCGTTGGCCTGCTGGTTGCGCGCGACGAGCTTCTCGGCATCGCGCACCGACATCTTCTTCGCGGCGATCTCCGTCGCGTTGAGGATCTGCTGCGCGGCCTCCAGCGGCAGCAGTGCGCGGGCGTGGCCCATGTCGAGGTCGCCCGCCATCAGCATCTGCTGCACCGGCGCCGCCAGCTGCAGCAGGCGCAGCAGGTTGCTGGCCGCGCTGCGCGAGCGTCCGACCGACTGCGCGGCCTGCTCGTGCGTCATGCCGAATTCGTCGACCAGGCGCTTCAGGCCCTGCGCCTCTTCGAGCGGGTTGAGGTCCTCGCGCTGGATGTTCTCGATCAGCGCCATCACGGCCGCCGATTCGTCGGGCACCTCGCGCACCAGCACCGGCACCTCGTCCAGGCCGGCCAGCTTGGCGGCGCGGAAACGTCGTTCGCCGGCGATGATCTCGTAGCGCTGCGTCTTCGCGCCCGCGCCCTCGAGCGGGCGCACGAGGATCGGCTGCATGATGCCCTGGCTGCGGATGCTCTCGGCCAG
>JAEKKH010000208.1 GCA_019510465.1 Burkholderiales bacterium
CGTGCGCGACGACGACGCGGCGCTCGACATCGTGCAGGATTCGATGATCCGTCTGGCCGAGAAGTACATCGACCGGCCGGCGGCCGAACTGCCGCTGCTGTTCCAGCGCATCCTGTCGAACGCCACGATGGACTGGTTCCGGCGCCAGAAGGTGCGCAGCGCGGTCGTGCACAATTTCTCGGAGTTCGGCGGAGCGGCCGACGACGGCGATTTCGACATCCTGGAAGTCCTGGACAACCTCGAGGGAACCGTCGGCACCGAAAGCGCCTCCGATTCCGTATCGCGGGATCAGATCCTCCGGATCATCGAGATCGAGGTCGGCGCCCTCCCCGCGCGTCAACGCGAAGCGTTCCTGCTGCGTTACTGGGAGGAACTAGATGTTGCAGAGACGGCTTCCGTGATGGGATGCTCGGAAGGCAGCGTCAAGACGCACTGCTCGCGCGCCGTCCACGCGCTGGCCAAGGCGTTGAAAGCCAAGGGACTCGCACCATGACCAAGAACACGACATCGACCTTTTCCCTGCCGGATCGCGACGGCCTGGAGGCGCGCTTCGGCGTGCGCGTCGCTTCGATGCTTGGCGAGCGCGCCCAGTCCACCGCCCCCGACATCGGCGAACGCCTGCGCTTCGCCCGCGAGCAGGCCCTGTCCCGAGCCCAGGCGGCACGCCGCCAGGTGCAGCTGGCCACCGCGCCGGTGCTCGTCAGCCGCGGCCGCAGCGCGGCGCTGGGCAGCCCGCTCGGCTGGTGGTTCAAGCTCGGCTCGGCCGCCCCGTTGGCGCTGCTGGTGCTCGGCCTGGCCGGCATCGCCCACGTGCACGACAAGGCGCAGATCGCCGCCGTCGCCGAGGTGGACGCCGCCCTGCTGTCGGACGACCTGCCGCCGGACGCCTACACGGATCCGGGCTTTGCGGAGTACCTCAAGACCACCCGCGAGTGACGGAGGAGTCTTGGCGCGCTCCCGGTATTCCCGCCTGATGGCATCGCTCGCCGCCGCGGCCCTGGTCGCGGCGGCGGGTTTCTGTGCGTCCGCGGCCATCGCCGCCAATGGCAGCCAGGCGATCGCCAAGGGTGACGCCGGCGGCCCGACCTGGAACGAACTCTCGCCGCCCCACCGGCAGATCCTGGCCCCGCTGGCCAACGACTGGAACGCCCTGGATTCGCGCAGCAAGGAGCGCTGGATCGACGTCGCCGGCCGCTTCCACAAGATGCCGCCCGACGAGCAGCAGCGCGCCACCCAGCGCATGGGCGAGTGGGCCCACATGTCCATCCAGCAGCGCACGCGGGCGCGCACGGTGTTCCAGGAGACGCGCGGCCTGTCCAAGGAAGAGCGCGAGGCGCGCTGGAAGGCCTACCAGGCGCTGCCCGAGGAAAAGAAGCGCGAGCTCGCGGCCACGCGCGCCGCCGCGCCGGCCAGTGCGCCGTCCAACGCCGCGTTCGCCCGCCGCCACGCCCCGCCGGCGGTGGACGTGGTGCAGCCCAAGAACAACCTGATCGGCGGATCGGCCAGCGCGCGTTCGTCCGCCGGCTCGGCGCCGCTGCTCGTCGAGCCGAAGCGCCCCGGCGTCACCACCACGCTGCTCACGCGCCGCGCCACCCCGCCGGCCCACCAGCGCGAGGGGGCGCCCAAGATCGCCGTCGGCCCGAACGCGGTCGACCGCACGACGCTGCTGCCCAAGCACGCGACCGTGGCCGCCGCCCCGGCGTCGGCGCCGGCGTCCGTGCGCCGATGAACGAACCGACGGCGGCCGCCGCCGGTGCCGCTCCGATGGCGCCGCTCGACTCCGCACCGGCCGCCGCCCCGCTGCTGCGCCGCATGGCCGCGTTCCTCTACGAAGGCGTGCTGCTGTTCGGCGTCACCTTCGCCACCGGCCTCGTGTTCGCCGTCGCGATGCACCAGAACAATGCGATGAAGCTGCGCTCGGCGCTGATCGCCGTCGAGTTCGTCGTCGTCGGCCTGTACTTCATCGTCCTGTGGGTACGCAGCGGCCAGACGCTGCCGATGAAGACCTGGCACCTGCGCCTGGTCAACAACGACGGCGCGGCCGTCTCGCCGCGCCGCGCGCTCGTCCGCTACCTGGCCTCCTACGCGTGGTTCCTGCCGCCGCTGGCGCTCGCCGGCGCGCTCAGGCTGCCCAGCGCCTGGGCCATCTTCGGGCTCGTCGCAGGCTGGATCGTGCTGTACGCGCTGGCTGCCCTGCTCCACCCGCGGCGCCAGTTCTGGCACGACGCGCTGTGCGGCACGGCCATCGTCACGGCGCGGCCTCTCGCGCCGCTGCCGCAGTAACGTGCCCCGGCCGGGCGACAATCGCCCGATGTTCTCACTGTGTGTCTATTGCGGCTCGCGCAACGGCGACGATCCGCGTTACGCCGAGGCCGCACGCGCGCTCGGCACGGCCCTCGGCGAGGGCGGCCACCGGCTCGTCTACGGCGGCGGCCGTGCCGGCCTGATGGGCGCCGTGGCCGACGCCACGCTGGCCGCCGGCGGCCAGGTGCTGGGCGTCATCCCGCGGCGGCTCGTCGCGCGGGAGCTGGGCCATCGCGGCATCCAGGAACTGCGCGTGGTCGACACGATGCACGAACGCAAGCTGCAGATGGCGCAGGCAGCCGACGCCTTCGTCGCCCTGCCCGGCGGCCTGGGCACGCTGGAGGAATTGTTCGAGGCGTGGACGTGGCAGCAGCTGGGCTACCATGCGCGCCCGATCGGCCTGCTGGATGCCGCCGGCTTCTACCGTCCGCTGCTGGAGATGCTCGCGCACACGCGCGACGCCGGCTTCGTGGACGCGGCCCAGGTGAGCCGCCTGCGCGTGGACACCGACGCGCGACGCCTGCTGCAGACCCTGCGCGACGAGGCCGTCGCCAGCCCGGCCGGCAAGGACTTCAACCTGGTCTGAACACCGGCGGCGTCAGACGGCGGATTCGTCCGTCTCGCCGGTGCGGATGCGCACGACCTGCTCCACCGCCGTCACGAAGATCTTGCCGTCGCCGATCTTGCCCGTCTTGGCGGCCTTGACGATGGCCTCGATCGCGCGCTCGACGTCGCTTTCCTTGACGACCACCTCGACCTTGACCTTGGGCAGGAAGTCGACCACGTACTCCGCGCCGCGGTACAGCTCGGTGTGGCCCTTCTGGCGGCCGAAGCCCTTGACCTCGGTGACCGTCAGGCCGGACACGCCGACCTCGCCGAGCGCCTCGCGCACTTCCTCGAGCTTGAACGGCTTGATGATGGCGGTGATCTGTTTCATGGGGAGCTCCGGAGTTGAAGGCGGGAAGGACCGATGAATCGATTTAAGCACGGAAGCGCGAAGTGATGGGGTAGCGCCAGTCACGTCCGAAGCCCCGGTGCGTGATGCGGATGCCCACCGGCGACTGCCGGCGCTTGTACTCGTTGATCTTGATCAGCCGCGTGACGCGCTCCACATCGGTGCGTTCGTAGCCCGCGGCGACGATGTCGTCGATCGCGACGTTCTCTTCCATGTACGCGGCGAGGATCGCGTCGAGGATCTCGTAGGGCGGCAGGCTGTCCTGGTCGGTCTGGTCGGGGCGCAGCTCGGCCGACGGCGGCCGCGTGATGATGCGCTCGGGGATCACCGGGCCGACGCTGCCGTCGGCGCGGCGCGTCGGCTGGCGGTTGCGCCACTCGGCCAGGCGGTAGACCAGCGTCTTGGCGACGTCTTTGATGACCGCGAAGCCGCCCGCCATGTCGCCGTACAGCGTGCAGTAGCCGGTGGCCATCTCGCTCTTGTTGCCGGTGGTCAGCACGATCGCGCCCGTCTTGTTCGACAGCGCCATCAGCAGCGTGCCGCGCACTCGGGCCTGGATGTTCTCCTCGGTGGTGTCCTCGGCCAGGCCGGCGAACTGCGGCGCCAGCGCCTGGCGGAAGGCGTCGAACATCGGGGCGATGGCGATCTCGTCGTGCCGCACGCCCAGGCGCTCGGCCATGTCGCGCGCGTCGATCCACGAGATGTCGGCCGTGTAGGGCGACGGCATCATCACGGTGCGCACCTTGTCGGGGCCGAGCGCGTCGACGGCGATCGCCAGCACCAGCGCGGAGTCGATGCCGCCCGACAGGCCGATGAGCACGCTCGGGAAGCCGTTCTTGCCGATGTAGTCGCGCACGCCGGTGACGAGCGCGGCCCAGGCCTGGCTCTCGAGCCCGGGCAGCGGCAGCACCGCGCCGCCCGCGGCGGGCACCGGGGCGCGGCCGGGCGCGACGTCGACCATCAGCGTGCCGGCGTCGAACAGCGCGGCGCGCGCGACGACGTTGCCATGCTCGTCGAGCGCGAACGAGCCGCCGTCGAACACGACCTCGTCCTGGCCGCCCGTCATGTGCGCGTACAGCAGCGGCAGCCCGGTGGCGCGCGCGCGGTGCGCCATCTGCGCCTCGCGGTCGGCGGGCTTGCCGAGGTGGAACGGCGACGCGTTGATGACGCACAGCACCTGCGCGCCCGCCCCCTTGGCGAGCAGCGCCGGCTCGTGGAACCAGGCGTCCTCGCACACCAGCACGCCGAACGTCGTGCCGCCGGCCTCGAACACGACCGGCGCGAGCCCGGCATCGCGGCCCGAGACGAAGTAGCGGCGCTCGTCGAAGACCTGGTAGTTGGGCAGCTCGCGCTTGCAGTAGGTGGCGGTGACGCGTCCCCCCGCGAGCACCGAGGCCGCATTGAACACGCGCGGCACGCTCACGGACTTCGACCTAACATCGTCGCCATGACCCGCGGCCCCGCCGTCCCACGGATGACCGACCACCAGATGCAGACCCTCGCAATCGGCCAGGGCGCCGGCCAGCGACTCCAGCGCCGCGGCGTTGGCCTGCAGGAACGCGGGGCGCAGCAGCAGGTCCTCGGGCGGGTAGCCGCACAGGGCCAGTTCGGGCGCGAGCGCCACGCGGGCGCCCTGTTGCCAGGCGGCGCGCGCGGCGCCGGCGATCAGGCGCGCGTTGCCGTCGAGATCGCCGACGGTCGGGTTGATCTGCAGCAGTGCGACCCGCACGGAATCTGGCTCGGACATGACTGGAAGCACTGGAAGCGCGTTGACTGAAAACGATTATGTCATCGAGGTTCACCCCGGCGTCGGTGCGGTCGAGGCGCGCGAGTGGGACGATCTGCTGTCCACCCAGGCCCGTCCCACCCCCTTCATGTCCCACGCGTACCTGCGGGCGATGGAGACCTCGGGCAGCGTCGGCGGCGACACGGGCTGGGAGCCGGCCACGCTGGTCGTGCGCGAGCGCGCGGGCGACACCCTCGTGGCCGCCGCCGCCGCGTACCTGAAGACGCATTCGTACGGCGAGTACGTGTTCGACTGGGCCTGGGCCGACGCCTACCGGCGATACGGGGTGCCGTATTACCCCAAGCTGGTCGTGGCCGTGCCCTTCACGCCGGTGCCGGGCTCGCGCCTGCTCGCGCGTGACGTCCCCGCGCGCACGCTCCTGCTGCGCGCGCTCGGCGCGCTCGCGCGCGAGGCGGGCTGCTCGTCGGTGCACCTGCTGTTCGGCGACGATGCCGACGACGATGCCGCCCGCGAGGCCGGCTGGATGATGCGCCAGGGCGTGCAGTTCCACTGGCACAACCGGCACGACGCGGCCGCGCCCGGCCACGCGTCCGCGCGCAGCGTGCTGCCCTACGCCGGCTTCGCCGACTTCCTCGCCGACCTGCAGCGCGACAAGCGCAAGAAGATCGCGCAGGAACGGCGCTACGTCGCCGAGGCCGGCGTCACGTTCGAGACGATCGAGGGCGGCCACATGGCGGCCGCCGACTGGGACTTCTTCCACGCCTGCTACCGCAACACCTACTCCCAGCACGCCTCGACGCCCTACCTGACGCGGACCTTCTTCGCCGCGATGCAGGAGCGCATGGCCCACAACTGGGTGATGTTCGCCGCCTCGCGCGGCGGACGGCGCGTCGCGTGCTCGCTGATCGCGGTCGACCGCGCGGCCGGCGCCGCGTTCGGCCGCTACTGGGGCGCGCTGGAGCACATCCCGCACGTGCATTTCGAGGCCTGCTACTACCAGCCCCTGCAGTGGTGCATCGCCAACCGCTTCCGCCGCTTCGAGGGCGGCGCCCAGGGCGAGCACAAGATGGCGCGCGGACTCCTGCCGGCGCGCACGCAGTCGGCGCACTGGATCGCCGAGCCCGAGTTCGCGCGTGCGATCGGCGCCCACCTGAAGCAGGAAGGCGGCGCGATCGACGAGTACCTGAGCGAGCTCGACGACCGCTCGCCGTTCAGGCCGGCGTCGCCAGCGCCGGCTCCAGGCCCGGCTGCGCCAGGCGAAGAAAGATCGCGTTGACCTGGGCCGGCGTGCGGTCGATGCCGCCGCCGAGCCACCACACGGTCACCGACCAGAACGTGCTGACGACGAACTGCGTCGCCAGATCGATGGCCGCGTCGTCCCGCCGTCCGCCACGCTGCGCCGCCAGCTCGTCGCGCACCAGCTCGCGCAGCATCGCGCGGATCAGGCGCTCGACGGTGACCTCGCTCTCGCGCTCGAAGGTGGTGCGGTAGATCGCGCGGTGGCTGTCCAGGTGGTCGAACAACGGCGGCATGAAGGCGAACGGCTGGCCGGGCGTCGGCGGCCGCATGGCCTCGAGCCAGGCGCGCAGCCGGCCGACGCTGGCGGCGAGGAGCTCCTCCTTGTTCTCGAAGTGCGCGTAGAACGTCGCGCGGCCGACGCCGGCGCGGTCGATGATGTTCTGCGTCGTCAGGCGCTCGAAGCCGCGCTCGGCCATCAGGCCGGGCAAGGCGTTCAGCAGCAGGTCGCGCGAGCGGGCGGCGCGGCGGTCGAGGGAGGCGTCAGCGGTCACGGCGGCGGGTGATGTCGAACAGCGCGAGGCGGTCTGTTCGGTAGTGAACGGCGGGACGCGCGCTGTTCGGGTGTCGCGCGCTGTCGAACAGTATGTTCGGCTTCTCGTCGCATCGCAACAAGTCCCCATGCACTTCACCGACTCCCCTGCCCTCGTGCGCCTGCGTGGCGCCACCCGTTGCCATCCCACCGCCGCCGGCGAGTTCCGAGCGCTCGACGGCGTCGACCTCGACGTGCGCGCCGGCGAATGCGTCGCCGTCGTCGGACCCTCGGGCAGCGGCAAGACGACGCTCGCGCACCTGCTCACCGGCATCGAGCAGCCGAGCGGCGGCACCGTCGTCGTCGACGGCCAGCCGCTGCACGCGCTGTCGCAGGACGCCCTGGCCGAGTGGCGCGGGCGGCGCGTGGGCATCGTGTTCCAGTTCTTCCAGCTGCTGCCCACGCTGACCATCGCCGAGAACGTCATGCTGCCGATGGACCTGCGCGCGACCTGGCCGCGCCGCGAACGCCGCCCGCGTGCCCTCGCGCTGCTGGAGCGGCTGCGCATCGCCGACCAGGCCGACAAGCTGCCGGCGGCCTTGTCCGGCGGCCAGCAGCAGCGCGCCGCCATCGCGCGCGCCCTGGCCAACGATCCGGCGCTCATCGTCGCCGACGAACCCACCGGCAACCTCGACTCGGCCACCGCGCTGGAGGTGATGGGCCTGCTGGCCGCGCTGGCGCGCGACGGCAAGACGGTCATCGTGGTGACCCACGAGCGCGAGCTGGGCCGCTTCTTCACGCGCTCCGTCACGCTGCGCGACGGCCGCGTGCTGGCCGACACGGCCGCGCCCGCGGCACCGCAGGCGAGCGTGAGCGCGGAGGCCCGCGCATGATCGCGCCGCGCTGGATCAAGCTGTGGCGCGACGCCGTCGCGGCGCGCGGGCGGCTCGCGCTGATCGTCGTCGCGGTGGCGGCCAGCGTCGCCGCGCTCGCGACGATGGCCGTCGCCAGCGCGGTGCTGGGCCGCGAGGTTCCGCTGAGCTACGTGGGTTCGAACCCGGCCTCGGCGCAGCTGGAGCTGTCCGCGCCGCCCGATGCCGCCTTGCTCGATCGCATCCGCCACCGGCCCGAGGTGGCGCAGGCGGACGTCGCGGCCACGCTGCGTGGCCGGATCGAGCTCGCGCCGGGCGAGCAGGCACCGCTGCTGCTGTTCGTCGTGCCCGACCTCGCGACGCTGGCGATCAACACCGTGCACTCCGAGGCAGGCGCCTGGCCGCCGGCCGACGGCACGCTGCTGGTCGAGCGCAGCGCCCTGCCGCTCACGCGCCACGCGATCGGCAGCACGATCGCGCTCGAGCTGCCGCATGGCGGGCGGCGCACGGTGCCGCTGGCGGGCACCGTGCACGACCCGGGCGTCGCGCCCGCGGGGCAGGAACAGACGGTCTACGGCTACGTCACGCCGCGCACCCTGGCGCTGTGGGGCGAGGCGGTGCCGATGACGCTGCTCAAGGTCGTGGTGGCGCGTGACGCCGGCGACGCGGGCGCGATCGAGCGCGCGATGCGCGGCCTGTCCGCCTGGCTCGCGACCCAGGGCTGCGCGGTCGAACAGGTCCGCATCCCGCCGCCGGGCCGCCATCCGCACCAGGGCCAGATGAACGCGATCCTCGCGATGCTGACCGGCTTCAGCGCCCTCGCGCTGGTGCTGGGCGCCGTGCTGTGCGCCACGGTGATCGGCGCGTGGCTCGCGCAGCAGGTACGCCAGATCGCGATCATGAAGGCGATCGGCGCGCGCACGCACCAGGTCGCGGGCAGCACGCTCGCGCTGGTGGCGCTGCTCGGCGCGGCCGCCACGGTCCTCGGCCTGCCCGCGGGGGTCGCGGCCGGCAACGCGTTCGTCCGCGCGATTGCGCAACTGCTCAACCTGCGCCTGCAGGACGCCGCGCCGCCGGCCGCCCTGGTCGCCGCGCTGGCGCTGCCGGGGATCGCCCTGCCCACGCTGGCCGCGCTGGGGCCGGTGCTGGCCGCCGCCCGCCGCAGCGTGCGCGCCGCGCTCGACGACCACGGCGCGACGCCGGACACCGGCGCGATCCCCCACGCCGTCGCCCGCCTGGCCACGCGCAGCGTCGCGCTGACGCTGGCCCTGCGCAACGCGTTGCGCCGCCGCACGCGGCTGCTGCTGACGCTGTCCCTGCTGGCGTGCGCGGGGGCGATGCTCGAGACCACGCTGGCCGTGCGCGCGGCCTGGTCGGACAACGTCGCACGCGCCGCGCAGCAGCGCCGCTGGGACATCGAGCTCACGCTGCCGCCGCGGGCCGCGCCGGCCCAGGTCGCCGGCCTGCTGCGCACGTTGCCGCAGGTGCGCGCCATCGAATCCTGGGACGCCGCCGGCGCCGCGGCCGCCAGCGATGGCGTGGAGGTCGTGCACACCTATCCCGACGGCGGCCACGGCGGCTTCACGCTGCGCGCGGCGCCGGCAGCCACCGCGATGATCGCGCCGCAGCCCGTGCAGGGCCGCTGGCTGCTGCCCGGCGACGATGGCGTGGTCGTGCTCAACACGATGGCCCGCGCGATCGCGTTCCGCGGAGCGCGGGTGGGCGACATGGTCACCCTGTCGATCGACCACCGGCCGGTCGCGCTGCGCCTGGTGGGCGTGATCGACGAGACGCTGACGCCCGGCGCGGCCTACGTGAGCCCATCCACGTTCGAGCGTGTCGCGGGTGCGGACGCGAGCGGCGTGCTGCGCGTCGCGCTGCGCGACCGCGCGGCGGACGCCTCCGCCCTCGGCGCGATCACGCAAGCCCTGGCGCGCGCGGGCATCGCGCCGCGCGGCGCGATCACGGCGCGCCGCTTCGCCGCCGCCCAGGGCGGGCACGTGGCCATCCTCGTGGCCGCGCTCGGCTTCATCGCGCTGCTGATGGCCGTGGTGGGGCTGCTGGGCCTGGCCTCGGCGCTGTCGGTGGCGACGGCCGAACGCACGCGCGAATTCGGCGTCCTGCGCGCGCTCGGTGCGAGCCGCGGGCTGGCCTTGCGCGTCGTGCTGGCCGAGGGCGCGCTGATCGGACTGGCGAGCTGGGCCGCCGCGGTCGGCCTGGCGCTGCCGCTGTCGGCCGTGGTCGCGCGCGTGCTCGCCTCGATCGCCGCGCAGGACCTGGCGCCGCGCCTGGACCCCGGCGCCGTCGCGCTGCTGCTGGCCGCGCTGCTGGCGGGCGCGGTGGCGGCCAGCCTCGCGCCGGCACTGCGCGCCTCGCGCTGGACGGTGAAGCAATCGCTCGCCCTCGCCTGACATTCCCTCCCACTTCGCAAGGAAATCCCATGAACAAGCCTCGCGCCCTGCGCCTCGTCGCCGCGATCGTCGTGCTCGTCGCCGTCGTCGCCGCGCTGCACGTGTTCGACCCGATCGGCCTGATCCGCCACCTGCACGGCATGGATTAGGCCCGGGAAAACGGCGAAGCCCTCGCGCGGAGGGCTTCGTGCCTGGCCTGCGGCGGCGCGACCGCCGCGGCGTGCCTACTTGCCGGCCTTCTTCACCTGGTCGGCCTCGTAGGCCTGGATACCCGAGGTGATCTCGGCCCTGGCAGCGTCGGGGCCTTCCCAGCCCTTGATCTTGACCCACTTGTTCGGCTCGAGGTCCTTGTAGTGCTCGAAGAAGTGCTGGATCGCGTTCAGGCGCATCTGGTTGATGTCCTCGGGCTTGGTCCAGTGCGAGTACATCGGCAGGATCTTGGTGGTGGGCACCGCCAGCAGCTTGGCGTCGCCGCCGGCCTCGTCCTCCATCTTCAGCACGCCGATGGCACGGCAGGTGACGACCACGCCCGGCGTCAGCGGGAACGGGGTGATGACCAGCACGTCGACCGGGTCGCCGTCGTCGGACAGCGTCTTGGGCACGTAGCCGTAGTTGCACGGGTAGTGCATGGCCGTGGTCATGAAGCGGTCGACGAACAGCGCGCCGCTCTCCTTGTCCACTTCGTACT
>JAEKKH010000209.1 GCA_019510465.1 Burkholderiales bacterium
CGCCCAGCATCTCGCCGCGGCGCTCGTCGGACTGGAACGCCAGCAGGGCATGGCCGGATCCGGTGTCGACCAGGTTCACCGTCACGCCCAGCCGCAGCGACATGCTCCAGTTGTTGGGCCCGTGGACGTGCCCGACGACGACGATGTTGCCGCGGTCGTATACGCCCAGATGGCAGGACTGCTCCGCCGCCTTCGCGAAGCGATCCATCGCCGGGAGCGCGTGCGCGACCAGGCGCTGGATCGGCGGGTGGCGCTGGCTCAGCACGAACAGCTTGAGGCTCAGCGCGTAGCGGTCGCCTTCGAACGACCGCGTCACGAAATGGCGCGCGACGAGGCGTTCGAGCATGCGGTAGATCTCGCTCGGCCCGCGGCCCATGGCCTTGACGATCTCGCCACGCGTCAGCCCGTGCGGCTGTTCGGCCAGCAATTCGAGGATGTCGAGCCCCTTGTCGAGCGCGGGCGCCCGGTAGCGGTCGGTCGATTCGGTCATGGGATGCAAGTCTTGAGGCGGCCCGGACCGCGCGCCCTAGGGCAATCCCCAAGCGCCAAACGGATGCCGGTGGCTAGACTGAAGTCTATCAGTGAACAAAAGATTCACCAATAAACAGGAGACAGCCATGCGGCTCGAAGGCAAGACCCTCCTCGTGACGGCCGCCGGACAAGGCATCGGGCGTGCGAGCGCGCTGGCCTGCGCGCATGAAGGCGCCGAGGTCATCGCCACCGACCTCCGCGGCGACCTTCTCGAATCCCTCGCCGCCGAATGCCCGGCGCTGCGCACCCGCGTGCTGGACGTGCGCGACGGCGCGGCCGTGCAGGCGCTGTCCGCGACGCTGCCCCCGCTCGACGGCCTGTTCAACTGCGCCGGCTTCGTCCACGAGGGCAGCATCCTCCAGTGCGACGAGGCGGCCTGGGACTTCAGCTTCGACCTGAACGTCAAGGGCGCCTTCCGGGTCACCCGCGCGCTGCTGCCCGCCATGCTGGACAAGCTGGCGCGCACCGGCGGCACGGCGTCCATCCTCAACATGGCGTCGATGGCGTCCTCGGTGAAGGGCTTTCCGAACCGCTTCGCCTACGGCGCCACCAAGGCCGCGGTCATCGGCATGACCAAGGCGATCGCGGCCGACTTCGTCACGCGCGGCCTGCGCTGCAACGCGCTGTGCCCGGGCACCGTCGACACGCCGTCGCTGCGCGGGCGCATCGCGTCGGCGGCGGATCCCGCGGCCGCCGAGAAGGCCTTCATCGCGCGCCAGCCCATGGGCCGGCTGGCCACGGTGGACGACATCACGCCCCAGGTCATCTACCTGCTGAGCGACGAGTCGCGCTTCGTGTCCGGCCAGGCGGTGCTCGTCGACGGCGGCGTGACGATCTGAGCCCGGTGCGCGAAATCACCCGAGGCGCCGATCCATGGAAACACTCGTCTCCCTGCGCGGCCTGTGCAAGAGCTTCGCCGGCGTGCAGGCGCTGGACAAGGTCGCCTTCGAGCTGCGCGCCGGCGAGGTCCACGCGCTCATGGGCGAGAACGGCGCGGGCAAGTCGACGCTGATGAAGGTGCTGGCCGGCATCCACGCGAGCGACGCCGGCGAGATCGAGATCGAGGGCCGCCCCGTGGCCATCGCCAACCCGCGCCATGCACAGGCGCTGGGCATCGGCATAGTCCATCAGGAACTCAACCTGATGCACCACCTGAGCGTCGCGCAGAACATCTTCATCGGCCGCGAGCCGCGCCGTGCCCTGGGCCTGTTCCTGGACGAGGAGCGCCTCAACGCCGACGCGCGCAGCCTGTTCGAGCGCCTGAACCTCGCGCTCGACCCGCGCACGCCCGTGGGCGAGCTGACCGTGGCGCGCCGGCAGATGGTGGAGATCGCCAAGGCGCTGTCCTTCGACTCGAAGGTGCTGATCATGGACGAGCCCACGGCCGCCCTCAACGCGCAGGAGGTGGCCGACCTGTTCCGCGTGGTCCGCCAGCTGCGCGAGCACGGCGTGGGGATCGTCTACATCTCGCACCGGATGGACGAACTCCAGCAGATCGCCGACCGCGTGACGGTGATGCGCGACGGCCGCACGGTCGCCACCGTGGCGATGCGCGACACGAGCACCGCCGCGATCATCCACATGATGGTGGGCCGCACGCTCGAGGACAACCTGCGCGGCGCGCCGCCGGACACCGCCCGCCGCGAGGTCGCGCTCGAGGTGCGCGGCCTGCGGCGCGGGTCGGCCATCCGCGACGTGAGCTTCACCGTCCGCAAGGGCGAGATCCTCGGCTTCGCCGGGCTGATGGGCGCCGGACGCACGGAGGTCGCGCGCGCCGTGTTCGGGGCCGATCCGATCGACGGCGGCGAGATCCTGGTGCATGGCCGGCCGGTGCGCATCCGCACGCCGCGCGACGCCGTCGCGCACGGCCTGGGCTACCTGTCCGAGGATCGTAAGCAGTTCGGCCTGGCGACGGCCATGGACGTGCAGGCCAACATCGCCATGACGTCGCTGTCGCGCCTGCTGCGAATGGGCATGTTCCTGGATTCGGCGGCGATCGCCTCCACCGCGGCCGGCTACGTGCGCCAGCTCGGCATCCGCACGCCATCGGTCACGCAGCCGGTACAGCTGCTGTCGGGCGGCAACCAGCAGAAGGTCGTGATCGCGAAATGGCTGCTGCGCGACTGCGACATCCTCATCTTCGACGAGCCCACCCGCGGCATCGACGTCGGGGCGAAGGCCGAGATCCACAAGCTGATCGACGCGCTCGCCGCGCAGGGCAAGGCCATCGTCGTGATCTCGTCGGAGCTGCCGGAGATCCTGCGGCTGTCGCATCGCGTGATGGTGATGTGCGAAGGCCGCGTCACCGGCGAGCAGCCGGCGCTCGAGGCCACGCAGGAAAGCATCATGCGGCTGGCGACGCGGCGCCCCACCACGGCCCTTCATTGAACCCCAGACCGATGTCCGCCTCCCATCCGCCCCTCGCGCGCCCTGCCGCGCTCGCCATGCTCAAGCACCTGTTCTGGCGCCCCGCGGCGCGGCGCAAGCTGCTCGCCTTCGCCAGCCTGATCGCGCTGCTGGTGTTCTTCAGCCTGGCCTCGCCGAACTTCCTGCAGGTGGACAACTTCGTCAGCATCCTGCAGGCCACCGCGGTCAACGGCGTGCTGGCCATCGCGTCCACGTTCGTGATCGTGAGCGCCGGCATCGATCTGTCGGTGGGCACGCTGATGACGTTCTGCGCGGTGATGGCCGGCGTCGTGCTCACCAACTTCGGGCTGCCGCTGCCGCTGGGCATCGCCGCGGCCATCGGCGCCGGGGCCGGCTGCGGCTTCATCTCCGGGACACTGATCGCCAAGCTGAAGATCCCGCCCTTCATCGCCACGCTGGGCATGATGATGCTGCTCAAGGGCCTGTCGCTGGTCATCTCGGGCACCAAGCCGATCTACTTCAGCGATACGCCGGGCTTCTCGGCGATCTCGCAGGATTCGCTGATCGGCGACCTGGTGCCGGCGCTGCCGATCCCCAACGCCGTGCTGATCCTGTTCCTGCTCGCCATCGCCGCCAGCATCGTCCTCGAACGCACGGCGCTCGGCCGCTACACCTACGCGATCGGCAGCAACGAGGAAGCGATCCGCCTGTCCGGCGTGAACGTCGATTTCTGGAAGATCGTCGTCTACGCGCTCGGCGGCGGCATCTGCGGCGTCGCCGGCCTGTTGATCGCCTCGCGCCTGAACTCCGCGCAACCCGCGCTCGGGCAAGGCTACGAACTCGACGCCATCGCGGCGGTCGTCATCGGCGGCACGTCGCTCGGCGGCGGCTCCGGCACCATCCTCGGCACGATCATCGGCGCCTTCATCATGAGCGTGCTCACCAACGGGCTGCGCATCATGTCGGTGGCCCAGGAATGGCAGACGGTGGTGACGGGGGTGATCATCATCCTGGCCGTCTGGGCCGACATCCTGCGTCGACGCACGCGCGCCTAGCAGGCGGCGCACCCGTTCCCCTTGCAGCCTGCAGTTCACCAACGATGAAGGAGACGACGACATGACCCGCAAATCCGCCTGGCCCCTCGCGGCCGCGTTCTGCCTCGCCACGGCCCTCGCGGGCCGCGCCGGCGCGCAGCAGCAGCAGCCGTACATCCCGTTGATCTCCAAGGGCTTCCAGCACCAGTTCTGGCAGGCCGTGAAGTCCGGCGCGGAGCAGGCCGGCAAGGACTACAACGTGCGCATCACGTTCGAAGGCCCCGAGACCGAGGCCATGGTCGACAAGCAGATCGACATGCTGTCGTCCGCGCTCGCCAAGCATCCCGCGGCGATCGGTTTCGCGGCGCTCGACAGCAAGGCCGCCATCCCGCTGCTGAAGAAGGCGCAGGCCGCCAGGATCCCCGTGATCGCGTTCGACTCCGGCGTCGACTCCGATGTCCCGATGACCACCGCCACCACGGACAACAAGGCCGCTGCCGCCCTCGCGGCCGACAAGATGGCGCAGCTCGTCGGCGACGCCGGCGAGGTGGCCCTCATCGTGCACGACCAGACCAGCCGCACGGGCATCGACCGGCGCGACGGCTTCGTCGAGCGCATGAAGAGCGCGCATCCGAAGGTGAAGGTGGTCAGCGTGCAATACGGCGCCGGCGACCACCTGAAGTCCACCGAGATCGCCAAGTCGATGCTGCAGGCCTACCCCAACCTCAAGGGCATCTTCGGCGCCAACGAAGGCTCGGTGGCCGGCGTCATCAACGCCGTGCGCGAGACGCACCGCAAGATCGTCGTCATCGGCTACGACTCGGGCAAGCAGCAGAAGGACGCGATCCGCGACGGCCTCGAGGCCGGCGCGATCACGCAGAACCCGGTGGGCATCGGCTACAAGACCGTCGAGGCGGCGGTCAAGTCGCTCAAGGGCGAGAAGCTGCCCAAGGTCATCGACACGGGCTTCTACTGGTACGACAAGACCAACATCGACGACCCGAAGATCGCGGCCGTCCTCTACGACTGACCCATCCGCTTCCATCGCGAGGAGATCCTTCCATGAAACTGCTGCGCCACGGCCCGCGAGGGCAGGAGCGCCCTGGCGTGCTCGACGCGGACGGACGCGTGCGCGACCTGTCCGCGGTCGTGCCCGACATCGCCGGCGACGTCCTCACCGCCGCCGGCCTCGCGCGCCTGCGCGAGGTCGACGTCGCCACGCTGCCGCTCGTGCCCGGCACGCCGCAGGACGGACTGCGCCTGGGACCGTGCGTCGGCGCGGTCGGCAAGTTCATCTGCATCGGCCTGAACTACGCCGACCACGCCGCCGAATCGGGCATGCCGCTGCCGGCCGAGCCGGTGGTGTTCTCCAAATGGACCAGCGCCATCGTCGGGCCGGACGACGACGTGGAGATCCCGCGCGGCTCGACGCGCACCGACTGGGAGGTGGAGCTGGGCGTCGTGATCGGCACCGGCGGGCGCTACATCGCGCAGGCCGACGCGCTCGCGCACGTCGCGGGCTACTGCGTCGTCAACGACGTGTCGGAGCGCGAGATCCAGCTCGAGCGCGGCGGCGGCCAGTGGGACAAGGGCAAGGGCCACGACACCTTCGGCCCGATCGGCCCCTGGCTCGTCACCGCCGACGAGGTGCCCGACCCGCAGGTGCTGGACCTCTGGCTCGAAGTCGATGGCCACCGGTTCCAGAACGGAAACACGCGCACGATGGTGTTCCAGGTAGCACAGCTCGTGAGCTACCTGAGCCGGTTCATGAGCCTGCAGCCGGGCGACATCATCTCCACCGGCACGCCCCCGGGCGTCGGCCTCGGGCAGAAGCCGCCGCGCTACCTCGTGGCCGGCCAGACGATGCACCTGGGCATCCAGGGGCTGGGCGAACAGCGTCAGCGCACGGTGGCGGCATGAGCGGGACGGAAAGCGGTTCGACCGCGACGCGTCGCGAAAAGGCTTCACGATGACCACCATCCGATCGCTGCGCGTGCACGACGTGCGCTTCCCGACGTCCCAGGCCCTCGACGGCTCCGACGCGATGAACCCCGATCCGGACTACTCCGCCGCCTACGTGGTGCTGGAGACCGACGTCGCGGGCCTCGAAGGGCACGGGCTGGCGTTCACGATCGGCCGCGGCAACGACATCGTCTGCGCGGCCATCCAGGCGATGAAGCACCTGGTGGTCGGCCTCGACCTCGACTGGATCGCCGAGGACATGGGCCGCTTCTGGCGCCATGTCACCTCCGACAGCCAGCTGCGCTGGATCGGCCCCGACAAGGGTGCGATGCACCTGGCCACCGGCGCGGTCGTCAACGCGGCCTGGGACCTGTGGGCCAAGGCCGCGGGCAAGCCGGTGTGGCGCCTCGTGGCCGACATGAGCCCCGAGGAGATCGTGCGCCTCGTCGATTTCCGCTACATCACCGACTGCATCACGCCGGACGAGGCCCTCGCGCTGCTCAGGGAGCGCGCGGTCGGCAAGGCCGCGCGCCGCGACGAGCTCATGGCCGAAGGCTATCCGTCGTACACCACGTCGGCGGGCTGGCTCGGCTACGAGGACGCCAAGCTGCGCCGGCTCGTGCGCGAGGCGGTCGACGCCGGCTTCTCGCACGTCAAGCTCAAGGTCGGACGGGACCTGCCCGACGACATCCGGCGCCTGCGCATCGCACGCGAGGAACTGGGGCCCGACCGCCAGCTGATGATCGACGCCAACCAGGTCTGGGACGTGGACCAGGCGCTGGCCTGGCTGCCCAACCTGGCCTTCGCCAGGCCATGGTTCATCGAGGAACCCACGAGTCCCGACGACGTCGCGGGCCACCGCCGCATCCGCGAGGCGATGAAGGGCTCGATGCAGGTGGCCACCGGCGAGATGTGCCAGAACCGCATCATGTTCAAGCAGTTCATCATGGGCGGCGCGGTGGACGTCGTGCAGATCGACGCGTGCCGCCTGGGCGGCGTCAACGAGGTGCTGGCGGTCATGCTGATGGCCGCCAGGCACGGCCTCAAGGTCTGCCCGCATGCCGGCGGCGTGGGGCTGTGCGAGTACGTGCAGCACCTGTCGATGATCGACTGGCTGTGCATCGCGGGCACGCGCGAGGGCCGCGTGATCGAGTACGTCGACCACCTGCACGAGCACTTCGTCGACCCGTGCGTCATGCGCGGAGCGGCCTACATGCCGCCCACGCGGCCCGGCTATTCGATCGAGATGAAGCCCGCCTCGATCGAGCGTCACCTGTTCCGCGGCTGAGGCCGCATCGGCCCATGGATCTTCATCTTCGCGGCAAGGTCGTGATCGTCACCGGCGGCGGTGCCGGCATCGGCGCGGCCATCACCCTGCAGCTGGCGCGCGAGCAGGCTGTTCCGGTCATCCTCGACCGCTCGCCGTTGCAGCCCGCGTTCGCCGAGGAGGTCGCCGCGCTGTGCCCGGCGTTCAGCTTCTGCCAGCTCGACCTGCGCGACGAGGCGGCCTGCGCCGACGCCGTCGCCCGCAGCACCGCGCGCCATGGCGCCATCGACGCGCTCGTCAACAACGCCGGCGTCAACGATGGCGTGGGGCTCGGCGCCGGGCGCGCCGCGTTCATGCGCTCGCTGGAGTCCAACCTCGTGCACTGCTACGTGATGGCGCACCTGTGCGTCGACCAGCTCAAGGCGCGCGGCGGCGCGATCGTGAACATCGCGTCCAAGACGGCGCTCACCGGCCAGGGCGGCACGAGCGGCTACGTCGCGGCCAAGGCCGCGCTGCTGGGCCTCACGCGCGAGTGGGCGGCCTCGCTCGCGGGCGACGGCGTGCGGGTCAATGCCGTGCTCCCGGCCGAGGTGATGACGCCTATGTACGACCAGTGGCTGCAGTCGCGCCCCGACCCCGCGCAGGCCCTGCGCGACATCGCGGCTCGCATCCCGCTTGGCCGCCGCCTGACCACCGACCGCGAAATCGCGGACCTCGTGGTCTTCCTGCTCAGCGACCGTTCATCGCACACCACCGGCCAGTGGCTGCATCCGGACGGCGGCTACGTGCACCTGGATCGCGCGCTGTCCTGACGACGGATTCATCCGATCGCCCGACGACGGGCAGCAATGAAAAACGGGCCCAGGGGCCCGCTTGCGTTGGCGTCGCGGCGATCGCACGTGCGGCGATCGCCAGCGGACTTCAAGCCGTCATTCGCACGGATTGCCCGCGGACGGGCCACAGGTGCCACGCACCGTGAGCCGGTGCTCGGCAATGATGGCCTGGTTGCGCACGCCTCCTGCCGACGCGCGCAGGATCGCGCCGACGGTGACGACGGTGTTGTACGGCGCGTCGTTGGCCCAGGCCACGGCGCTGGTGCCGCCGCCGGAACGCAGGCCTTCCAGGTAGCTCCAGCCGTAGGTCGCCCCCGCGGTCACGGGCGAGACCATGTAGCGCTGGTAGGCAGAGTCCCAGTTCACCGACACCGAAGGCGGCTGCACGCTGGCGGCCCCGATGGCGTGCTGGACCATCCGGCTGTTCCAGCCGGCGCGGTCGTCGACCAGGTTGCCGTCGTTGACCGTCGCCATGAACTCGTAGATCGTGGGCATGCGATGCGCATAGGACTGGAACGCACCGTTGATCTGCGTGATGAGGCTGCTGTCGTAGGCCCCTGTCAGTTCCGGCGTGGTGGCGCAGGTGTCCGCGTTGACCCACTGGCCCATCGTCTGGCTGCGCTGCTCCGACATCTCCTGGATCGCCCCCACCGGATTGACCGCCACCGAATAGGCCACGACCCCGGAATGGTACTTGGCCGCCGCATCCATGCAGGCCAGGTACACCGGGCCGGACAGCACGGTGTAGTTGGAGTTGCAGGCGGACTTCAGGTCGCCCAGGAACTTGTCGTTGCAGGCCGCGGCCGTCGCGCCCAGGGCCGAGTAGCAATGGTCATGGTTGTTGCATGCCGGCGTGAACGCGCTCTTGAAGATGCCGACGTCGGGGAACACCCAGGTCGCCAGGCCGGGCACCGAACAGCCGTCGTCTAGCCCCACCGTATTGGCCAGCGGCGGGGTCACGCACACGCCAGGCTGGCCGGCATGTGCAATGGCGGCTGCGACCAGCATGGTCAGCGCCGCGATGAGTCCACGGAAATTGGACATGTCTCTTCTCCCTGAAGTTTGTGGTCGAGGCGCGTCCTCCCGGACAGCCGCCACCGGCGATCGCCCCGGTTCTCTCGGGGCCGAGCATCGGCGAGCGCGACTATATCGTCGAGCCGGCGTGTCTTCGGCAAATGACGAATCGGCCGAAGTCAGCACGCTGAGGTACCCGCCTCCAACGGCGCATGCGCGCGATATCCAGCTCGGCCATTGGAGCGAGCGCGCGGCCTGCGCGCGCGTCGTCGCCGCGCTCGCGACGCTGCGATAGCAAAGCCGCCGGATCGAGATGTCGATTTCGACATTGGGGTTCGCGAACCTCAAGATCGCGCCCTTCCCGGACGAAATCGCTGAACGCACTCTCCGGTCCACGTGCCGGCCCCCTTGCTGAAAGAAGGAGCAGTTCAGATGGAACGACTCGCCCACATGCGAATCGGCACCCGGCTCGCCGTCGGCTTCGGCTTCGTGCTCGTCCTGCTGACGCTGACTGCCCTGTTCGCGGCCGCGCAGGTCCGCACGATCGGCACGACCGCACAGCGCATCGTCGAGGCCGACTACCGGCACATCGCGCTCGCCAACCAGATCGACCGCGGCATCAACGCCCAGGCCAACAGCCTGCGCAGCGCGGTGCTCGCCGCCGCGGACGACGACGCCGCCAAGGCCTACCTGTCCGAAGTGAGCACCGCCACGCGCGAACTCGGCAAGACCAAGGAGGCGCTCGCGGCGCTGCCGGCCACCGACCGCAGCCGCGCGCTGCTGGCCCAGTTGCAGGAGAGCGGCGACAACTACGTGCGGCTGCGCCAGAAGGTGGCGACGCTGGTGCAGGCGCACCTGCCCGACGTCGCCCGCAACTACCTGCTCAAGGACCTGCGGGCGCCGCAGGAAGCGTATCTCGCGGCCTCGCGGCAACTGGTCGACTACTATGAAGGCGCGATGCAGTCCGCCTCCGCCGAGACGACGTCCAACGTGCGCACCGCGATCCTGGTCACCCTGGGCCTGGCGGCGATCGCGCTCGCCAGCGGCATCGCGATCAGCCTCGTCATCTCGCGCACGATCACGCGCGGACTGGCGCGCGCCGTCCGCATCGCGGAGACCGTCGCCACGGGCGACCTGACGTCGCGCATCCAGACGAACGGACGCGATGAAGTCGGGCAGCTGCTGCAGGCGCTGGGCACGATGAACGCCAGCCTGGTCTCGCTCGTGGGCACCGTGCGCGAGAGCTCCGACAGCATCGAGACCGGCTCCAGCGAGATCGCCAGCGGCAACGCCGACCTCTCACGCCGGACCGAGAGCCAGGCCTCGAACCTTCAACAGACCGGCGCGTCGATGGAACAGCTGACCGCCACCGTGCGCCAGAGCGCGGCGACCGCCCAGCAGGCCAGCGAACTCGCCGGCACCGCGAGCAGCGTCGCGCAGAGCGGCGGCGAGGCGATGGGACGCGTCGTCGAGACGATGGATCGCATCACGCAGAGCTCGCGCAAGGTGGTCGACATCATCGGCGTGATCGACGGCATCGCGTTCCAGACCAACATCCTGGCGCTGAACGCCGCCGTCGAAGCGGCGCGCGCGGGGGCCGGCGAGGTGCGCTCGCTCGCGCAACGCTCGGCCGCGGCCGCGCGCGAGATCAAGGGCCTGATCGCCGACAGCGTGCAGAGCGTCGAGTCGGGCAGCCGCTTCGTCGCCGACGCCGGCCAGACCATGCAGGCGATCGTGGAGCGCGTGTGCAGCGTCGCGACCCTCATCGACGAGATCAGCGTGGCCACGCGCGAGCAGACCGCGGGCCTGGTCAACATCAACGACGCGGTCGGCGAGATCGACCGCATGACACAGCAGAACTCGGCGCTCGTCGAGCAGTCCGCCGCCGCGGCCGAAAGCCTGCGCGGTCAGGCCTCGCGCCTGGTGCACGCGGTGAGCGCGTTCAAGCTGCAGGCGCAGGCCTGAGCCGGCGCGCCGCGGGGCCTGGCGCACCAGCCCGAACGCCTCGGGCGTAAGCGTCGGGACGGCGCAGCACCCAGGGCAACTTCCGCGACGGCCAGGAACTCGGCGATCACATCGAGATCGCTTTCCGCTGCCGCTGCCGCTGCCGCGTCGACAACGGTCGTCAGGAAGTCACGTCGATCCGAGTCCGGACCTTCAGCTGATCCGCTGATGCTCCCATTCCGATCACCTGACGGATTGGCACAAGGCAATGAAAAACGGGCCGCGAGGGCCCGTGTTTTCGTACTTCTTGGCGGAGAGGGTGGGATTCGAACCCACGGTACCTTGCGGTACGCCTGATTTCGAGTCAGGTACAATCGACCACTCTGCCACCTCTCCTGATTCGGTGCCGCTGGTCAATTGAGCGGAGTCCGTGACTCTAGGGGCGCGGGCCGTCGCGCTCCGGCCCGAAAGCTCAGCCGAAGCTCAGGAACGTCACCCTCAGCTTGCCGTCGACGACCTGCACGTTGCGCACGGCCAGCTTGGCGAGGGCCTGGCGGGCGGAGTCGCCGCGCAGCGTGTAGATCGGGTGGCCCTGCAGGGCGCGGCGCAGCGCGTCGGGGCCGCGTTGCCTGACGACCTGCACCATGTCCGGCGAGACGCCGGTGAGCGCGAAGTTCTCGACCTGGACGTCGTCGAGGAAGAAGTCGCCCTGGTAGCGCACGTAGCGCAGCACGCCGGAGAACGTGACCTGGCCCGGCATCTCGCGGTGGCCCAGCGTGACGAGGATGTCGGCGGACATCCCGATGCGCGGCGAGCCTTCGGTGAGCTTGACGACGGGCTGGCTCAGCGTGACGCAGGCCACCATCATCGTGCAGTGCTTCTGCGGGAAGTAGCCGTCGATCCGCTGCTGCAGCTGCGCCTGGTCGATGTCGATGAAGGCCTGCGGCGCGAACAGGGCGATCGCCCACCACGAGCCCGCGCCCAACGCCGCGACGAGGCCCAGGCCGATCGCGACGCGGCGTCCGTTCATGGGGCGGATGCGTCGGCCGGCGATGGTGCCGGCGCCTCGAGGCGGCGGTTGCGCACGGCCCCGTACTTCACGCCCAGCAGCAGGCCGGCGACGTCGCACAGCACGTACAGCAGCGCCAGGTCGCTGACGCCGGCGTCGTCGATGAGCAGCCCGAACACGACGGCGACGGCCGCCAGCATGGCGCCGGTACGCCACTCGTCGCGCAGCGCCACGCGCGCGCAGGCATAGCCACCGGCCACCGACATCGCCATGCCCAGCACCGTGAGCACGAGCAGCAGGACGAAACTGGGCGGTGTCTTCTGCAGCAGTTCGGCGGCCTGCGCGTCGGTCATGTCCGGCGTGACGATCTGCATCGCGTAGATCGTCACGGCGACGATGTTGATCACCCGCGAGCCGCAGATGTCGATGGCCACGCCCGTGAGCACGGCGCGCAGCGGCGAGCCGGGCAGCTCGGACAGGCGGTTCGGGCGATCGGGCGGCGGGGAGCTCGGCATGGCACTCGGCGGGTGGCCGGGGGTTCGCGGATCAGGGTTGCGGATCGTCCCAGTGTGCCGCACGCTGGCGGCGCTCCTGGCGCCAGTTCGTAACCTCCAGTCTCACGCCGTCCGGATCCTCGAAGAAGGTTGCGCAGTAGTCGTCCGAATATTCGGGATGGAACCGCGCTTCGGTGGCGGCGATGCCGGCGGCCTGCAGGTCGCGCGCGACCGCGTGCACGTCCTCGACGGTGTCGACCCGCAGGCAGAAATGATGCAGCCCGGGCGAGTACGGCTCGTGCGCGCGCGCCACGCGCGCGGGGCGCAGCACGAAGCCGAACAGGCGGTTGAAGTACTGGATGTGCGGGTCGCCGGCCAGCGTGAAGGTGTTCTTGCGAAAGCCCAGCGCGTCGCGCAGCACCCGGTCGTAGAACGGCTCGGAACGCGCCAGCTCGGACACGGTGATGTAGATGTGGTCGATGCCGGTGACTTCGGTCAAGGCGGTACGCGGTCTGTCTGAGGAGCCCCATCGTAGCGTGTCCGCAGGGCGGTGGGACGCTAGTCGGGCATCGCCTCGCCGCGCATCAGCTGCAGCAGTTCACGGGCGAGCGGGACGGTGGCGGGTGCCTGGCCGTCGTTCTCGAGCACGCTGTCGGCCAGCTCGCGCTTGGTCTGGTGCAGCGTCAGGATGCGCTCCTCCAGCGTGCCGGCGTTGACGAGGCGGTAGACGGTCACCGGCCGCTGCTGGCCGATGCGGTGCGCGCGGCCGCTGGCCTGGTCTTCCGCGGCCGGGTTCCACCACGGGTCGGCGATGACGACGTAGTCGGCCACGGTGAGGTTCAGCCCGAAGCCGCCGGCCTTCAGGCTGATCAGGAACAGGTGGCCCTCGCCCTCCTGGAACGCCTCGACGCGGCGCGTGCGCTCGGCCGCCGGCGTGCTGCCGTCGAGATACTGGTAGGCGATGCCGGCGGCGTCCAGCGGCTCGCGCAGCAGGCCCAGGAAGTCGACGAACTGGCTGAAGACCAGCGCCTTGTGGCCGTTGGCGACGAGCTCGGCGGCGAGTTCGGCGAAGGCGGTCACCTTCGCGCCCGGGCGCTTGAGCGTGGGCGTGACCAGGCGCGGGTCGCAGGCCGCGCGGCGCAGGCGGGTCAGGCCGGCCAGGATGTTCAGGTGCGCCTGGCCCGCGCCGTCGCCCGACAGGCTCTTCTCCGCCGCCACCAGCGCCTCGCGCCGCAGGGCTTCGTAATGCGCCTTCTCCGCGTCGTCGCCCTGCACCTGCAGCATGAGCTCGATGCGTGGCGGCAGGTCGGCCAGCACCTGCGCCTTCGTGCGGCGCAGGATGAAGGGCGCGATCAGGCGCCTGAGGGTGCGTTGCGCGTTGCGTGCCGCGAGCGACGCGCCCGGCCGCGCAGTAGCCGGCTCGCGGGCTCCATCGGCGCGGTCGGCGATACCCCGTCGAGCGGGCGTGTCGATGACGCCCTGCCGCTCGATCAGGTTGGCGAAACGCTCGTTGAAGCGCGGCAACGTGCCCAGCAGGCCCGGATTGCACGCCCGCATCACCGACCACAGCTCGCCCAGCCGGTTCTCGATCGGCGTGCCCGACATCGCCAGGCGGAACGTCGCCTGCAGCGCGAACACCGCCTGGCTGCGCTTGGCCGCGGCGTTCTTGATCGCCTGCGCCTCGTCCAGCACCAGCGTCGCCCAGACCTTGCCGGCGAAGGCGTCGCCGTCGATCTGCAGCATCGGGTACGAGACCAGCAGCACGTCGTGCCTGCCCATCTCGCCGATCACGCCCGCGCGTTCGCTCGTGCTCCCGCGCTCCGCATACGCGTGCACCCGCAGCGACGGCGCGAAGCGCAGCGCCTCCGAGCGCCAGTTGCCGATCAGCGACGTCGGCACCACCACCAGCGCCGGCCCGTTGGCGGCGCGCGCGAGCAAGACGGCCAGCGCCTGCAGCGTCTTGCCCAGCCCCATGTCGTCGGCCAGGCAGGCGCCCAGGCCCGCGGACGCGAGCCGCATCGCCCACTCGAAGCCCTCTTCCTGGTACGGCCGCAGCTGCGCCTGCAGCGTCGACGGCAGGGCCGGCACGACGCGGCGCGCCTCGTCGAGCGCCGCCAGCCGCGCCGCATAGGCCGCGTCGTGCTCGACGCGCGCGCCCTCCATGGCCTCGCGCAGCCAGGGCGCCGCGATGGCGGGCGCACGCACCTCGTCGGGATTGTTGGCGCGCGCAGTCTGCTTCTCGACGACGGCCGCGATGTCGGCCACGCGCTCGCGCAGCTCCTGCGTCAACGCGAGGAAGCGGCCGTCGCCCAGCGGCATGAAGCGGCTCCGGCCCTCGCCCGCGAACGCGATCAGCTGCTGCAGGCCGACGACGAGCTGCTCGTCGACCTTCAGCTTGCCGTCGAGCGCCAGCCAGTCCTCGTGGGTGCGCACCTTGAGCGTGAGCTGGCCGAGCACGCCCGGATCGACGCGCACCGGCCGGCCCTGCGGCCAGTCGAGCGCGAGGATGGACGTGTGCGGCTGCAGGCGCTCCAGCAGCGCGAGCGCGTCGTCGGCGGCGTCCAGCAACCACTCGCAGGGCGCGTCCAGCGGCAGCGGCGGCAGCATCGGGCAGGCGTCGAGCACCGACTCGAGATGCTCGCGTTCGCGCTTCAGGTCGCGCTGCACGCCCACGCTCTCGCCCTTGAACGTCGCCACCACGCGCGCGCGGCCGCGGCCCGGGACGAGGCGCGGGCCGACGGTGGCGTAGTCGGCGCCGAACGGCGTGGCCACCAGGCGCAGCTGCAGGCCGTCGCCGACGGGCTGCAGCTCGGCGCGCAGCCTCGATTCGGCGTCGACTTCGCGTGCGGCCTGCGCGGCGCCGGCGTCGTCGGCGTGGATGCGGAAGTGGCTGCCCAGGCCGGTCAGCACCTCCTGCAGCTGCGCGGCGCCCTGGCGCGGGATGTCCAGGCCCGCCGGACCCAGCAGTTGCGCCACGCGCTTTTGCGACGCGCTCAGCCGGACCAGCTTGGCGCGCTGCGGCCCGTCGCGCCAGATCGACACGAGCCGCAGCGCGTCGAGTTCCTTGGCCTCGGCCTCGCTGCCGGCCCAGCGCGGGGTGGCGGCGTCGGGCGTCACGCGCAGCGCGGGCTGCAGGCGCACGCGCAGGCGTTCGCCCTCGTCGAGCACTTCCAGCTCCGGCCCGGCCTCCACCAGCTCGATGAATTGCTCGGGCGCGTCGGCGAACGCGACGTGCGGATGGCCGAACAGCGCGCCCACCGCCTGCGCGAGATCGAGCCGCAGCGCGCGGCCGAAGCTCTCCTGGCGGATGGCGCGCACGATCGCGGCATCGGCGGGCGTCAGCGTCGTCGCACCGCGCTGCAGGCGGCTCAGCGGCACCTCCTTCAGCTGCCCCCAGCCGCGCGCGCCGCGCTTCTGCTCGTGGGGCACGAGCCCGCGGACCGACCCGTGTTCGCCGGCCTCGACGAGCCAGACGAGGCGGGTGTCCGGCGTCGCACCCGCGGCGGCCGGCGCGGCGGCCGGTTCACCCAGCGCACGCAACGCCGCGAGCGCCACCTGCCAGCGCTCCAGGCCGGCCGGCACGAAGAACCACGACGGCGCCGGCTCGCCGCCCAGCACGCGCAGCGCGGCACCCAGCTGTTCGGCCAGGCCGTCGAAGCCCGCGGACTCGTAGGCCTCCTGAAGCTTCTGCGCCGAGTCGGCCTCGCCCGGCGGAAGGCCTTCCGCGAGCGATCCCTCCTTCAGCCACGCCCGCATCAGCCAACGGTTGTGATCCAGCGGCGAGACGACGCGCGACGCGCTGCGATAGCCCCATTGGCTGCCATACGGCAGGAACGGCTTGATGTCGCGCGGCGCGGCGCCCAGGCGCATCTGGATCGCGAGCGCGATCGCGCCGAGCGGGTGGTCGTGCACCGGCTCGCGCTTGCCGCCCTCGGCGAGGCAGAACTTGAGCGCCTTTTCGAGGTGGGCGGGCGTCTGCTGCGCGAGCAGCGACAACACGTAGGGCAGCGCCACCGACTGGGGCACGAGCGCGCGTCGCTTGCCGCTCACCTTGCGCAGCACTGCGAACGCGGCGTCGAACTCGGGTTCGGCGTCCGACCAGCGGCCCTGCGTCGCGAGCGCCGCCGCGCCGATCGCCTGCGCGAGCGCACGCCGACCCGCCTCGGGCGCCGCCGAGGCACGGCCCGGCCGCGGCGCCGCCATGGGTCCGTGCGACGCGCGCACCGCGTCGACGAGATCGTCGTCGGCCGGCGCCTCGATGGCCGGGCCGAGCAGGCGGCCGAACGAGGCGATCCAATCGCCGTCGCGCCGCTCCGAGTCGTCGGCCAGCAGCCGGTCGAAGGCGACGGACCAGCGCAGCGAGAGCGCCGCCGGCGCGTCCGAGGCGACCAGGCGCCGCGCGCGTTCGCGCACGAAGGCCGCCCCCAGGTCCAGTCCCGGTTGCAGCGCGATCTCCATCCGGTCGAGCGCGCCGGCGAGCAGGTCCGATTGCACCATCAGATGCAGGCGGTCGAACAGGGTCTCTGCGATGCACTCGCCGATCGCGGAGTCCAGCAGCGCGGGAATGTCGTGCAAGCCGGGCGGCAGGCGATCGACCAGGCGAACGAGCTCCTGCGGCGCGGCACCGAACATCGCGTCCAGCCGCACCCGGGCGATGGCCGCGGTCAAGGTGGGGAACCGCCCATGGGCGCGGCCGCCGATGCCGGCGGCGTCGTACGCGTCGGCATGCGCCAACGCCTGCTGCAGGCCGGCCTGCGGCGTCCGCGCCAAGAGCGCTGCATACACCATGGGGTACACACTGAGCGGCAGCGTCCAGAAGCCGGGGCGGCGCGCGTCCTCGTTGGCCAGGCCCGCCTTCTGCAGCCGTGCCAGGCTGTGGCGCACCAGCTCCTGCGATGGCGCGGCACTGCCCGGCGTGCGCAGCGCGGGCATCGCGAGCGCATCGGCCACCCAGGCGCGCGAGCGCGCCAGCGCGCCGAGCGCGAGCGCGGCGAGCACGTCCCGCTCGGGCGCGTCGAGACCCGAGAGCGGATCGCTGGGGGAAGGCGTCGCCATGCGGCTATCGGAAGGCGCAAGCGCGCGCGGCGCGCCTCACGCCGACTTGCGCGCCCAGAGCTGCAGCGCCACGTCGGCGACGGCGCGGCTGAGGTGGTCGCGCACGTGCGGGTCGTCGAGATCGTCGGCGTCCCCGTCCTCGTCGCCACCAGGCTCGATCTCGCCGGCCAGCATCGCGATCGTGGCCAGGCCCGGGCCGAATTCGGCGTCGGACTGCAGCGGCGCCCAGGCCTCGGGCGCGAGGTCGGTGGCGGCGAGGAAGCCCAGGCACCAGTCGGTGGCGTCGGCCAGCTCGTCGCCCTGCGTGCCGGGCACCTCGGCGATGCTGAAGATCGGCTCCCACGCATCCGGCGGGCCGGACAGCGCCTCCTGCACGGCGCGCAGGTGGCGCAGCGCCAGCACCGTCGTGCGCTTGCGCTTCTGGTTCGACGCGAACGGCGCGGGCGCGGGCTCCTGGTCGCCGCCCCAGATCATGGGCAGCCAGTCGCCGGTCTTCATCGACGACAGCGGCACCGGTCCGACGAGCAGCGCGGTGAGGAAGCCGTCCATGCCGTCCAGCGTCATCGCACCGTCGGACGGCAGGGTGGCGAGCAGTTCGTCGAGCGAGGCGAGTTCGTCGCCGCTCAGCGGGGTGACGGCCGAATTCGGGTCGTACGAAGGGTAGTCCATGTCAGCGCTTCACGGCTTCCAGGACGGCGACGCCGCCCATGTA
Organism: Burkholderiales bacterium; assembly: GCA_019510465.1. Classification (GTDB taxonomy): domain Bacteria; phylum Pseudomonadota; class Gammaproteobacteria; order Burkholderiales; family Burkholderiaceae_C; genus Scleromatobacter. Next base: position 18,223 of record JAEKKH010000209.1, read on the forward strand.
GGGACGCAGCACCTCGGGGATCGTCACCGAGCCGTCGGCCTGCTGGTAGTTCTCCAGCACCGCGACCAGCGTGCGGCCCACCGCCAGGCCCGAGCCGTTGAGCGTGTGCACGAGCTCGGGCTTGCCGGCCGCGTTGCGGAAGCGCGCCTGCATGCGGCGCGCCTGGAACGCGCCCATGTTCGAGCACGAGCTGATCTCGCGGTAGGTGTCCTGCGCGGGCAGCCACACCTCGAGGTCGTACGTCTTCGTCGAGCCGAAGCCCATGTCGCCGGCGCACAGCAGCATCACGCGGTACGGCAGGCCCAGCTTCTGCAGGATGGCCTCGGCGTGCCGGGTCATGTCCTCGAGCGCCTGCATGCTCTGCTCGGGGTGGGCGATCTGCACCATCTCGACCTTGTCGAACTGGTGCTGGCGGATGAAGCCGCGCGTGTCGCGGCCGGCCGAGCCCGCCTCCGAGCGGAAGCACGGGCTGTGGGCCGTCATCTTCAGGGGCAGGTCTTCCGCCTTCAGGATCTCGCCGCGCACGGTGTTCGTCAGCGAGATCTCCGAGGTCGAGATCAGGTACTGCTCCTGGACATCGTCGCCGCCGCGCCCACCGGCGGCTTCGCCGTCGGTTCCACGGTATACCCAGAACATGTCACCCTTGAACTTGGGCAGCTGGCCGGTGCCTTCCAGCACCTCGCGGTTGACGATGTAGGGCGTGTACAGCTCGGTGTAGCCGTGCTCGCCGGTCTGCACGTCCAGCATGAACTGGGCGAGCGCGCGGTGCAGGCGCGCGATGCCGCCGCGCAGCACCGTGAAGCGCGAGCCCGAGAGCTTGGCGCCGGTCTCGGGATCGAGTCCCAGCGGGGCGCCGACGTCGACGTGATCCTTCACCGGGAAGTCGAACCGGCCCGGCGTGCCCCAGCGGCGCACTTCCACGTTGCCGGTCTCGTCGGCGCCGAGGGGCACCGACTCGTCGGGCAGGTTGGGCAGGCCCATCAGCAGGGTGCCGAGCTCGTCCTGCAGCGCTTCCAGGCGCTCGGCGCCGGCCTTGAGCTCGTCGGCGATGCCGGCGACCTGCGCCATCACGGGCGCGGTGTCCTCGCCCTTGCCCTTGAGCATGCCGATCTGCTTGCTCAGGCTGTTGCGGCGCGCCTGCAGGTCTTCCGTCTTCGTCTGCAGCGACTTGCGCTCGTTCTCGAGTGCCGTGTAGGCGGCCACGTCGAGGTAGGGCTGCGGGTTCTTGCGCTTTTCGAGGCCGGCGATGACCGCGGGCAGGTCGCGGCGCAGCAGGTTGATGTCGAGCATGTCGGGGATTGTCCAGGTTCGTGAAGGGCAGAGTGCTGCTGCGAGCTTCCGTGCCACGCGGGCCCGGCGCTGCCGCTCGGGCTTCCCAGGGGAAGGATCAAGGCAGCGCCGGATCCGGCTTCGCCGGGCCGGCCGCGGAGCGCCCCCTCGGGGGGCAGCGAGCAGAGCGAGCGTGGGGGCTCATGTTCAGGGGCTCATTTTCTGGCGCGGACCTCGGCCATGCTGCGGTCGCCCAGGCCCATCGGCAGCGGAAACTCGACGGTCTCCTTGACGCCGTCGATGTTGCGCACGCTCACCGCGCCCAGTTGCTTGAGGCGATCGATGACGGCCTGCACCAGGACGTCGGGCGCCGACGCGCCGGCCGTCAGGCCCACGCGGGCATGGCCCTCGAACCATTCGGGACGCAGGTCCTGCGCGCCGTCGACCATGAAGGCCGGTGTGCCCAGGCGCTCGGCCAGCTCGCGCAGGCGGTTGCTGTTGGAGCTGGTCGGGCTGCCCACGACGATCACGATGTCGACCTTGGGCGCCATGAACTTCACTGCGTCCTGGCGGTTCTGCGTGGCGTAGCAGATGTCCTGCTTCTTGGGCTCGCGGATCAGCGGGAAGCGCGCCTTGACGGCTTCCAGGATGTCGCGCGCGTCGTCCACCGACAGCGTGGTCTGGGTGACGACCGCCAGCTTCGTGGGATCGTTCGGATGCACGTTGGCGACGTCGGGCACGTCCTCGACGAGGTAGATGCCGTCGCTCAGCTGGCCCATCGTGCCTTCGACCTCGGGGTGCCCCTTGTGGCCGATCATGATGAACTCGTAGCCCTCGCGCGCCAGCTTCGAGACTTCCACGTGCACCTTGGTCACCAGCGGGCAGGTGGCGTCGAACACCGAGAAGCCGCGCTGCGCGGCCTCCTCGCGCACGGCCTTGCTCACGCCGTGGGCCGAGAAGACGAGCGTGGCGCCGGGCGGCACGTCGGCCAGGTCCTCGATGAAGATCGCGCCCTTGTTCTTCAGGTCGTTGACGACGAAGGTGTTGTGCACGATCTCGTGGCGCACGTAGATCGGGCGGCCGAACTTCTCGAGCGCGCGCTCGACGATCTCGATGGCGCGGTCCACGCCCGCGCAGAAGCCGCGCGGCTGCGCGAGCAGCACTTCTTCGACGAAGCGGCCGTCCTCGCCCACCGTGGCCACCTGGATGTCAGTCATTGGGATTTCCTCTGCCCGCGGCTGCGGTGCGAGCGCCCGCGGGCGGCCGTGCGTCGCTCATCACATCACCCCGATCAACTGGGCTTCGAACGTGACCGGCTGGCCGGCCAGCGGGTGGTTGAAGTCGAACAGCAGCCAGTCGTCGCCGGCCTCGCGCACGACGCCCGCGAACTTGCCCGCGCCGTCGGGGGTCGGGAACTCGACCACGTCGCCGACGCGGTACTCCTCGTCCGGATCGCCGTGCTGCGCGAGCAGGCTGCGCTTGACCCGCTGCAGCATGTCGGGGTTGCGCTCGCCGTACGCGGCGCCCGCCTCCAGGCGCCAGGTCATGCGCGCGCCCTCCTCCATGCCGACCAGGCAGGCCTCGATGGCCGGCGCAAGCTGGCCCTGGCCCAGCGACAGCGTGGCGGGCTTGTCGTCGAACGTGCTGACGACCTCGTGACCATCGGGGCCGCTGAGGCGGTAATGCAGCGTCAGGAACGAGTCGGGCTGGACGATGTTCACGGGAAATCAGGCAGTTGGACGGGCACGGCCCGCCGGGATGGGCGCGACACTGGGCTGGCCGGCGCGCGGGGGATGCGCGGCGGCGCCTCCCCAGGACGAAACCCCGATTTTACCCGCCAGCCCAGCCGCCATGTCGATCAAGGAAATGCCCGTCGCCGCCCGCCCGCGCGAGAAGCTCCTGGCCCACGGCGCGCAGGCGCTCGCCGACGTCGAGCTGCTGGCGCTGCTGCTGCGCACCGGCGCCGCCGGCCAGGACGTGCTGCAGCGCGCCCAAGGCCTGCTCGAACGCTTCGACGGCCTGGCCGGCCTGCTGCACGCCACGCCGGCCGAGCTGGAGCGCGCCGGCGGCATGGGCCCGGCCCAGCGCGCCGAACTGGCGGCGGTGCGCGAGATCGCGCGGCGCGCACTGGCCCAGCAGCTGCGCGAGGCGCCGGTGTTCGACTCGCCGCAGAAGGTGAAGGATTTCGTCGCGCTGCGCCTGGGCGCGCTCACGCACGAGGTCTTCGGCGTGCTGTTCCTCGATTCCCAGCACCGCCTCATCGAGATGCAGGAGCTGTTCCGCGGCACGCTGGCCCAGACCAGCGTCTACCCGCGGGAGGTGCTGCGCCAGGCGCTGCTGCTCAACGCCGGCGCGGCCATCCTCGTGCACAACCACCCGTCCGGCGTGGCCGAGCCCTCGCGCGCCGACGAGGTG
>JAEKKH010000210.1 GCA_019510465.1 Burkholderiales bacterium
GCGTTGCGCGAACTGCGGCAAGTCGTCGTGTATCTCGTACCACGCGGCCTTCGAGTTGACGAAATAGTGCGCGGTCGGCGGGGCCGGGAGTGGCGAATCGAGCGTCCCGAGCCGCAGGCGCACGATATCCGGCATCGAATCGCGGCGACTGATGATCGGCGAACCGCAGTTGGAACAGAACAGGCGATGGACGCCTGGCGAAGACTCGAATGCCTTCAGCGCCGACGCCCCCTCGATGAGGACGAAATCACCGGCCGCGACGGGCGCATTGGTGGCGAATGCGGTCGCAGTCGCCTTGCGACAGATCGAACAGTGGCAATAGATCGCCGCACCAAGCTTGCCGCGAACCTCGTATTTCACGGTGCCACACAGACAACTGCCTTTATGCATGAACGCTCCTGTCACCGATTCGCCGTCATGGCGGGAAATTCGCCCGAAGATTTGAAGTCGATGTGCGGGGCCTGCCGGCGATCCAACGCTTGAAGGGTACTCATTCGTCGACTCGCTTGGCCTGTTCTTCGCTTCGCTCATGGAGCGCACGCTCGAGGCGGCGAGTCACCGGGTAATTGGTAGAGGCGGCGCGGGGCGAGCGGACTCGACGCTCGCGCCGAAGCGATCGATCAGCTGCGCGGCCCCTTCATGGTCGAGAACATGGCCAGCAGGTCGCCATAGGCGCCGTTGGCCGTCGCGTGGCGGATGGGCCTGGCGCGCTCCACGACGATTTCTTGCGCCTGCGGCGTGGCTTGCAGCAGGGCCATGGCCTCCGAGAGGAAGTCCTCCAACGGCATGGCCTGTTCGTCTTGCTGCTGGCCCAGGAGAGTTGTCCGAACGCCGGGCGGCACGATCTCGATCACCTGGATCGACTCGTCGGCAAGCTGGACACGCAAGCTCTCCATGAACGAGTGGAGAGCGGCCTTGCTGGCGCCATAGGTCGGGGTGGCAGGAAATGGCACGAAAGCCAAAGCGGAGGACACGCTCAGGATCGCGGCGTCCGCCTTCGTCGACAGTTGCGGCAAGAAGGCGTAGACCATCCGGATCGAACCCAGGAGGTTGGTCCCGATCGTGTCCTCGGCGACCTGCAGGCTGCTGGCGTCGCGGACGTCTTCCCAGTGCATGACGCCGGCGTTGTTGATCAGCACGTTCAGGTCCGGATGGCGGACGGCGATGGCTTCGCTTGCGCGGAGGATCGAGGCCCCATCGGCTACATCGAGCACGACCGCGTCGATTCCGGGGTGGTCGGTCGTGATCTGCTCGAGCAGTTCCCTGCGTCGCCCGGCGACAATCACCTTGTTGCCGGCCTCGTGAAATCGCAGGGCCAGGCCGAGCCCGATGCCCGACGTGCCGCCTGTGATGAGGATGGTGTTGCCAGAGGTCTTCACGGAATGCCTTTCGGAGTGCTTGGGTAGAATCGCCAAACGGACATTTGTCCGTTTGTGAGCGAAGCATAGTGGACAATTGTCCACTTGGCAATGGATTCGACAGGAGGACATGTGCCGGAGATGGAGACACGCTTGCGTTCCGACGCACTGGAGAATCGCGAGCGCATCCTGAGGGTGGCCATCGCCGAGTTGACTCAGCGCGCGGACGTGGCGCTCAGCGCCATCGCCAAGAAGGCGGGAGTCGGCCAGGCCACCTTCTATCGAAACTTCCCGACCCGCGAGGCGCTGGTCATCGAGGTCTACCGCTTCGAGATGGAGCGGGTCGCCAATCTCGCGGCCGAACTGCTTCGAACTCGCCCGCCGGAACAGGCCTTGCGCGAGTGGATGGATGGTCTTGCCCAGTACGCGGTGACCAAGGCGGGCTTGCCCGACGCCATGCGCGTGGCCGCCAGCACGTGCGGATGCCCAGGGACATCGGCCTACGCTCCGGTGACGACCGCGGCGCAACTCCTGCTGGACGCCAACCACGAGGCAGGAACCATCCGGCCCGGCGTCACCGTGGACGACTTCTTCCTGGTCACCGCGGGCATCTGGCAGATCGATACCCGAGGCGACTGGCAATCACGCCTCGCTCGACTCATGGACCTCGTGATGGACGGGCTGCAAGTGGGCGCCCCGCGGCTAGCGGGCCGCAGACAGTCTTGAAATCGAGCGCGAGGCGGCCGGACTGACGATTCTTCAATGCAGCTCACCCCGGGAAACCTGGCGCACGTCAGGGGCCTTGCCCGCTCGCTCGGCTGCAGAGAAGTGATCGCTCTCGTTCTCGGCTTGCCCGCACGGCGTGAGTTCGCACTGGACGGTCATGTGATGAATGCCAAATGAGTCCGCCAGACGTCGACGGACCTCCGGCAGGATTGCCTGTTCGGCGTTCGCCTCGGCCTCGACCACCAAGTGCACCGTGAGCGTGCTCTTGCCGCTCGTGACCGACCATACGTGGAGGTCATGCAGGCTCTTGACGCCCGGAATTGAAAGCAACTGCGCTTTCACCTCTTCCATGTCGACATCGTCAGGCGCGCCTTCCAGCAAGATGTTGATGCTCGACTTCAGGAGTGTCACGGTCCGCGGCACCACCCAGAGTCCGATGAGGATGGCGACCGCCGAATCGACCCACGTCCAGCCGGTGACCTCGATGACCACGGCACCGAGGATGACACCGATGGAGCCGATCATGTCGGCCCAGACCTCGAGATAGGCGCCCTTGACGTTGAGGCTCTCCGCCTGGCCGCTCCGAAGAACCTTCATGCTCAAGAGGTTGACGACCAAGCCGACGATGGCGATGACCAGCATCAGGTTCGAACCGATTTCCGGCGGAGCCTTCAGGCGAAGGTAAGCCTCCCAGAGGATGTACGCCGCAGCGACCAGGAGCAGCATCGCGTTGAAGGCCGCTGCCAGGATCTCGAAGCGGTGGTAGCCAAACGTCCGTTTCGAGTCGGCCGGTCGCTTGGCGATGCGGATGGCCATGAGCGCGATGGCGAGCGCCGCTGTATCGGTGAACATGTGCGCCGCATCGGACAGGAGCGCCAGGCTGTGCGCGATGAAGCCGCCAGCGAGTTCGACCACCAGGAATGCACAGGTCAGCGCCAGCGCAATCCTGAGCGACCGCTCGTTGGCGCCGGCCGTATGGTCATGCCCCGCGTGACCTCCTTTCCCATGGCCATGCCCGTGCGCCGATTCGCCCTTCTCGTGGTCGTGCGAATGCTCCGTGGTCATGCGGCGTCCCCGGCTGGCAGGTGGGATGGCGACGGTGCCGTCTCTTCCTCGTCGCGGCGATGGAAGAGACGGTACAGAACAGGAAGTACCAACAGCGTCAAGGCGGTCGATGACAGGATGCCGCCGATGACGACGGTGGCCAACGGCCGCTGTACCTCGGCGCCCGTCCCGGTGGCGATGGCCATGGGGATGAAACCCAGGGAGGCGACAAGTGCGGTCATCAAGACGGGCCGCAGTCGTGCCGAGGCGCCCTCGCAGACCGCCTCGTCCAAGGTCTTGCCTTCATCGCGCAAGCTGCGGATGAAGGAGAGCATCACCAGGCCATTCAGCACCGCCACGCCGCAGAGCGCGATGAATCCAACCGCGGCCGAGATCGACAGGGGAATGCCGCGCAGCCATAGCGCAAGGATGCCTCCGGTCAGTGCGAACGGGATGCCGGTGAAGACGAGAAGACCGTCCTTGATGTTGCCGAACATCGTGAAGAGCAGAAGGAAGACCATGGCGAGAGCGGCGGGCACGACGATCTGCAAGCGCTGCGAAGCAGATTGCAGCTGCTCGAAGGTGCCGCCCCACGCCGTCCAGTAGCCAGCCGGCACCTTCACGGCCGAGACGGCCTGCTGGGCATCGGCAACGAACGAGCCCAGGTCGCGTCCCGTCACGTTCGCACTGATGACGACGCGACGCTTGCCGTTCTCGCGTGACACCTGGTTGGGACCCGGCGCCAGTTCGAGCGACGCGAGTTCGCCGAGCGGGATGTAGCCTGCCCGGGCGCCATCCCCGCCTTGCGGCAGACGAATGGGAAGCCGGCGCAGGGCCTCGACATCTTCGCGGACCGTATCCGGCAGCCGCACGAGGATGTCGAAACGGCGGTCGCCCTGGAAGAACGTGCCCGCCTCGCGGCCTCCCACGGCCGTCGAGAACGTTTCCTGGATGTCCGTGATGTTCAAGCCGTAGCGTGCCGCCTTGGCCCGGTCGATGTTCACGGAGAGCATCGGAAGGCCGCTTGTCTGCTCGACTTTCACCTCGGTCGCGCCTGGCACCTTTTCCAAGGCAGCGGAAATCTTCGTTGCCGTGTCGTCGAGCACGTCGTTGTCGTCGCCGAACAGCTTGACGGCAACGTCCGACCGAACGCCGGAGATGAGCTCGTTGAACCTCAGCTGGATGGGTTGCGAGAACTCGTAGTTGTTCCCCGGCACCTTGGCGGCTTCGGCACGGATGCCCTCCAGCAACTCGTCGCGGGTCTTGTGCGGCCGGGGCCACTGCTCGATGGGCTTGAGCATGATGTAGCCGTCCGATACGTTGGGCGGCATCGGGTCGGCAGCGATTTCCGCTGTGCCCGTGCGCGCGAAGATGCGCTCGATTTCGGGAAACTTCGCCTTCAAGGTCGATTCGAGCTGGCGCTGCATTTCAACCGACTGAGTCAGGCTGGTGCCGGGAATGCGCAAGGCCTGAATGGCGAAGTCGCCTTCGTTCAGGTTGGGAACGAATTCGCTGCCCAGCTTCGTGGCGACGGCACTGCACAGGAGCACGGCAACAGCGGTGAAGGTGAGCACGACCGGGACGTTGGCAAGCATCGTCCTGAGAGCAGGTTCATAGGCGCGCCGCGCCAGCGCCATCAGGCGGTTTTCCTTGTCTGCGACGCGCTCGCCCATGAACAGCGCCACCGCTGCCGGCACGAACGTGACAGACAGGATCATGGCGCCGAGCAAGGCCAGCAGCACGGTGTAGGCCATGGGATGAAACATCTTTCCTTCCACGCCCGAGAGCGCCAGGATGGGGATGTAGACCACCATGATGATGAGCTGACCGAACAACAGCGGGCGCCGCGCCTCCTTCGCGGCAGCGAACACCTCGTGGAACCGCTCCGGGCGAGTCAGGGAGCGCGCTCGGTGCTCTTGCGCGTGCGCCAGCCTGCGAACGGCGTTCTCGATGATGACTACCGCGCCGTCGATGATGATTCCGAAGTCGAGTGCGCCCAGGCTCATCAGGTTGGCGCTGATGCCATACCTGACCATGCCACTGAACGTGAACAGCATGGACAGTGGGATGACCATCGCCGTGATGAGCGCTGCCCGGAAGTTGCCCAGGAAAGCGAACAACACGGCGACGACCAACGTGGCGCCCTCGACGAGGTTCTTCTGCACCGTCTGGATGGCCTTGTCGACCAGCACCGTGCGGTCGTAGACCGTGACCGCCTTGACGCCGGCCGGCAGCGTCTTGTTGATGGACTTCATCTGGACGTCGACGGCGCGGGCGACCGTGCGGCTGTTCTCGCCCATGAGCATGAAGACGGTTCCGAGAACCACTTCCTGGCCGTTGGCGGTAGCCGCCCCCGTGCGGAGTTCGCGCCCCAGGTTGACGGCGCCAATGTCGCGAACGTGGATGGGCTGGCCCTGCGCCGTGCCGACGATGATCTCGCGGATGTCGTCCATCGACCGCACCTGACCCGGCGCACGCACGAGATACTGCTCTCCACGGCGCTCGATGTATCCAGCGCCCTGGTTGCCGTTGTTCTTCTCGAGCGCGTTGACGACATCGGCCAGGCTCAGCCCGTACGCGCCCAGGCGTTCGAGATCGGGCGCGACGACATACTGCCGTTCGAAGCCGCCGATGGAGTTGATGTCGGTGACGCCGGCGACGTTGCGCAGCTGGGGCTTGATGACCCAATCTTGAATCTCGCGCAGGTCGGTCGGTGTGTAGGCGGAGCCATCCGCCTTTTTCGCGTCCTTGTCGGCCTCGACCGTCCAGAGGAAGATTTCTCCCAGGCCCGTGGAGATGGGGCCCATGCTCGGGGTGACGCCCGGCGGCAAGCGGTCGCGCGCCTCTTGAACTCTTTGATTCACCAACTGGCGTGCGAAGTGGATGTCGGTGCCGTCCCTGAAGATGACGGTGACCTGCGAGAGGCCGTACCGCGACAGCGAGCGCGTCTCTTGGAGGCCCGGCAGGCCCGCCATGACCGTCTCGACAGGGTAGGTCACGCGCTGTTCGGTCTCCAGCGGTGAATAGCCGGCCGCCTGGGTGTTGATGACGACCTGGACGTTCGAGATGTCGACGACAGCGTCGATGGGCAACTTCGTGTAGCTGTAGACCCCCATGGCCGCCATGGCAGCGACGACCAGCATGACGACCCAGCGCTGTTCGATGCAGAAGCGAATGATGCGTTCAAACATGACGTGTCCTCTCATTCGTCGGCGACGCCGGCTTTGCCCAGGTCCGCCTTGAGGACGAACGCGTTGGACGACGCCACGTTGTCGCCGGCCTTCAGTCCGTCGAGAACCTCGATGTTCTTTCCATCGGTGCGCCCGACCTTGACCGGCGTCGCCGCAGAGCCTCCTTCAACGGCCTTGAAGACCACCGTCCTGCTCTCGATGGTCTGCACGGCATCGGCGGAGACGACCAGCGGAGCGGCGTGGCTGTCGCCCAGGACGGAAACGGTCACGAAGAGGCCCGGGCGCCATGCGCCTTGCGGATTGCCGAGCGTCACGCGGGCGCGAGCTGTGCGGGTCTGTTCGCCAAGCAAGGCGCCGACGTACGACACGGTGCCCTGCACCTGGCCATCGAAAGCCGACGATGACACGACGACCTTCCGACCCACCCGCACCATGGCCAAATCCTGGGGGGCCACGGCGAATTCCGCCCATACGGTGCGGAGGTCCGCGAGTGTGAAGATGCTGGCGTCCTCCTTGACGGCCTCTCCGAGCGCCATGTGCTTCTCGACGATGGTGCCATCGAAGGGCGCTCGAATTTCAAAGCGGTTCAGGCCCGCTCCGCTGCCGGAGCCGACACTGGCTCCGACAGCGGCGAGCTTCTGCCTCGCGTTCTGAAGCGCGATGTCCGCCTCTTGCAGCGCGGCCTGTGCCTGCAGGTAGTCCTGCTGCGCCGAGATCTTGTCTTCCCAGAGCTTCTTCTCGCGGTCGTACGTCGTCTTGGCGGCGTCGCGGCGACGTTGGGCGGTGAGGAACTCGCTGCGCTGTTCCGACAAGGAGGTACTGGCGATGACGGCCAGCAACTGCCCATGCCTGACGGTGTCGCCCAGGTTGGCGTGAACTGCTTCGGCGACTCCCGCCAGGCGCGGTACGACATGCGCGGTACGGTCTTCGTTGAACCGCACCTCACCCTGGAACTCCGACGACGCCTGGATGCTCCCCGCACCCGCGACTTGGATGGCGATGTGGGCGTTGCGAGCCTGGGCCGCGTCGAGCTTCACCTCGCGCGCCGCATGCTCGGCCTTCTCGGGCAACCTTGCTGCCGGGCCCGATGCGGCGGCCGCGGAGGCAGGGGGCGCCTCGGCCTCTTCGCCGGTTCTGTGTCGTTCGGTCCTGAGGACGGCTCCGCCGCCGAGGACGCCGGCGGCAACGATGACGGCCATCGCGATTTGCTGTTTCCTGGAAATTGGCATGTGGGTTCCTTACCGACCGAGCAGTCGGTCGATGGTCGTGGACGCCTGGTAGGCGGCCACAAGCGTGTTCAGGTAGCGCGAGCGGGCTTGCAAGAGCGAACGCTGCGCGTCGATGACGTCGAGGAAGCCGAACTTGCCGGCTTCGAACCCCGTTGTCGAAGCGTCGTAGGCCTGTTGCGCGGCGGGCAACACCGTGTCGCGGAGGACTGCCAGCGACGCCTGGGCTGTCGACAGTTGCGCGGTCGCCTGGCTGAGGTCGGCAAGCAACTGCACCCGCGCGGCCTCGTACTCGTCCTGAGCCTTCTCGGCTCGCTTGGAAGCCTCGTGGACGGCGCCTTGGTTGTGGTCGAACAGCGGCAGCGGCACGGAGATGCCAACCACGGCCTGTGTCAGCCCCAGCTCGTTGTCGCGCTTGGCGCCCACGCTCACGACGACGTCCGGGATCGTCCTGCTGCGTTCGACATCGACCAGGGCCTTGCGGCTGTCGATTTCAAGGCGGGTGGCTCGAAGTGATGGGGCGTCTTCGAGGTCTCGCATCAGCTCGACGGATGAAGCGCTGGCGGGAACGCCGCCGAGGTCACCGTCCACATCACCGAATCGCGGTGGCCACTCGCCCCAAAGTGCCGCGAGGGTCTGCCGGGCCGCCTTCACCTCGGATTGCGCCTCTGCAACCTCCAGCTGCGCATTGGCCGCGTCGACTTTGGCACGCGTCGCGTCGACCGGGGAGGCCTTGCCGGCATCGACGCGTCGGATGACGACGTCGGCGGCCTTGGCTGCCAGCTTGGCGGAGTCGTTTGCGAGCCTGAGCCGCTCCTGGGCCGCCATCACGCCGAAGAAACGAGCGACGACCTGCGCGCGCACCTTGGCCTTGGTGTTCGCGAGCTGCGCCGCGGCGACGTCGTGAGCTCGTTCGGCAGCGGCGATGCGCGCGGAGCGCTTGCCACCGAGCTCCAGCGGGATGCCGATGGTCGCCGTGGTCGTTCGAGTCCTCGACCGGAAGTCTTCGACGGTGGTGGTGAGCTCGGGATTGCGTCGCGCGCTCGCCTGCACGACGCCACCCGACGTGGCGTCAACCTCGTGCCGGGCGGACGACAGTTCCGGGCTGTGGGCCGCGGCGAGCTCTTGTGCTCGGTCGAGGGCGAGACGAGTCTGTTCGGTCGCCGCCGGCTGTGCCGACGCGACAAGGGGGCTGAGCAATAGCGCCGCCAGCCCAAGCGGCCATGGAAGAGTTTTCATCGAATCTCATGGTTGGAACCGAGGATTCGACGAGACGGGCAGTGCTGGTCGGACCGTCTCGCCGGCTAGGCGAGACGAAGCCACCGCGGCCGGTCGGGTTCTCTGGTTGGCGCGGACGCGCTGAAGAACGGGCCGGGAGGGTTGACGGCCGCCTGGACGGCAGCAGCGAAGGCGTCCAGCGATGTCGGTGCGATCGCTGCTTGACCTGCGTGGTGGAAAACGCAGTCATCGTCCGCCGCCAAGCTCCCGCCGGGCTCCTTCTTGCCGTCGGCGGACTTGTGCACGTGGTCGTGATGCCCAAAGTGCCACGCCGGCTTCGGCGCGTCCTCATGCTGGCAATAGGTCGCCGCCACCGCCCAGCTGGCCTGGAACAGCAGAGCAAGAGCCAACAGCAGCGCGGCGATACGAGACATCGTTCGATTATCAGGGCAAGCAGCGACAGGGCGGAGGTAGAGGCAACTGCCGTGCCGCTGTTGAATCGATTCGCCGTGCGAGTGGCTGCCGCGCAATGGCCGTCAGCTCAGCCTGATGCCGGTGAAGTGCGCGTGGAACTTGACGAACAGCTCAGGCTTGCCGCCGGCGTCCGGCAGCGTGATCACCTCTGTCGGACTGTTGGTCTTCGCCGACTGGGTGCTGTTGTTGTCGTAGTTGATCGAGGTCTGGTACACGGTGCCGTACGCGCCGCCGAAGGCCTTCAGCACCTTCAGGCAACGGTCGCAAGGAAGCTTGTGGCCCGCCACATTGACGGTGCGCGCCTTGCCACCCAGCGACAGGTGGTTGGCCAGCGCCAGCAGCAGGCTCTGCTCGGCGTGGATGTTGGACGCCGCCGATTGCACCAGCGCGAACTCGCCGTCGCCGCCGACCTCCAGCGCTTCCTTGCGACCCGTGATCGGAAAGGTCGATCCTTCCAGCGTGCTCAGCGCGAAGTGCCCGTAGCCCTGCTCGACCAACTCGCGCAGCTTCGTGCCGGCCGAGGCCGTGCCGCCAACCTTGATCATGTTCGACGCCCGCAGCGCGGCGAAGTCGGCCCGCCATTCCTTCAGGTCGGCCAGCGCCTCCAGCGCGTCGCCATAGTCTTCGTCAGTCCAGATGCTGCCGCCCGTGGGCGTCTTCACCGGCGCGATGCCCGACGGCTTCTTCGCCCACTGGTACATCGCCAGCGCGGCCGGCTTCAGGTCGACGCGCCAGGTGTCGCCCGCCGCGCCGATCTGGCCCAGCACCTTGGACAGAACGGCCACCTCGCTCGGCGAATTGGCGCAGGCCACGATACGGCCTCCTTCGGCCTGCAGGCACTGCACTTCCTGGCAGGTCTGGCCGTTGGCGGTGACCAGCCGCTTGAGCAGCGTGCTAAGGCCCTTGAGTTGCAACAGTCTCAGCATCGATCGCCACCTCCGGAGGCCCGCGAGTGTAAAGCGCGCCGGCCGCCCGCGTCCACCAGTCAAGGGGCAGGCCGATCGCCATTCCAACGGTGTCGCCGGGCGCCTGCGGGCTCCTCGTGGCAACGGCTTTGCGGCGTGGAAATCGGGGGTCGACAAAGTCCGCATCGCCGGCTGAAGCGGACCCCCGGTCGACGGGTCGGGCGGGACCGCTGGCACGCGCGGCATCGGTCGCGGCCGGCCGGGCTCCGGCGGGTCAGGCGAGCTGCCCGCTGGGCTGCCCGCGGCACGTGCGGCGTGACGCGTTCAATGCGTCTGCGATGGCGCCCCGCGGTCGTTGTGCTTGTACCTGGTGATGTCCTCGTCGGCCTTGTCGCGCAGCTTGTCGAGCTTGCGCTGCTCGCGCCGGGTGGGGCCGCCATGGCTCGCGGCCTTGCGTTCCAGGGCGCGGATCCTGTCCTGTTCCTCGCGCAGCCGGCGCGCTTCCTTGGCCGTGAGGCTGCCGTCCCGTTCGCCCTGCTGGATGCGGGCGTCCTGGCTGGCAGGCGCGGGCGCGGG
>JAEKKH010000211.1 GCA_019510465.1 Burkholderiales bacterium
CGCAAAGAAAAACGGGCCACCTCTTGCGAGATGACCCGTTCGTCTAGAACCGAAATTCTGGTGCGGCTGGCAGGAATCGAACCCACGACCCCTTGGTTCGTAGCCAAGTACTCTATCCAGCTGAGCTACAGCCGCGAAGCTTTGAATTATGGCCTGCCGATCGGGGATCGATCAACGATCTCCGAGTAAACACCAAGGTCAATCGATCATTGCGGCCTGGCGTTCGAACTCGCCGCCGCGGGCCTCGTCGCCCTCGAGGCGGGCGATGAAGGCCAGGCGGCGCAGCGCGTGGCGGCGCACGCGGCCCGGCAGCGTCGCGGTGTGGGCGACCTGCTCCAGCGGGCGGCGCGCCTTGCCCCACAGCTGGCGTTCGGCGAACACCGTGCCGGCGGCGGCGACGACGGCCGCCTCGTTGCCGTGCGCGGCCATCGCGGCCTCCACGCGCGGCAGCCATTCGTTGCCGAGGCCCGCGATGCAGTCGATCAGCGCGATGGCCAGCGCGGCGCGCTCGTCGGAATCCATGCGGGAGAGTTCGCTCCAGTACGGGGCGAGATAGTCGCGCCCGAGGTCGGGGCGGCCGAGGTCGCGCGCGCGCACCGCGGCGCGCGCGCCGACGAGGACGTCGCGGCGGTCGGCCGCGTCGAGCGACTGCCAGGCGCGCACCAGCTGCTCCTCGTCGTGCGCGTTGCAGACGACGTCGATGGCCAGCGAGCGCAGCAGCGACTGCGCGGCGACCTGCGAGAAGCCCTGGTGCTTGGCCAGCAGGCGCGCCGTCTGCAGCGCCTCGAGCGGCTTCTGCGCCATGCGCGCGGCCTGCAGGCGCAGGCGCAGCGCCTGCGTGCGGCGCGCGACGCCCGGCGGCAGCGCGCGCAGGGCCTCGAGCCCGCGCGCGGCGTCACGGTCGTCGAGCGCCCACTCGGCCATCAACAGGTGCGCGCCATCGAGCACCACCGAACCGGACAGCACGCCCGAGGTCAGCTCCACGACGCGGCGTGCGCGCTCGTCGCGGCCACGGCGATCCTGGATGCGATGCAGCGAGGCCGCGGCGATCAGGTGCGCGAGGCCCGCGAACTCGCGGTCGTTGCGCAGCACGTCGACATCCTGCTGCAGCTCGAGCGCCTGGCGCGCCGACTTGCTGGCGCGGTTGAAGCGCGCGGCCAGGTATTCGGCGTGCGCGGCGCGAAGCGCCGCATGCGCGGCACGTTCGCGCTTGAGCTCGCGCCACTCGTGGGCGCGGGCCGGCATGCTCAGCAGCCCGTTGATCGCCTTCAGCGCCACGTACAGCACGATGACGAACAGCACCAGCGCGACGACCGCCACGTTCAGCGAGGTGTCGATGCGGTAGCCCGAATAGAAGATCGAGACGAGGCCGTCGTTCTGGCTCAGCACCGCGGCCGACACCACGGCCGCGACGAACAGCAGGATCACCCAGATGACGGTGCGCATCTTCAGGACCCGCGAATGGACACGGCGTGCACGGGCGCGCCGCCGGGACCTGTCGGGACAAGGCGCCAGCGCGAGTCGTGCGGGAGTCCGCGGCGAGCGTTTGCAACGCTGGGCGGGCGCGTTTCGGGGGGACGGGCGGGCATGTCGGGGTTCGTTGGCGGGTTCTTATCGTCCTGCGACGGCGGCGGAGATCGCGGCCAGCGTGTCGTCGGGGCGCGGGAAGCTCACCTGCTTCGCCTGCGCGCTCACCTGGCGCAGCAGCTCGGCGACCGCGACCACGCGGCGAGAGCCGTGGTCGAAGTAGCGCTCGAGCGCCGTCTGCGCCTGCTGCAGGTCGGCCTGCGACAGGTCGAACTGGCGCGACAGGATGGCCAGCCGCGCATTGAGCAGCCGCAGCTTGAGGTTCTCGCGCAGGAAGAACGACTGCTCGGGTGTCATCAACGCGGCCTCGGGATGCTCGATCGAGGTGACGCGCACCGCCTGCTTCAGCTCGGACAGGAAGGGCACGCTGAAGCCCTCCCACGCGTGCTGCAGCGACGCGACCCACGCCGGTGGCGGCGCGCCGTTGGTGCCGGTGGCACTGGACGCCGTGCTAGCGGCCTTCGCGGCGACGCGCGTGCCCTGCGCCGACGCGGCCGCCGAGGCCGCCGCCGCGCGGCCGGCCGCCGTCGCGCGCTCGGGCGTCGACACCAGCGGCAGCTCGTCGACCATGCGCACCGCCTCGTCGAGGCGGATCGTGAGCGAGGGCACGTCGACCGCGGACACGGTGCGCACGCGATCGAGGTCGCGCGCGATCGCGCGGCGAACGCGCTCGAGACGCGGGTTGTTGTAGCGCGCCAGGCGCTCGTCGGACTGCTTCAGGATCGTGACGACCGGATCGGTGCTGCCGGTGAGCGAGGCCTGCTGCATCGCCACCCGCAGGCTGGCCTCGACGTCGGCCAGCACGTTCTCGTCGCGCGAGCGCGACAGCGACTGGATCAGGTCCTCGACCTGCGAGCGCTGCATCTGCGACTCGGCCACGCGTTCGTCGAGCACGCCCACCTTGCCGTTGAGGTCGCGCACGCTGTCGAGCGCCTGCTTGGAGGCGACCTTGGCCTCGGTGGCCTCGGTCTGGCTGTTCTGCTGGCGCCTGACCAGCTCCTGCTCGAGCGCCTTCACGCGCTGCTGCGTGTGCCAGGCCGACACGAAGGCGGCGACGGACATGACGCCGAACGCCACCGCGGCGATCCAGGCAAGCAACTGCCAGTGCCGGGGCGCGTGCGACACGGTGTGCACCACCGCGGGGACGGCGGGCGGCGCGGGCGGCACGACCGCCATCGGCGGCGGCGTGTTCATCGAGGCGTTGGAGTCGTCGGTCACGCGATTCATTGTAGCGACGACACCACAGGGCCGCGGCCCGCGTCCGTCGCGCATCGAGGTGGTCGATGCGCGCCCGCCACACGGGGCGCGGGCTCAGCCGCCGGTCGCCGCGGCCAGGGCGGCGGCGACCGCCGCGGGCGTCGGCGCAATGGTCGTCACCGCGCCGAAACCGAGGCGGCGCGCCCGCTCGGCGATGCGCGGATGCGAGGCCAGCGCGGCGCTGGCTCCCCAGCCCGCGGACGGCGCGAGCGCCTGCAGGTTGTCGATGGCCTCCGAGCTGCTGAACATCCATGTCCAGCGCCCGGGCTCGGCCAGCGCCGCATCCAGCAGGGCGCGCTCCGCGGGCGCGAGCGATGGCGCGGCGCGCCCGTACGACTGCACGACGCGCACGTGCGCGCCGGCCGCGCGCAGCTGCTCGCCCAGCCAGTCGCGGCCGCCGTTGCCGCGCACGATCCAGACCGGGCGCGCCGCCCATGGCCACCCGGCGACGAGCGACCACAAGGCCTCGGAGTCGAACTGCGGCGCGCCGGCATCGGGCGCGACGATGCGCCCGGCGGGCACGCCGCGCTCGCGCAAGGCGGCGACCGTGCCCGGGCCCGTGCACGCGGCCCAGGCCTGGCCGGGCCAGCCGGTCGCCGCGGCCGCGTCGAAGAAGCCGTGCACCGCGTTCGGGCTGACGAAGACGAGCACCGGCTGCGCGTTCGATGCGGCCACCGCCGCGAACGCCTCGGCGACGCGCGCGGGCTCGGGCGCCGGCCGGATGTCGATCAGCGGCAGCGCGCGCGCCGCGACCCCGAGCGCCGCGAGGTCCGCCACCCACGCGTCCGCCTGCGCCCGCGGACGCACGACCAGCACCGTGGGCAGCGCAGTCATGCGGCAACCTGCGTGCTACGCACTTCGGTAGTCGCTCTTCGCGCGGCCGGGCGGGTTCATGGCCCGATCAGTCGCCGGCCGGCGGCAGGTAGGCGTCGCCGCCCGCGGCCAGCAGCGCGGCGGCCACGCGCCGACCCATCGCCTCGGCGGCCGCGGCATCGGCCAGCGTGGCCGTCTCGCTGGCCTTCAGCAGTGGACGCGCGTGGACACGCGGGCCTTCATGGCCGATGGCCGTCTCCAGCGCGGCGCCGACCGCGGCATCGCCCAGCGCCGCGTGCAGCGTGAAGCGGCCGTCGGCCCCGCGCACGGCGAACGCCGCCAGCGGCATGCTGCAGCTGCCGCCCAGCGTGCGCGCGACGGCGCGCTCCGCATGCACGGCGAGCCAGGTGTCGGCGTCGATCATGGGCACGAGGCGATCGTGCAGCGACACGTTGTCGGCGCGGATCTCCAGTCCGAGTGCGCCCTGCCCCGCGGCGGGGATCATCTGACCGACGTCGAAGCGCGCGCGGATGCGGTCGCCCAGCCCCAGCCGCACGAGGCCCGCGGCGGCGAGCACGATCGCGTCGTAGCCGCCCTCGTCGAGCTTGCGCAGGCGGGTGTCCAGGTTGCCGCGCAGCGGGGCCACGCGCAGGTCGGGCCGCAACGCCAGCAGCTGCGCCACGCGGCGCAGGCTCGAGGTCCCCACCAGCGCGCCCTGGGGCAGCGCGTCGAGCGACGCGTAGCGGTTCGAGACGAACGCGTCGCGCGGGTCCTCGCGATCGAGCACCGCGACGAGCTCGAAGCCGGGCGGCAGGTCCATCGGCACATCCTTGAGCGAATGGACGGCCAAGTGCGCGTCGCCGGATTCCAGCGCGGTTTCGAGTTCCTTGACGAACAGGCCCTTGCCGCCCACCTTGGACAGCGTGCGATCGACGATCTGGTCGCCGCGGGTGGTCATGCCCAGCAGCGACGCGGTGACGCCGCGGCCGGCCAGCAACGCCTGCACGTGCCGGGCCTGCCACAGCGCGAGGCGGCTTTCGCGGGTGGCGATCACGATGTTGTTCATTCGCGGATTATCGGCCAGCGCCGGGCAGGCCGATCGTGCCGCCACCCTCTTCCCGCCGCGAAGGCTGCCTGCTACATTTGGCGATTGGTAATTCGGTTACATCAAACGGAAGCCCCTCGATGCCTCGCACCGCCGCCGCCCGCACGTCCGCCAAAGCGCCCCGCAAGACCGCGGCCGCCAAGCCCGCTCCCTCGACGGCCGACAAGGAGCGTCCGCTGGTCGAGGACATCCGCCTGCTCGGGCGCCTGCTGGGGGAGGTGATCCGGGAACAGGAAGGACTGGCCGCATTCGAGCTCATCGAGCGCGTGCGCCAGCTGTCCGTGGCCTACCGCATCCACAAGGACGCCAGCGCCGGCCGCGTGCTCGACCGCCTGCTGAAGAACCTGTCGGCCGACCAGACGGTCAGCGTGATCCGCGCGTTCAGCTACTTCTCGCACCTGGCCAACATCGCCGAGGATCGCCAGCACGTGCGCCGCCGCGCCCACCACGAGCGCGAGGGCAACCTGCAGGACGGCTCGCTCGCGATGGCGTTCGAGCGCCTGCACGAGGCCGACCACCGCGCCACCGAGATCGCCGCCGCGCTGAACAAGGCCTTCATCTCGCCGGTGCTCACGGCCCACCCGACCGAGGTGCAGCGCAAGAGCATCCTCGACGCCGAGCGCGCGATCGCCGAGCTGCTGGCCGAGCGCTCCGACCTGTTCACCGAGCGCGCCCTCGACGAGAACACCGCGCTGATGCGCGCCCGCATCACGCAGCTGTGGCAGACGCGCATGCTGCGCTACACCAAGCTGACGGTGGGCGACGAGATCGAGAACGCGCTGTCGTACTACCACGCCACCTTCCTGCGCCAGATCCCGCGGATGTACAAGGCGATCGAGGACGCCCTGCCCGGCCAGGACATCGCCCCGTTCTTCCGCATGGGCAACTGGATCGGCGGCGACCGCGACGGCAACCCCAACGTCACCGCCGAGACGCTGCTGGCCGCGCTGTCGCGCCAGAGCGAGACGGCGCTGCGCCACTACCTGTACGAGGTCCACGCGCTCGGCGCGGAGCTGTCGATCTCGCAGATGCTCGCGCCCGTCACGCCCGAGATGGTCGCGCTGGCCGCGAGCTCGCCCGACCACAACGTGCACCGCGAGGACGAACCCTATCGCCGCGCGCTGGTGGGCATCTACGCGCGCCTGGCCGCCACGCTGCATCATCTCACCGGCACCGAGGCGCTGCGCCATGCGGTCGTGCCGCAGGATCCGTATGCGTCGGCCGCGGAGTTCAGCGCCGACCTGGCCGTCATCGAGCGCTCGCTGCGTTCGCATCACGCCGACGCCCTGATCGCCCCGCGCCTGGCGCCGCTGCAGCGCGCCGTGCAGGTGTTCGGCTTCCACCTGGCCACGGTGGACCTGCGCCAGAGCTCCGACCAGCACGAGGCCGTGATCGCCGAGCTGCTGCGCACCGCGCGCCTGGAGGACGACTACGGCGCGCTCGACGAGACGGCGCGCCGCGAACTGCTGATGAAGCTGCTCAACGATGCCCGCCCGCTGCGCGTGCACGGCGCGCAGTATTCGCCGCTGGCCGTCGGCGAGCTGGCCATCTTCGAGGCGGCGCTGAAGATGCGCGCGCGCTTCGGCGTCGAGGCGATCCGCCACTACATCATCTCGCACACCGAGGACGTGAGCGACCTGCTGGAGGTGCTCCTGCTGCAGAAGGAATGCGGCCTGATGCGCGGCACGCTCGACGGCGCGGACGACAGCGCCCCGAGCGCTTCGCGCCCGGCCTCCGGGCGGAGCGCGGCTGCCCCGGGGCGGCCCGGCGTCGCCGCGGTCGCCGACCTCATCGTCTCGCCGCTGTTCGAGACCATCGCCGACCTGCGCAACGGCGCGCCCATCATGCAGCAGTTCTATGCCCTGCCGGGTATCGCCGAACTGATCAAGCGCAGCGGCGGCGAGCAGGACATCATGCTGGGCTACAGCGACAGCAACAAGGACGGCGGCTTCTTCACCAGCAACTGGGAGCTCTACCGCACCGAAGTCGCGCTGGTGACCCTGTTCGCGCAGCTGGAAGACGACCACGGCATCCGCCTGCGCCTGTTCCATGGCCGCGGCGGCACCGTCGGCCGCGGCGGCGGCCCGAGCTACCAGGCCATCATCGCGCAGCCGCCCGGCACGGTGAACGGCCAGATCCGCCTCACCGAGCAGGGCGAGGTGATCGCGTCGAAGTACGCGAACCCGGAGATCGGCCTGCGCAACCTCGAGACGCTGGTGGCCGCCACGCTGGAGGCCACGCTGCTGCACACCACCAAGACGCCGCCCAAGGCGTTCCTCGATGCGGCCGACGAGCTGAGCCAGGCCAGCTTCGACGCCTTCCGCGCGCTGGTGTACGAGACCCCGGGCTTCACGGACTATTTCTTCTCGGCCACGCCGATCCGCGAGATCGCCGAGCTCAACATCGGCTCGCGCCCGGCCTCGCGCAAGTCCACGCGCCGCATCGAGGACCTGCGCGCCATCCCCTGGGGCTTCTCGTGGGGCCAGTGCCGCGTCGCCCTGCCCGGCTGGTGCGGGTTCGGCTCCGCCGTCCAGTCCTTCCTGGGCGCGCCCGGGGAGGAGCACGAGCGCAAGCTCGAGCTGCTGCGCAGGATGTACAAGCAGTGGCCGTTCTTCCGCACGCTGCTGTCCAACCTGGACATGGTGCTGGCCAAGAGCGACCTGCGCATCGCGGCGCGCTACGTCGATCTCGTCGACGACAAGAAGCTGGGCAAGCGCATCTTCGGCGCAATCAAGGCGGAATGGGAGCGCACGCAGGCCATGCTGGGCGCGATCACCGGCGAGGCGCAGCGCCTGCAGTCCAACCCGTCGCTGGCGCGCTCCATCGAGCACCGCTTCCCCTACCTCGACCCGCTCAACCACATGCAGGTCGAGCTGATGCGACGCTATCGCATGCGCAAGGCCGACGATCCGTCCACCGAGCGCGTCAAGCGCGGCATCCACCTGTCGATCAACGGCATCGCCGCGGGCCTGCGCAACACCGGCTGACGCGGGCCGGACGACGTTCCTTCAGCCGGGGCGGCATTAAGTCACACCGGCGGCAGCGCCGGTCAGGGTCTCCCTTCTTCAATCAGCGCGGCTTCGGGTCGATAAGGCGATGTGGCCTCTCCGCATCGCCTCCCGACCGACCCGTCGCCTCGCCGCCCCGCATGCGGGCGCCGCGCGCACGGCCGCCCGGCCTTGCGTGGCCGCCTGCCCGCCCTCGCGACGGCGCTGGCGCTGCTGGGCGCCTTCGCGGCGGGCCCGGCGCATGCCGAGTCCATCATGCGACAAGTGCTGGACGTCGAATCCCGCTATGGCGCCGACCCGGGCGAGACCATCGTCCACCTGCGCCCGCTCGAAGCCGCGGCACGCGCCAGCGGCGGCGACGACCTGCGCACCTTCCTGGCCGCCTGGGGCTACGCACACGCCGCCACGGACAAGCCCGCGGTGGCCGACGCCGCCGTCGAGGAGCTGACCGATCTCGGCGAACGCACGCGCAATCCCGGCGCGCTGGCCTCGGCCTACACGCTCAAGGCTTCGCAGCTGTCGTTCGCGGGCCAGACCCGGGCCGCCTTCGGCTGGATCGAGGAGGCCCTGCCCTACGCGCGCCGGGATCCCAGCCCCGACCTGCACTTCTGGGTCGAGATGACCGCGGGCGACCTGGCCATGCAGAACGGCCAGCTCGAGGAAGGCATGCGGCTGTTCGAGGCCGCCGCGAAGTCCGGCCGCGACCTGGACAACCCGCGCCGCGAGGCCCAGGCCTGGATCTCGCTCGTGCCGATGCGCATCGTCAAGGGCGACACCGGCGCCGCGCTGAAGGAGGCCGTCCTGGCGCGCGAGCTTGGCGGCCGCTCGACCGACCGAGGGCTCGTCGTGGCCGGCTGGGTGATGGAATCGCTGGCCGCGGCTGCCGCGGGCCAGCCCGAGCGCGCCGCGCATGCACGCTCGGAGGCCGTGCGCACGCAAAGGGAGATCGGCCGCGCGCTGGGCATCGCGGCATCGTCGGCGTCCGCCGTGCAGTCGATCAACTCGCTGGCCGGCCAGCCCGAATGGCTCAGCAGCGAGCAGGACGCGCTGATGAACCTGGCCGGCATGTACCTGGACATGCACGACTGGGCCAAGGCCGCCGAAAGCGCCACGCGCGCGAAGCAGCAGTCCGAATCGCAGCATGACGGCGACACGGCCGCGCGCGCGCTGATCAACCTCGGCATGGCCGACATCGGGCTGGGCCACGTCCCGCTGGGCAAGAACGAGGTGGACGCCGGCCTGCGCGCGATGGAGGCCGTCAAGCGCGACCCCGAGCTGCTGGGCCAGATCAATCGCTACGTCACCATGCTCGAGCGCAGCGGCGAGACCCGCGAGGCGCTCGTGCGCCTGCGCCAGTCGCTTCTCCTGGAGAACGAGCTCGCGCGGCGCGACCGCACGAGCACCGTCGTCGCGCTGCAGCGGCAGTCCAGCTTCGAGCAGCACCAGCGCCACATGGAGCAGCTGGAGCACGAGAACGCGCTGCAGACGGTGGAACTGCAGCGCCGCTCCACCGAGCGCACGCTGATGATCGCGCTGGCCGCGGTGCTGGCGATCGGCGTCGCGGTCGCCGCCAGCCTCTACCTGCGCACGCGCCGCTCCAACCGCGAGCTGGCCGTCACCAACGAGAAGCTGGCGCACGCCAGCCTGCACGACAAGGTCACCGGGTTGCTGAACCGCCGCGCGATGGAGGCCGACACCCGCGCCATCGAGCTGGCGGGCCGGCAGAGCTACTGCAACGTCTCCATTTCCGTCAAGCAGTTCGGCCTGATCGTGGGCAGCGTCGGCCACCAGTTGGGCGACGCGCTGCTGTGCCAGATCGCCGCGCGCCTGGACCAGGTCGTGCGCCACTCCGAGGGCCGGCTGTACCGCGTCGACGGCGTCACGTTCGGCGCGCTGCTGCAGTTCGGCCACGACCCGAAGCGCCTGGGCGGCATCCTGGAGGCGCTCACGCATGCGATGGCCGCGCCGTTCGAGATCGGCAACCAGGACCTGATCGTGTCCATCGGCGTCGGCGCATCCGAGTACCCCAAGGACGCCGGCAGCGCCGACGAGGTGGCGCGGCTGGCCGAGCTCGCCAAGCTGGAGGCGCACGCCGACCCGGGCAACAGCTTCCTGGTCTACGACTCGCGCATCGGCGAGAGCCAGCGCGACAAGCTGCGCATGGAAAGCCGCATGCTCAAGGCGCTGGAGCACGGCGACTTCGAGCTGTTCTACCAGGGCCAGCGCGGCCTGCCCGACGGCCGCATCAAGGGCTTCGAGGCGCTGCTGCGCTGGCGCGACGGCGACAAGATGATCTCGCCGGCGGACTTCATCCCGCTGGCCGAGGAAACGGGGCTGATCGTGCGCATCGGCACCTGGGTGCTGGAGGAGGCCTGCCGGCAGGCCCGCGCGTGGGCCGACATGGGCGCCGGCAGGCCCATCGTGGCCGTCAACATCTCGCCGCGCCAGTTCAACCACCCCGACTTCCTCGCCACCGTGCGCGATACCCTGGCCCGTACCGGCGCCGACCCGCGCCAGATCGAGCTCGAGATCACCGAAGGCAGCGTGATGAACGACGCCGAGGCATCGATCGCGCAGTTGCACGCCCTGCGCGAGCTGGGCCTGCACCTGGCCATCGACGACTTCGGCACCGGCTATGCCAGCCTGTCCTACCTGCGCCGCTTCCCGCTGGACCGGCTCAAGATCGACCGCTCGTTCGTCAAGCAGCTCACGATGAGCGAGCAGGACGACACCATCGTGCGCACCGTCATCGAGCTGGCGCACACGCTGGGCCTGTCGGTCACCGCCGAAGGCGTGGAGACGATCGAGCAGGAGGCGGTGCTGCAGGGCTGGGGCTGCGACGTCATCCAGGGCTTCCTGCGCTTCCGCCCGGCGCCGGCCGACACGGCCACCGGCCTGCTGGAGAAGGATCGGCAGGACGCGCTGCAGGCCGCCTGAACCCGGGGC
>JAEKKH010000212.1 GCA_019510465.1 Burkholderiales bacterium
CGAAGCGGCGCTCGAGATCGGCGCCGTCCGCCGCGATGACGGTCGATGTCACCGCGGGAACGTCGCCCACGGCGGTCACTTCAACGACTTCAGGCGATCACGCCCGGCCGCCGCCGCTTCCGACTTCGGGTACGTCTTGACCAGCTCGCCGAGGGTGACCCGGGCGGCCTTGACGTCCTTCAGCTCGATCTGGCAGTTGGCGATGGCCAGTTCCGCCTCGGGCGCGCGCGCGTGCTCGGGCGCGGCCGCGATGAAGGCCCTGAACGTGGCGATGGCACCCTTGAAATCGCGGTTGCCATATTGCGCGTTCCCGAGCCAGTAGCGCGCCAGGTCGGCGTAGCCGCTGGCCGGCCAGCGGCGCAGGAAGCTGCCGAGTGCGAGCTGTGCCTTGTCGAAGTCGCCCGTGCGCAGCGTGGCCGTGGCCGCGTCGTACGCCTGGATTTCCTCGGGGTCGGCGTTGAAGGTCTTGCCGTCCAGGTTGACCTGCTGCGGCTCGACGCGCTTCAGGCGCTCGTCGACGCCCTGCGTGATGTTCTTCTGCTGGCGCTGGACGTCGGACAGGTCTTTCGCCAGCTGCTCGTTGGCGCCGCGCAGCTGGGCCATCTGCTGGCGCAGCTGCTCGTTCTGGTTCGTGAGATCGAGCAGCGCGTTCTGCAGCTGCTGCAGCTGCTGCGCGTACTGCGACCCCTGCGACTTGTTGGCATCCTCCAGCTGGGAGATGCGCGTGCGCAGGTCGATGATCGCGCGGCGCGCCTCGTCGTCGTCGAACAGGCCGGCATGCGCGTTCGTGCCGACGACCAGCAGGGCGGCCAGCGCGCACGCACGGCGCACGGCCGTGAATGCGCGCGGGCGGCGCGACGCTTCCGGGAACGTCACGGCCGCGGACATCACTTGCTGCGCAGCTCGACGCGGCGATTCTTCGCCCACGCCGACTCGTCATGGCCGTCCACCGCCGGACGCTCCTTGCCGTAACTCACCGCTTCCAGCTGCGAATCGCCCACGCCCAGCACCTTCATCTGCTGGACGACGGCCTCGGCGCGCTTCTGGCCGAGGGCCAGGTTGTATTCGCTGCCGCCGCGCTCGTCGGTGTGGCCTTCGGCCACTTCCTTGGCGCCCGAGTTGGCCTTCAGCAGCTTGGCGTGCGCTTCCACGATGGGACGGAATTCGTCCTTGACCGCGTAGCTGTCGAAATCGAAGTAGATGACGCGATCGAGCGTGATGGGCACGACCGGCTGGCTGCTCATGTCGGTCTTGGCGACCGTGTCGCCGCTGGGCTGCGTCGTGGTGGTGGTCTGGGACGTGACGTCCTTCTTCTCCACCTCGACCGGCTTGTCCAGCTTCGTGGGCGAGGCGCAACCGGCCACGACCGCCACGCTGGCCAGGGCCAGCAACATCTTCCCGGAATTCTTGATCATCGATTCTCTCCTACCAGCACTATGAACATGTCCGCGAGCGCCCCTGCGCCGCGGCTTCTTCCCCGAAATCAGCGGCCGAACGGGCCCCAGACAGGTTCTCGGATGTCGAGGCCCGATTCGACCAGCGTCGACTTGAATCGGCCGTCGGTGGTCGTGACCATCAGCACGTCGCGGCCGCCGGCCTTCGTCGCGTAGATGATGTAGCGGCCGTTGGGCGCGAAGCTCGGGCTCTCGTCGTCGTTGGTGTCGCTGACGCTGGCCACGTCGTTGGTGGCGAGGTTCATCACCATCAGCTTGAAGCCGTCGCCGCGCGAAATGTATGCGAGAAGCTTGCCGTCCGGGCTGATCGAGGGGCTGATGTTGTAAGCACCGTTGTACGTGACGCGCTGCGCGCCGCCGCCGCCCACGGGCTGGCGATAGATCTGCGGGCCGCCCCCACGGTCGCTGACGAAGTACAGCGAGGCGCCGTCGGGCGAGAACCGGGCCTCGGTGTCGATGCCCGTGCTCTCGGTGACGCGGCGCGGGTTGCCGCCGTTGCGATCCATCAGGTAGACGTGCGAGCCGCCGTCCTTGGACAGCGTGACGGCCAGCGTGCGGCCGTCCGGCGAGAACGCCGGCGCGCTGTTGGAGCCGCGGAAGGCGGCCACCTCGCGCATCGCGCCGGTGCGCACGTTGCGGATCACGACCTTGGCCTTCTTGTCGTGGAAGGTCACGAAGGCGAGCTCCGAGCCGTCGGGCGACCAGGCCGGCGAGATGATGGGCTCGTTGTCCACCAGCGCCGGCACGATGTTGGCGCCGTCGGCGTCGGCGATGCGCAGCGTGTGCTTGCCGCCGCCCTTGGTCACGTAGGCGATGCGGGTGGAGAACACGCCTCGCTCGCCCGTCACCTTCTGGTAGACGAGGTCGGAGATGTGGTGGGCCGCCAGGCGCAGGTCGGCCGGCGGCGTGGGCTCGCTCTGGCCGCCCTGGTCGGCGCCCTTGACGACGTCCCACAAGCGGAACCGCACGTCGACCTTGCCGTCGGCCAGGCGCGTGGCGGAGCCGCCCACCACCCAGTCGGCGCCGCGCGAGCGCAGCGTGTTGTAGTCGGGCAGGCCGTTCTCGTCGGCCGGGGCCGGGGCATCGACGACCTTGAAGACGCCGCTGCGCTCGAGGTCGGCCCGCACGACGGCGGACACGGACTGGGGCTGGCGGTCCTCGTCGCGGAAGCGGCCCAGGGCGATGGGGATCTGGGTGCCGCCGACGCCGCGGATCTCGACACGGAATTGCGCGAAGGCCGGCGTGAGGGCGGGCAGCGCGAGGGAGGCGCCCAAGGCGCGCAGGGCATGTCTTCTAGGCCACATGAGGATTCAGGTGAGTCCTGTTCAGTCGGAAAGTTCCGGATTAAACCAGCATGCTGTTCAGCAGCGCATTGTAGGCAGCAAGATCGAGGCCTGCTTGTAGGCCAACGGCGCGTCGAGCGCCGGGCCGGATAATGCGGGGTTCAAGCCATCCCCGGGGGAACTTCGGCCTCAGTCGCCCGCCTCCGCCGCCAATGACCACACTGAAGCAGCGCCTCGCGCGCGTGATCCCCTACTTCCGCGACAACAGCCGCGCCGCCCTCGGGCTCGCGGCGACGGCCATGGTGGTGGCGGCGGCCACCGAGCCGATGATCCCGTACATCCTCAAGCGGCTGTTGAACAGCGGCTTCAAGGACACGGCCGGCGTGCCGATCTGGACCATCCCGCTCGCCATCGTGGTGCTGTTCGCGATCCGCGGCGTGTCCTGGTGGGTGTCCAGCTACGGCCTGACGAAGGCGTCGCAGAACGCGGTGCTGGCCGTGCGGGCGCACATGTTCTCGCACATGCTGCGCGCCGCGCCCGCCCTGTTCACGCGCAACACGGCCAGCAGCATCACCAACAACATCGTCTACGAGATCCAGCAGGGCGCCAACCTGCTGATGGGCTCGGTGCAGATCCTGATCCGCGATTCGCTGACCGCCCTGTTCTTCGTGGGCTACCTGATCGTGCTGAACTGGCGCCTGACGGTGTTCGTCGTCGTGCTGTTCCCGATCGTCGGGTTGATGGTGCGCGTGGTCAGCAAGCGCCTGCACAAGCTCAACGTCGCCGGCCAGAACGCCACCGACGACCTGGCCTACGTGGTCGAGGAGAATGTGCTGGCCTGGCGCATCGTGCGCCTTCATGGTGCGGCCGAGCAGGAGCAGCGCCGCTTCGACGCCAGCTCGCGCCTGATGCGCAGCCTCAACATCAAGCAGCAGGCCTCGGGCTCGCTGATGACGCCTGTCACGCAGGTGCTCGCCTCGTTCGCGCTGGCCGCCGTGCTGTGGATGGCGCTGGCCGAGAGCAGCAAGACGCACGGCACCCCCGGCGACTTCGTGGCGTTCATCACCTGCATGCTGCTGCTGATCCAGCCGGCCAAGCACCTGTCCGACGTCATGGCCCCGCTCACGCGCGGCACGGCGGCGATGGAACGCGGGCTCGACATGCTGGAAGCCGTCCCGGTCGAGAGCGGCGGCGCCATCGCGCCGGCGCGCGTCAGGGGCGACATCGAGTTCCGCGACGTCGGGCTGCACTACGAGGCGCGCGACTCGGCCGAGCCCGCGGAAGGTGGCGCGACCGCCGACGTGCCCGCGGGCACGCCGGTGGCCGCGCTGTCGGACATCACGCTGGCCATCCGCGCCGGCGAGACGGTCGCCTTCGTCGGGCCCTCGGGCGCGGGCAAGACGTCGCTGGTCAACCTGCTGCCGCGCTTCGTCGAGCCCAGCGAAGGCCGCGTGCTGATCGACGGCGTGGCCATCGCCGACTACGACATCGCCGCGCTGCGCAGCCAGTTCGCGCTGGTCAGCCAGGACGTCGTGCTGTTCAACGACAGCGTCGCCGCCAACGTGGCGCTCGGCGCGAGCGTCGACCCCGCCCGCGTGCGTGACGCGCTCGCGGGCGCGAACCTGCTCGAGTTCGTGCAGTCCATGCCCGGCGGGCTGGACGCACAGATCGGGCACAACGGCAACCAGCTGTCGGGCGGACAGCGCCAGCGTCTCGCGATCGCTCGGGCGATCTACAAGGACGCGCCGATCCTGATCCTGGACGAGGCGACGTCAGCGCTCGACTCGGAGTCGGAGCGCGCGGTGCAGGCGGCGCTCGAGGTGCTGATGAAGGGCCGCACGACGCTGGTCATCGCGCATCGGCTGTCCACCATCGAGCATGCCGACCGCGTGGTCGCGATGGAGGACGGACGCATCGTGGAACAGGGGCCGCACGCGCAGTTGCTGGCGGCGGGGGGGCTCTACGCCCGCCTGCACGCCATGCAGTTCCGCGGCGCGTGAGCCCGGCCGCCGGCGCGCGGCCCTCAGGCGGCGGCCGACGAGCCGGCCACGGCGACGTTGTCGTCCAGCAGGGCCTCCTGGCCGGAGCAGCCGGAGAACGCGGCCAGGGCGAGCAGGAACAGGAACAGCAGGCGCTTCTTCATGACGATCTCCAACGAGGGATGCGGACGGCGTGGCAGGGGCTCGGCAGCGCGGTGCAGACCGATGGGCATCGGTCGCGCGCCGACGGAAATACCGTCTCAAGGTATGTCGATGCTCGCCGTTCGTTCTGGCGACCGGCTACCGGACTTTCCCTGAAAGTGTGTGCAACTGATGGGCTGAGGCCGTCCGAGGCGCGGACGATCTCCCCGAAAATGGTGAAATCGCCCGTTCAGGCCGACGCGGGGCGGAGCGTGGGAAATTCGAGGCGCACCTCCGTCCGCCCGGCCTGCGACAGGATCTTCAGCTGCCCGCCCAGCGCGGCCGCGCGACGCCGCATGTTCTCCAGTCCGCGGCCGGCCCCGCGGCTCAGGTCGATGCCGCGGCCGTTGTCGACGATGACGATGTGCGCCTTCTCGTCGACGCCGGGCGCGCCCTGCAGGCCGGTGGTCACCGAGATCCGGTCGGCGCCCGAATGCTTCAGGCAGTTGGCGAACGCCTCCTGCACGATGCGCAGGATCGACAGGACGCTGTGCGGCGTGAGCATCGGCAGCGGCGGCAGGTCCACCACGTTCCACTGCAGGTCGATGCCGCTCTTGCCCAGCCGATCCTGCAGCCGGTAGCGCAGGGTCCCCAGGACCGTCAGCAGGTCGTTTTCCACCGGCTCCAGCGAGTCGATGATCAACTGCAGGTCCTCGATGCTCTCGCGCAGCACGGTGGCGACGCGGCCATCCTCGCCGCCGCGCTCGGGGTTGCGCTCGCGGTCCAGCTGGCGCACGAGCGACAGCGCCATGGTCAGCTGCGAGCCGATGCCGTCGTGCATCTCGCTCATGATCCGCGTGCGCTCGAGCGCCAGCGCCTCGTTGCGGCGCGCCTCCACGAGCTGCTCGTAGTTGCGCTGGAGCTCGGCGGCCTTGTCGTCGATGCGCTGCTCCAGCACGGCCGCCAGGTTCTCGTGCGCGCTGAGCGACTCGGTGAAGCGACGCACCAGGATCGTGCCGATCACGAACAGGTAGAGCGGCGCGCTGAAGTGCGCCAGGTAGAAGCGATCGGCCCAGGTGTGCTCGGAGAACAGCACCAGGTCGTGCGCGCTCAGCGCCATGTCGAGCATGCCCGCGGACAGCAGCAGGACGCCCTCCACCCGACTGCGTCGCAGCCCCACGCGGACCTGCAGGTACAGGATGTAGACGGAGGCCAGCAGAAAGCCCAGGAACCAGAGATCCATGCCCACCGGCGGCATGGAGCCGCAGAAGATCGCCGCGGCGCCGAGCAGGAAATAGCCCCAGGCGATCCTCTCGACCACCGGCCGCCGCATGCCGCCGTAGCGCAGGACGAACATGAGCATCAGCACCCCGCGCAGCACCGGCACGGAGTCGACCACGCGCTCCCACAGCAGGGGTGGCAGCGGCGGCATCTCGGCGTAGGAATCGAGGCTCTGCACCGACCACGACAGCGCGATGCAGGCGAACCAGAAGTACATCGCGTCGTGCCGGCGCCCGAGCCAGACCCCGAGCATGAACACGCCGATCGCGAACGTGCAGGAACCCAGCAGGCGCACCGTGTCGCTCTGCCAGAACACGCGGCGCTGCCAGATCGGGCGCAGCTCGTCCTCGCCGCCCAGCCGCACCGGCGCGAGCCAGCCGCCCTCGTAGGAGTGGATGCGTTGCTGGATCTCGATCTCGTTGTCGCCGGCGTGCAGCATCAGCGCCGGCAGCACGATGAACTGCGCACGATTCCAGTTCAGCGGCAGCGGATCGCGCATGGCGCCGAGCTCGCGCAACAGGTTGCCGTTGACGAACACGCGCCCCGACCGGTTGAAGGCGACGGTGTACAGCGCCAGGCTCTGCCCCGGCACCGCGTCGAGATGGAAGCGCAGCTTGAACCAGGCGTCGACCATCGGCACGTCTCGCCGGGGCGCGTGCCATACCTTGGCCAGTTCCACCGTCTTCCAGCCGCACGAGGCGTCGGGCATCGTGTCGGCCAGGTCCGGCGCGATGCAGAACTCGGCCTGGCCGATGGTCTGGGTCGCCGGCGCGGAAGCCGTCGACGGGGCCTGCCCCGCCGCCCGCGCGGCCGGCAGGCAGGCGGCGAAGATCGCGAGCACCAGCGCGAGCGGCGCCGCGCAGGCGCGCGTCCATGCGCGCAGCGCGCGGGCGAGGTCGACTTCGTGGAGGATGCCCGGCCGCCGGTTCACAGCAGGCCCATGCGGCCCGCCTCGAACACGGCCTCGGTGCGCGAATGCACCGCGAGCTTGCGATAGATGTGCTTGACGTGCGTGGCCACCGTATGGGCCGACAGGTGCAGCATGTTGGCGATCTCGCCGACCGTGAAGCCCTTGGCGATGAACAGCAGCACCTCGCGCTCGCGCTCCGACAGGCCGCCGTCGTCCACCACCGCCGGCGTGGGCGAGTCCTTCTTGAAGCGGTGCAGCAGCTGGCGCGCGATCACCGGGCTGATGGGCGAGCCGCCGGCGCGCAGTTCGCGCACGGTGGCGCCCAGCGTATCGTTGAGGCTGCGCTTGAGCAGGTAGCCGGTGGCACCGGCCTCGATCGAGGCGAGGACGTGGGCCTCGTCGCCGAACACGGTGACCACCATCACGTCGGCGTCCGGCCGGGTGCGGGCGATCTCGCGGATCAGGTCGATGCCGTTGCCGTCGGGCAGGCCGAGGTCGACCAGCGCGACGTCGAACTGGCCGGCGGCGATCGCCTCGCGCGCGCTCTCGGCGTTGCCCACCTGGGCGGCGAGCACCATGGCGTCGTCGCGTGCGATGGCGGCGCAGACGGACTCGCGGAAAGCGTCGTCATCGTCGACGACCAGGATTCGGGTCGGGGTCTGGAGGGGCATGTCAACGGCTTCGGGCATTGCTTCATTGGAGCAGCACAGGCCCGACTGTAAACGCCCACATGCATCCCCGGACCCGGGTATTGCACCCGGTCTGCCGCGCCGATCGCCCGGTTTCGGCGGCGCGCGCGCGTCAGGCGACGTCGAACTCGAAATCCTCGCCGACCTTGCGGCCCTGCCAGTTTCCCTTGCGGCCCAGGTGATTGCAGACGAAACCGTCGATCGTCACCTTCTTGTCGAAATGGGCGAGGAAATCGAGGTCGCAGGCACTGGCGTCGCGCGACGCCTGGTACAGCACCTTCTTCTTGTACAGCTGGAAATAGCCCTGCAACTGGTCGCCCCAGGGATATTCGAAGTAGTTGCGATTGGCGCGGTATTCGCTCAGCTTGCCGAAATCGTGGCGGCGCTTGGCGCCGTAGACGGCGTCCGGATCGAAACCCGGCACCGCCGGCGGCAGCGCGGCGAATTCGGGCGACAGGCAGATGTCCGAGTCCATCAGCAGGTACCACTGGTCCGGATAATGGCGATAGGCGAACTGCTGCGCCAGCGCGACGGCGCCCCCCTTGTCGAAGACGCGGCCGCCGTTGCGGAAGTCGTGGTACAGGACGATGACGTCGTGCCTGGCCAGCACGTCGATGGTGCGGATGTCGTCGACGTCGGTCACGAAGATCCAGCGGTCGAAGAACTTCTCGTCGGCCGCCAGCACCAGCCGCAGGATGTCGTGATAGTTGGTCGATACGGTGATTGCGATCATGGCCGTGCTTCGATGGTTGCCGGGAACCCGCGGAAAACAGCCGCGTCGTGGTGTCGGATCATCCTCCCGCGCGCACCGGGCGGCACGCGGGAAATGATCGATGTTTGCATGCCATTCGGGCCAAGACGACGGCGTGCGCTCCCATTGCCGACAACCCTGATGCCAGTGCCGCGGGACGGCCGCCGGCCCCACAATGTCGGCCAAGGAGAGGCCCGCGCATGATCGACTGGCTCATGGACGTGTTCGCCACGCTCGGCCACCCCGCGGCCTGGCATTCGTTCCGTCGCGTCTACACCCTGGGACTGCTGGACGAAGGCTGGCGCTACGCCGTGTTCGCGCCGGCGCTGTGGCTCGTGCTGCACGTGCTGCTGAAGAAGCGCCTGGCGCACCGGCTGATTGGCGACTGGCCGCGCCGCGCCGACCTCGCGCGCGAGATCGCCTACTCGGTCGCGACCGTGGGCGTGTTCGCCGCCATCGCGGCCGTGGTGCTGGCGCTGGTGGTGTCGGGGCACGCCGAGATCTACGAGGATCCGCGCAAGCACGGCCTGGCCTGGCTCGTGCTGAGCATTCCCCTGCTGATGATCTGGCACGACGCCTACTTCTACTGGACGCACCGGCTGCTGCATACCCGCTGGCTGCTGCGCCGCGTGCACTTCGTGCACCATCGCTCGCGCCATCCCTCGCCCTTCGCGGCCTATGCGTTCCACCCCGTGGAGGCCTTCGTGAACGGGCAGGTGATGCTGCTGGCCCTGCTGGTGGTGCCGCTCAACGGCTACGTGCTGGTGGCGTTCGGCATGCTGGAGATGCTGCGCGCCGGATTCAGCCACGCCACGGTCGAGACGATGCCGCGCCGCTTCGCGCGCCACTGGTTCACGGGCCGCTTCGTCACCACCACGCACCATCACCTGCACCACGAGGCGGTGCACGGCAACTACGCGCTGTGGTTCACATGGTGGGACCGCTGGTGCGGCACCGAACGCCCGGAATACCTCGAGCGCTTCGAGAAGGTGACGGCGCCCCCGGCGCGTCCTGCGGCCGACGGCGCCGGAGTCATCGCCTGAACGGGCCGCCCGTGATCAGAGCAGCACGATGTCGTACTGCTCCGGGTTCATCGTGGGCTCGGCGCTCAGCGAGATCGGCTTCCTGATGAAGGCCGACAGGTCGGCCAGGTGGGCGCTCTCCTCGTCGAGCAGCATCTCGACGACGGCCGCGCTCGCGATGACGCGGAACTCCTTCGGATCGAACTGGCGCGCCTCGCGCAGGATCTCGCGCAGCACGTCGTAGCAGACGCTGCGCGGCGTCTTCACCTGGCCGCGGCCGCTGCACGTGGGGCACGGCTCGCACAGCATGTGCGCCAGCGACTCGCGGGTGCGCTTGCGCGTCATCTCCACCAGGCCCAGGCCCGTGAAGCCGCTGACCGTCACCTTCGTGCGGTCCTTGATCAGCTGCTTGCGGAACTCCGCGAGCACGGCCTGCTGGTGCTCCTCGCGCGTCATGTCGATGAAGTCGACGATGATGATGCCGCCCAGGTTGCGCAGCCGCAGCTGGCGCGCGATGGCGCCGGCGGCCTCGAGGTTGGTCTTGAAGATCGTCTCGTCGAAGTTGCGCGCGCCGACGAAGCCGCCGGTGTTGACGTCGATGGTCGTCAGCGCCTCGGTCTGGTCGATGATGAGGTAGCCGCCGCTCTTGAGGTCGACGCGGCGCGCGAGCGCGCGGGCGATCTCCTCCTCGATGTTGTAGAGGTCGAAGATCGGGCGCTCGCCCTTGTAGTGCTCGAGCCGGCCCACCGAGCTCGACGCGTAGGTCTCGCCGAAGGTGCGCAGCGACTCGTACTGCAGCCGCGAATCGATGCGGATCGACTGCGTGTTCTCGTTGGCGATGTCGCGCAGCACGCGCTCGGCCAGGCTGAGGTCCTGGTGCAGGAGCGAGCCCGCCGGCTTGGACAGCGCGCGCTCGCGGATGCGGTTCCAGGTGGTGCGCAGGTAGGCGATGTCCTCGCCCAGCTCCTGGTCGCTCGCCTCTTCCGCGTTGGTGCGCAGGATGAAGCCGCCGCCGCCCTCGAGCGGATTGCCGGCCAGCGCGATCATCCGCGCGCGCAGCTGCTCGCGCAGTTCCGGCGAACCGATGCGCTGCGAGATGCCGATGTGGTTGTCGTGCGGCAGGTAGACCAGCAGCCGGCCGGCGATGCTCAC
>JAEKKH010000213.1 GCA_019510465.1 Burkholderiales bacterium
CAGGGCCTCCGGGGCCCGGCCGGCAGGCCGGACGATCGCCCAGCGGAGATGGGGATGTCGCCGGGCGGACGACCTAGCAGCGCAGCGCGCGAAGGTGATGGACCTGGACCCGCACGTCGCGCGAGGTCAGGCCGCGCACGACGGCCCAGCCGCGTGCCTGCGTGTCGCGCCGCACCGGTTGCATCAGCAGCCCGCCGTCGGCGCGGCGCAGGGCCGCCACGATGGGCGTGTGGGCCTTCGCGCCGCGCGCGATGACGATGCCCGTCTCGCCGTTGGACAGGCTCACCCAGGTCCCGGGCGGATACAGGCCGAGCACGCGCAACAGCGTCGCGCCCACGCTGTCGGGGTGTCCCGAGCGGCCGAGGCAGGCGTCGCGCGCGGCCAGCGCCGGCGTGGAGGCGCTGCGGCTGCGTCGGCGACTGAGCTTGGCCGTGTAGACGTCGATGCGGCGCAACAGCTCCGCCAGCCGGGAAGCCGGGGACATCGCGTCGATCTCGCCGTCGTCGCAGCCGACGCCGTGCTGGCGCACCACGTCGATCCACAGTCCGTCCTCGACGCCGGCCGCCTGGAGGAAGGCCGCGCTGGCCTGGGCGTGGCCCGCGATCTCGCTGCGTTGACGTTCGTCGGGCGCCTGCGCCTGCTGCGCCAGCGCGTCCTGGGTGCGCGTCATCGACACGTTCATCGAGAGCGCGGCATGCACCAGCGCCGAGATGTCGTCGTCGCCCCAGCCGTGCCAGCGTCCGACGAGTTCGCCGATCACCGCGCACGCCATGCCGTGCACGGCGCTGTAGTGATCCAGGTCCTGGCCGGCCGAGAAGACCAGGTAGTACAGCGCGACGTCGGGGTCGTGCGCGGCGAGCTCGCGCA
Organism: Burkholderiales bacterium; assembly: GCA_019510465.1. Classification (GTDB taxonomy): domain Bacteria; phylum Pseudomonadota; class Gammaproteobacteria; order Burkholderiales; family Burkholderiaceae_C; genus Scleromatobacter. The sequence continues at coordinate 868 of JAEKKH010000213.1, forward strand.
CCTGCGTCGCGAATCCCAGCAACTGCGCGCGCCAGTCGTCGCCGGGCTGTTCGGCCTTCAGCAGGGACGACAGCTTGCGGCGCAGCGCCTCCCACCCGTCCAGCAGCGCGTCGACGTCCGCCTTCACGGACGGCGCCACCGCGGTCGCGGCCGGGCGTGCCGGCGCGTCCGGCGCCGCGGGATCGGCGTCGGCGTCAGCGTCTGGCACGGAGAGTTCGTTGTTCATCGTCGGCGAGGGAAGGCACGGGCCAAGCCAGGATTTCGGCATTCGGCAGCCGATCCGGATCGCTCGTCCTGTCGGGAGACCTTGTCGTCGCCGCACGCGGCGCGCCGGAACCCGCGGGCGCGGGCGGGGCGACGTTTCGGTGGCGGATCCGGCGACAGCTGCTGCCCGCTCCTCGGCCGTCGCATCGCCGGCTTCACCGTGCCGGCGCGGGGAAGGTGTCGCCGCGCAAGGCGAGAGCCTCGAGGTCGGCCGCCGGCACCGGGCGGCTGAAGAAGTAGCCCTGGCCGTGCTGCACGCACAGGCGCCTGAGGACCGCCAGTTGCTGAGGCGTCTCGATGCCCTCGGCGACGATCTCCTTCTTGAGCGCGTTCGCGAGCCCGACGATGGTGGCCACGATGGCGAAGTCCTCGCCGGTGGCGCTCAGGTCGTTGACGAAGCTGCGGTCGACCTTGATCTTGTCGATCGGCAGGCGCTTCAGGTACGACAGCGACGACAGGCCCGTGCCGAAGTCGTCGATGGCGATCTTCATGCCCCGCAGCTTCAGGATGGCCAGCATCTGCACGTTGGCAGCCACGTCCTCGATGAGCGCGTGCTCGGTCAGCTCGATCTGGAGCTGGCGCGGATCGGCGCCGCTGTCCTTCAACGCCGCGTCGACCTGGTCGATCAGCGTGCGGCGCGCGAGCTGCTGCGCGGACACGTTGACGGCGACGAACAGGTGCCCGAGGCCACGGGCCTGCCAGGCCGCCTGCTGGCGCGCGGCCGCGCGCAGCACCCAGCCGCCCAGTTCCACGATCAGGCCGGAGCCCTCGGCCACCTCGATGAATGCGCCGGGCATCAGCATGCCGCGCGTCGGATGGCGCCAGCGCACGAGCGCCTCGACGCCGAGGATGGCCTCGGTCTCGAGGTCGAGGATGGGCTGGTAGTGCAGGACGAGTTCGTCGCGCTGCAGCGCCGCGGCGAGCTCCTCGCTGAGCTGCATCCGCGCGACGTTCTCGCGATCCATGCTCTCGTCATAGATCGCGAAGCCGTTCTTGCCCGAGGACTTCGCCCGGTACATGGCGGTGTCGGCCGCGCGCAGCAGTTCCTGCGCCGTGGCGCCATGACCCGGGAATTCGGCGATGCCCACGCTCGCATGCACCGGCATCAGCTTGCCCCGGAACCGCATCGGCTGGTTGAAGCAGGCGATCGCGTGGCGACCCAGGTGCTCGGCCGATTCGCCGGCGCGGCGGGACCGGACCACGGCGACGAACTCGTCGCCGCCCAGGCGAAACACCTGGCCCGTGGCGCCGAACGCGTGTTGCAGCGCGCCGCCCAGCTGGCCGAGCAGCGCGTCGCCGGCCGCATGGCCCATCGTGTCGTTGACGAGCTTGAAGTCGTCGAGGTCCAGCAGCAGCACCGAGAAGCGGGCCGACGGTTCGGCCGCGAGCCCCGCCAGCAGTTCCATCGCGGCATGCCGGTTCTGCAGGCCGGTCACCGGGTCGAAATACGCGAGCTGGTTCAGCTCGTTCTCCGCGCGGCCGACGGCCCGGCGCACGCGCCGCACGCGCAGCCAGGACACCACGAGGCCCAGCAAGGCGGACAGCACGGTCGCGCCGCAAAGCATCAGTGTCTGGCGTTGGAGGGCATGCCGGGAGACGGCCAGGCGCAGCTCGCCGAGGCGTTCGCGGCCCTGCACCACCGGCTGGCGAACTTCGATCAGGCCGGTCTCCGCCGGGACGGCCTGCGCCTCGGCGCCGGGCGGCAGCGGCGCCGTCGCGTCGTAGCGCACGAACACCTGGCCCGTGGCGTCGAACACCGTCGCGCGGCGGACGTCGGGTGAACTCTTCAGCAACTGCAGGACCTCGCCGGCGGCACGCGTGTCCCGGAACAACAGGGCCGGCGCGATGCCGTCGGAGGCGATCGCGGCCTGCAGTTCGGCCTGGCCACGCAGCGTCGCGTGCGACCAGCCGTAGACCAGCACGTTGACGGCCAGCCCGGCGACCAGCAGCGCGAGCGCCGTCGATTGCAGCGCCGCGCTCGTGAGGCGCCGGGCCAGCGAGCGCGGGCGCACAGTGCCGCGCCTGGCCTGGAGGGCGTCGGGCGGCGTCATTCCGAGACCGTCCTCGCCAGGCGAAGAAGGCGCGAGCTGATGGACAGGCCGGACTGCTGCGCCTTGCGCTGGTCGATGTCGAACGCGAGCCGGCCCTCGGCGAAGACGAGCTGGATGGACGCCCGCGCCGCGGGACGATAGTCGCTCGCGCCGATCACGAGCGCCGGATCGTGCGCGGCGCTGCGCGCGTCCTGCTCGGCCGACACGGAGTCGATGTAGACCGCCTGGCACGCGTGCGCAGGCCCGTCGAGCCGGGCCACGTGCAGCGCCATGCGGCGCACGGCGCGACCTTCCAGCAGCCGCGCCGGCGCCATCAGCGGGCTGTCGCCCCGCAGGCACAGCGTGAGCGGCGACCCGTCGGGCAGCGCGCTCTCGTTGGGCCACTCGACGAACTGCAGCAGGTTGAACACGATGGCGGCCTCGAGCGCGCCGCGCTCGACGGCGAGCGCGCCGTCGAGCGGCAGCAGCGCGAGGGCGGCGCCGGCCAGCCACACGGGCCAGGCCCGTCGCCACGGAGAGAGCCCGTTCATCGTCAGAACGCCTTCGAGACCGTCATCTCGATGCTGCGTCCCGCCTGCCGGATGGACGGCTGCGCCTCCAGGTCGGTGCCCGGGTCGCTGTAGCGGCGAGCGAACAGGTTCTGCACGTTGGCCGCCCACGACCAGCCGGCGGCGGCCGTCGTCGACGACAGCGAGACGTTGGCCAGCGCATACGCGCCCGCGCCGCCGCGCCGGGCGACCGCGCGCCACTGCAGGCCCGCCTGCAGGCCCGCGCCCGCCGGCAGCAGCGCCGTGAGGTTGGCGATGTAGTGCGGCGCATAGACGGCGATCGGCGTGCCGGTGGCCCGGTCGTGCGCGAAGGACGTGCTGACGTTGGCGCGCAGGCGTGCGCCCTGCGCCCAGGCGTGCTGCCACTGCACCTCGGCGCCCTGGGCCACGACGGTGCCCTGGTTGACGAAGGTGTAGGTGTCGGCGTCGTCGTCGCGCGCCTGCACGATGAGGCGTTCGGCCCGGTTCTCGAAGATCGATCCGCTCAGGCTGTCGTTCGCATCCGGGTGCCACTCGACGTTGAGCTCCGCGCCGCGCACCGCCTCCGGCCGCAGGTGCGCGTTGGCTTCGTAGCCGCCGGGGCCGGCGATCTGGTAGTGCGCCTCGTAGTCGTTCGGCGGCCGGTAGGCGGTGCCGTAGATGGCCTTCGCCACCAGGCTGTCCGTGGCCCGCCAGACGAGCGCCATGCGCCCGCTCGCCTGCGCCCGGTAGCCGCGCGTCGCGTCCAGCCGCAGGCTGGCGTCGAGCGACACGGCGCTCGATGCGCGCCAGACATCCTCGGCGAAGACGGAGACGCGGCGCGACGGGTCGTTGCGATCCAGGTAGGGCTCGCTCGCCGGCGCGACGTCCGCGTTGAACGAGCGCAGCATCGGCGAGGACTGGAGCTCGGCACCGGCCGTCAACCGGTGGCCGTCGATGCGCTCGGTGGTGACATGCGCCTCGGCGCCGACCCAGTGGGCGGTGTCCGTGTCCTCGTTGATCGTCACGGGCGCCCCGTCCATGACGAAGCGGCCGACGAAGTGGTAGCTGCCGCCGTAGAGGCGGAGCGTGGACTGCTCGCCCGCCTCGTTCGAGCCCTTCCACGTGAGGTCGTAGAGGCCCTGGTTGTCGATGTTGCGCGTGCGCCAGTCGCCCGCCACGGTGTCCACGATGGCGGGGTTGCCGCGCGTGCGATGCGACTGGACCAGCGAGAGCGCGAGTCCGCCATAGCGCGCGTTCAGCGCCACGCTCGTGCGTTGTTCGAAGTCGCCGCGCGGGGTCACGGCGCCGTCGGCCGGTACGTCCTCGCCCCGCGTCCCGCCCGAGGACGCGGACAGGCGCACGACCGCGCCGCCGGCGGTCGACAGCGTGTCCTCCAGGCGCAGCCGGCGTTCTCCGAACGAGCCGACGGTCGCCTCCGCCACGGCGGGCGCGCCCGCCTCGGGACGTCGGGTGACGACGTTGACGACGCCGAACAGCGCGTTCGCGCCATAGACGGCCGACGCCTGCCCCGGGATGAACTCGACGCGATCGACGAGGGCCAGGTCGACCGGGAACTCGCTGCCCAGATAGGCCTGGTCGTAGAGCGCGTCGTTGGCGCGGACGCCGTCGATGAGCAGGAGCACCCGCGTGTTGTAGTCACCCGGCGCGTAGAACCCGCGCACGCCGACATAGCTGTACGAGCGATCGGTCGTGACCATCACGCCCTTGAGCGTCGCCAGCACGTCGGCGAGCGTCCTGCAGCCGAGCGCGCGGATCTCGGCCGCGCTGACGACGCTGACCGCGGCCGCCGTGTCCGCGAGCGTCGACGAGAACTTCGAGGCGCCCGTGACTTCCATGTCGAGCAGCTGGTCGAGCGGCAGCGACGCGAGATCGGGGACGCTCGGGTTGGCGGCCAGCGCGGCGCCGGAGGCGATGCCCAGGCTCAGCGACAGGCAGGGGACGAGGGGCGACTTCTTGGACATGAACGGGTACTGCGACAACCCGGTTTCATCGACCTGCCGGCCGGCTTCTGTAGGCCGGCCGACCCTGTCCTGCGCGCTTCCCGCCAGGAAATCACGCTGATCGGACGTTTCCCCGCCGCGCGCTCGTGGGGCGCACGCGCGGCCGGGCAGGCGTGCGCGCGGACGCCGCTTCACGCACGAAGCCGGCGCCGCGTGAGCCCTTCGCTTCGCCGGCGATCCGACGTTCGGGGACAATGACAGGCGTGCGGCGAACGACTGTACGCTCGTTCAGCCAGAGGATCCCATGCGTGACCTAGGTGAAGTGTCGCTGCCGTCCGAGGACTTCGACGCCATGGCGGCGCTCTGCAGGCTCGACCAGGATTTCCCGCCCACCATCGAGGCCTGGAGAGCCATGATCTCCGAGGCCACGCGGGAGGCCCACCGCCGCGGGCACTATCCGGCGCCGCTGCAGATCGATGTCCGCAAGTTCTCGGCCTGGTGTGCGCATGTGCAGGTGCTGCCCTGCCTCGACTCGCTGCGCGCGTTCGTGATCATCCGGCGCCGCGAGGTTGCGTGAACGCATCGCGTCCCGAGCACGCCGGCGGGCGTGCAGGCCCGTCGAAGCAGTTCGCCATCCGGGACAGGCGCCGGCCGTGGCAGGACCGGCGACGGTCAGGCTGGCGCCGACCCGCCGCCGGGCCGCATTCCCCCCAGCGAGCTCAGGACGATCTCCGCTTCGGCGATGAGCTCGCGGGGCGAGGCATCGCCGAAGATCGGCTCGCGCATCGGCGGACTCCCGGTCTCGAACAGCAGCTCGACGTCGTTGCACAGCTCGCGGCGCAGTTCGATGTCCATCGCGTCGCGAAGCACGGGAACGAGGCGGTGCTGGTCGAGCAGGCGCTGCTGCTCGACGTGCGCCTCGAACGCGCACAAGGCCTGCGCGTGCCCGTCCGCGGAAGGCGGTCGCACGAGCAGATCGGCGAGCGCCTGCTTGAATCGCACGTGCCCCCTCATCGCATCGAGGGGCAGATCCTTCCAGCGGACGTGGCGCCACGCGGGCAGCAGCACGCGCTCGCGCGACAGGACATGGAGGACCGCCCGGTTCGAGAGATCGCCGAACAGGCGCGCGGCATCGTCGCCGCGCCTGCTGGAACGCAGGCGCGAGATCAGTGCCGTGAGCTCGGCCAGCTGGCGGGTGAGGAGAGCGCTGCAGTCCACGGCGGCAAGTCAGGTTGAAGCCGCCGCTGCGGCAATGGGCATGCCCTCGGGCGCCGATCCGTGCCCGGCGACCTTGCCCGCGCCCATGGCCGCGTCTGCGCTCGGCAGGAGGCATCGGGCGGCGCCGGCGTCGCGGCACGTTCTCCCGGTCGCCGGCAAGGCCTGCTCGACCTCAGGCGCCGGACCTGGCGCCTGCCGAGGTCGAGGCGACGCTTCAGGCGGCGCCCGCTGCGGGCGATCGCCCCGTCTTTCGCGCCTGGCGCCTGGCCACGTCCACGAACGCCGCCGCCGCGGGGGACAGTCGCTTCATGCTGCGCACCGCCAGTCCCGTGACGCGCCGCTGCTGGGGCGACAGGCTGCGGTAGACCACGCCCGGGACGTCGTCGGGCAGCGCGAGCCGGGCCGCGATGGCCAGCGCGTGCCCTTGCGCGACGAAGCCCAGGATCGAGTTCAGCTGCCCGAAGCGGTACAGCAGCCTGGGCGACGCACCGGCATCCGCGAGGATGCGGTCGATGACGGCGCCGCTGCCCGCGCCGCTGCGGATGAAGGGCTCGCCGTCGAGATCGCGCGGGTGGATGCTGCGCTTGTGCGCCAGGCGATGGCCTTGCGGGATGAGGGCGACGAACTCGTCCTGCGCCAGGGGCAAGGTCTCGAAGCGCTCGTCCGGCAGGCTGACGAAGCCGATCTCGATGCGGCGCTCGAGCAGCCAGTCGACCACGGTGTCGTCCGCCTGCTCTTCGACCTGCACCTCCACTTGCGGATGCAGGCGCTGGTAGGCGGCGAGCAGCCCGGGCAGCAGCCGCAGCGACACCGTGGAGCCGAAGGAGCCGATGCGCAGCGTGCCGCTGGCGACGCCGCGCGCGCCCGCGGCCTCCTGCCGCAGGGCCTCGCGCTGCTGCAGGATGTCGTTGGCGCGCACGAGCAGCCGGCCGCCCGCCTCGGACAGCGTCGGCTCCGACGCGTCGCGACGCACCAGCGTGACGCCCAGTTCGGTCTCCAGCGCGCGCATCGCATGGCTCACGCCACTCTGGGTGATGCCCAGCAGCGCCGCGGCGCGCGAGAAGCTGCCGGCCCGGGCCAGCGCGGCGAAGACTTCGAGCTGGGTGAACGTCATTCCGATACCATGAGCGAACGCTCATTTGCCGATGAATGCGAATGATCGGATAGTAACGTACCGCCATGTTCCCGGGTGGCCGCGCCCACCTCCGCGATGACCGCACCTTCTTCCACCGCCGCTGCCCTCGCCCGCCAACGCTCACCCTGGGCCGTCCATCTCAAGCTGGTCGGCATGGCCGCGCTGTGGGGCGGGTCGTGGCCGTGCGGCCGCGTGCTGGCCCAGGCGCTGCCGCCGCTGGCGGCGGCCACCTGGCGCTTCGGCATCGCGCTGGCCCTGCTGCTGGCGTGGATGCAGGTCGACGGCGGCTTCGGCCGCCTGCGCCGGCTGACGGCGCGCCAATGGGCCGGGCTGGCCGTGGGCGGTGCCGTCGGCGTGTTCGGCTACGCGATGTTCTTCATGCTCGGGCTGGCCCACGTCGCGGCCGGCCGCGCGGCGCTGGTGGTCACGACCAACCCCGTCGTCACGACCCTCATCGCCGCCTGGTGGTTCGGCGAACGCCTGAACTGGCGCATCGGGGCCGGCATGGCGCTGGCGGCGGCGGGCGCGCTCATCGTCATGACGCATGGCGCTCCGTGGACGCTGTTCGCCGGCAGCGTGGGCCGGGGCGAAGCGTTGCTGCTCGGGTGCGTGGCCACGTGGGTGGCCTACACGCTGATCGGGCGCCGCCTGCTCGCCGGCATCGACGCCCTCACGACGACGACCGTCACCGCGGGCTTCGGCCTCGCGATGCTGGCCGCGGCGGCGCTGGCGTTCGAAGGCCCCGCCGCCTTCGCGAGCCCGCTGGCCGCGAGCACGACGACCTGGGTGGCCCTGGCCTTCCTGGCCGCCGGCGCCACGGTGCTCGCCTATGCCTGGTACTTCGAAGGCGTGGCGGCACTCGGCGCCGGAGCCGCCGCGGGCTACATCAGCCTCGTCCCGCTGTTCGGCGTGCTGTTCGCCACCCTGTGGCTTGGCGAGCCGGTCGACGCCTCGATCGCCGTGGGCGGCGTGCTCGCCGTGGCGGGCATGGCGATGATGAACCTGGCCCGCCGCTGACCGGCCCCGCCGCGCTCAGCGCGATCCGGCGGTCGCCGCCGTGCGGGCGACGCCGGCGCTGGTCCACGACTGCGATGACGGATCGTCTTCCGCCACGTCCAGGTCGACGCCCATCGGATCGCGGCCGTGCGAGACGGCGGCGAACGAGACGACGCACAGCCCGATCAGGTACACGCCGATCAGCCACGACTTGCCGGTGCTGCCGATGATCCACTGCGCGATGGTGGCCGCGAACGCGCCGCCCAGGATCGAGCCGAGCGCGTAGCCCACCGAGACGCCCGAGTAGCGCACCTTGGCCGGGAACATCTCGGCGTACAGCGCGGCCTGCGGGCCGTAGCTCAGGCCCAGCGGGAGGGTGAGCACCACGGCCGCGACGAGGAACAGCGCGATGCTCGCGCTGTCGATCAGGAACCACATCGGCACCGCCCACAGCGCGAGCAGCAGGTAGCCGAGCTGGAAGGTGCGCACGCGTCCGATGCGGTCGGCGAGCAGGCCGCCGAGGAGCGTGAAGACGAGCCAGCTCGCGGCGGCGAGCGTGCACGTGGCGAGCACCTGCGGCGCGGGCAGGTGCAGCACCTTCTGGCCGTAGCTGATGAAGAACGCGATGAGCAGGTAGCCGGCGGCATTGTTGGCCACGAAGATCAGCGCCGCGCGCAGCACCGCGCCCGAGTGATGGCGGAACAGCCGGCCCAGCGGTGCCGACGAGTCGCGCCGGCGCTGGTGCATGCGCAGGAACACGGGCGACTCCTCCACGCTGCGGCGGATGACCGAGCCGACGACGATCAGCACGACCGACAGCAGGAAGGGCACGCGCCAGCCCCACGCCGCGAACTGCTCCTTGCCGAGGACGGCGTCGAGCAGCAGCAGCACCAGCGTGGCCAGGATCATGCCCAGCGGCACGCCGACCTGCGGGAACGCGCCGAAGAAGCCGCGCCGCTTCGCCGGCGCATGTTCGACGGCCATCAGCGCCGCCCCGCCCCACTCGCCGCCGGCCGAGAAGCCCTGCAGCACGCGCAGCGCGATCAGCAGCACCGGCGCGACGGCGCCGGCCTGCGCATACGTCGGCAGCAGCCCGATGGCCGCGGTGCTGACGCCCATCAGCACCAGCGTCAGCACGAGCATCGCCTTGCGGCCGATGCGGTCGCCGAGATGGCCGCACACGAGCGCGCCCAGCGGCCGGAACAGGAACGAGATGCCGATCGTCGCGAACGACAGCAACTGCGCGAGACCCGGGTTGTCCTTGGCGATCGGCCCGAAGAACAACGGGCCGAGCACGAGGCCGGCGGCCTGCGCGTAGATGAAGTAGTCGTACCACTCGATGGCGGTGCCGACAAGGGTGGCGGCGAGGACCTTGCGATCCTCGCGCGCTCCGGTGCGAGCGGTCATGCGATGTCTCCTGCGGGTCGTGGACAGGGCGCCCGGCGTCCGGCTCTGCGGCCGTTCGATCGCGCCAGGCGCGGGACGCCCGGGCACGGTTCCGCTGCCTCGGCAGGATTCGCCATTCCCAAACGCGTTTGCAGTATGAGATCTTCATTGATCCATGTCAAACGCATTTGTCGAATTGGCGCGCACGCCGCTTCGGCCCGCGCAGGAGGACGCCTCGGCGGGCTTCGCGCCGGATGGACGCTGGAACCGGCGCGAGGCGACGCGGGACTCGCAACCCGGGTGTCGTCCTGCGCGCAGCCGCAGGATGACGGACCGGCGGGGGGCCGCCCCCGTCGAGGCGCGGCCTCGGGCGGCGGTCAGCCGGCGGCCGGTGCGCCCAGCGCCCGCGCGACGCGCTGCGCGCACGCGCGCAGCTCGCGCGCGATCGGCCCGTGCCAACCGATGTCGAAGATGCCGGCCGGCCCGATCGCGGTGACCGCCGCGGCCAGCTCGCCGCCATGGTCGAAGATCGGCACGGCCATGGCGTTGACGCCCGGCAGGGTCTCGCCCTCGGAACGGCTCAGGCCGTGCTGGCGCACCTCGCGCAGCTGCGGCAGGAAGGCCGTCCACGACGGCACGGCCGCCGGCGGCGGCACGTTGGGGATGACGGGCTCGGGATGCGCCTTCAGGCGCGCGCGCTCGGCCTCGAGCAGGCGCTTGGCGGCCTCGTCGGTCTGCCAGGCGGCGAACAGGCGCCCGGTGGCGGTGCCGGTCAGCGAGAACACGGTCCCGTGGCGCATGTTGACGTGGATCGGTGCGGGCGATTCCTCCAGCCGCACGATCGTCGCGCCGCGCGAGCCCCACACCGACACGGCGGCCGTGTGCCCGATGCGCTGCGTCAGCGACGACAGCTCGGCGGCGGCGGCCTGGATCGGGTTGGCCTGTTTCAGGCTGATGAGCCCGAGCTGGAGCGCGAGCGGGCCGAGGAAATAGCGCCCGCTGTCGCTGTCCTGCTTCATCAGCCCGATGCGCGTGAAGCTCACCACGTAGGCGTGGATCTTGGCGGCCGGCATGTCGACCTCGTGCGCCAGCTCCTTGAGCGCCAGCGGGCGGCCCATGTGGGCCATCGCGTGCAGCAGTTGCCCGCCGACCTCGATGCTCTGGATGCCGCGCTGCTGGCGGCCTTCGGCACTGTCGCTGCTGTCGTCGGCGGAACTCATGCGGCCAGTTTACCCAATCCAAATCTATTGACGGAGATCAAGAAAAAGGCCAACATTGACGAACGCATTTACCAAAACCAAATATCTTCGCCGGAGACCGCGATGCCCGAACCCAAGAAATTCGCCTCCCAGGCCGACCTCGACGAGAAGAAGGTCACCTTCAGCCAGCTCAGCGAGCACGCCTGGGCGTACACCGCCGAGGGTGATCCGAACACCGGCATCGTCATCGGCGACGACGCCGTGCTGGTGGCCGACACCCAGGCCACGCCGGCGATGGCCGCCGACGTCATCCGCCGCATCCGCGAGGTGACGGACAAGCCCATCAAGTACGTCGTGCTCACCCACTACCACGCGGTGCGCGTGCTCGGCGCCAGCGCGTACGAGCCGCAGCAGGTCATCGCCAGCCAGGACACCCACGACCTGATCGTCGAGCGCGGCGAGGCCGACAAGGCCAGCGAGATCGGCCGTTTCCCGCGCCTGTTCCGCGACGTCGAGACCGTGCCCCCCGGCCTCACGTGGCCCACGATCACGTTCCAGAACAAGATGACGCTGTGGCTGGGCAAGCTCGAGGTCCAGCTGCTGCAGCTCGGCCGCGGCCACACCAAGGGCGACACCGTCGTCTGGCTGCCGCAGGAGCGCACGCTGCTCAGCGGCGACCTGGTCGAATTCGACGCCACGCCCTACGCCGGCGACGCCTACTTCAAGGACTGGCCGCAGACGCTCGAGAACGTGGCGGCGCTCGAGCCGCTGGCGCTCGTCCCGGGCCGCGGCCCGGCGCTGCGGGGCGAGGCGCAGGTCGCCGACGGCCTGCGCTCGACCGCCGGCTTCATCGCCGACGTGCGCGCCAGCGTGGAGGCCGGCGTCGCCGCGGGCAAGGACCTGAACGCGGTCTACAAGGACACGCTCGCCCGTCTCAAGCCCAGGTACGGCCACTGGGTGATCTTCGACCACTGCATGCCGTTCGACGTCACGCGCTGCTACGACGAGATGACGCAGTACGCCGACCCGCGCGTCTGGACGGCGGAGCGCGACCGCCAGATGTGGGAAACGCTGGAAGGCTGAAGGCGCGCCGCCTGGCACGACGAAGGCGTCCGCCGCGGCACGAGGAGACGAGCATGCCATTGAACGAACCCGCGCGCCCGGGCGGCGACGCGGTCGACTACCGGAAGGTGGCCTTCGACTACGAACGCCGCGCCGACCAGGACGCCGCGCTGCCCGCGCGCCGGCCGGTCGCCGTCGTCGGTGCCGGCCCCGTCGGCCTCGCGCTGGCCATCGACCTCGCGCAGCGCAAGGTGCCCGTCGTGCTGCTGGACAACGACAGCACGCTGTCGACCGGCTCGCGCGCCATCTGCTTTGCCAAGCGCACGCTGGAGATCTTCGACCGCCTGGGCTGCGGCGACCGCGTGGCCGGCAAGGGCGTGTCGTGGAACGTCGGCAAGGTGTTCTTCCGCGACCAGCAGATCTACAGCTTCGACCTGCTGCCGGAGACGGGCCACGCGCGCCCCGCGTTCGTGAACCTGCAGCAGTACTACGTCGAGGGCTACCTCGCCGATCGTGCCGCGGCGCTGCCGCTGGTGGACGTGCGCTGGAGGAACGCCGTCAGCGGCGCCGAGCAGCACGACGACCACGTGCTGCTCACGATCGATACCCCGGACGGCCCCTATCGCCTGGCCGTCGACTACGTCGCGGCCTGCGATGGCGCCCGATCGACGCTGCGCCGGCTGCTGGGCCTGGAGTCCAGGGGCCGCACGTTCAAGGATCGCTTCCTGATCGCCGACGTGCGCATGAAGCACGAGGCGCCCGCCGAGCGCTGGTTCTGGTTCGACCCGGAATTCCATCGCAACCAGAGCGTGCTGCTGCACCGCCAGCCCGACGGCGTGTGGCGCATCGACTTCCAGCTGGGCTGGGACGCCGATCCGGAGGAAGAACGAAGGCCCGAGAAGATCTTGCCGCGCGTGAAGGCGCTGCTGGCGCATTCCGCGATGAAGGACGTCGATTTCGAACTCGAGTGGGCCAGCGTCTACACCTTCTCGTGCCTGCGCATGGAGAGCTTCCGCCACGGCCGCGTGCTGTTCGCCGGCGACGCCGCGCACGGCGTGTCGCCGTTCGGCGCGCGCGGCGCCAACTCGGGCGTCCAGGACGCCGACAACCTCGGGTGGAAGCTCGCCGCCGTGCTGGGCGGCCATGCGCCGGATGCGCTGCTGGACACCTACGCCCGCGAGCGCGAATTCGCCGCCGACGAGAATATCCGCCACTCCACCCGGGCCACCGACTTCATCACGCCCAAGAGCCCGATCAGCCGCGTGTTCCGCGACGCGGTGCTCGAGCTCGCGAAGTCGCACCCGTTCGCGCGCACGCTGGTCAACAGCGGCCGCCTGTCGACGCCCTCGACGCTGCACGGCTCCTCGCTGAACACGCCCGACGTCGACGCCTTCCGTGGCGCGATGGGCCCGGGCGCGCCCGCCGCGGACGCCCCGGTCACGCTGCCGGACGGCACGCCGACGTGGCTGCTGTCGCAGCTCGGCGCGGGCTTCACCGTGCTGGTCGCGGGCGCGGTGCCGGCCGCGTTGAAGGATGTCGACGGGCACGGCCTGGACGTGAGGTTCCTGGGCGTGGGCGCCGACCTCCTCGATCCGTCCGGCGTGCTCGCGCAGCGCTACGACCTGCGCCCGGGCAGCACCGTGCTGCTGCGGCCCGACCAGCACGTGTGCGCACGCTGGCGCGAGGCCGACGCCGCGCGCGTGACCGCCGCCATCCGCCGCGCGCTCGCCCTGGGTTGACAAGGATCCGCCATGCACCTGAACACCGCCCCCCATCTCGAGTCGCCCGACGACTTCTACGAGGCGCTCATCGACGCGCACCGCGAGCTGTCCACGCAGGCCAGCGAGGCGCTCAACGCCCGGCTCGTGCTGCTGCTCGCCAACCACATCGGCTCGCAGCGTGTCCTGCTCGAGGCGCTGGACGCCGCGCGCGAGGCCGCTCGATGAGCGTGTCCGGCGCCAGGCGTCAATTCATCGCCAGCGGTGCCGGGCGGGCCGGACGCGGGAAGCGCGCATCGATCGCCTGCAATTCCTCGGGGCTCAGCGCAAGCTCGGCCGCGGCCAGGTTCTCGCGCAGGTGCGCCTCGCCAGTGGCCTTGGGGATGGCGACGACGCCGGGTTGCGCGAGGACGGCGGCCAGGGCGACCTGCGTGGCCGTGACGCCGCGCGCGGCGCCGATCCGGCGCAGCACGGCGTCGTCGGCCGCGCGGCCCTGGTCGATCGGGCTGTAGGCCATCAACGGCATGCCGCGCGCGCGCAGCCAGGGCAGCAGCGCGAACTCGGGCTGGCGTTCGCCAAGCGAATACCAGACCTGGTCCAGCGCGCAATCGTCGCCGAGCGCGGCCACCTCCTCCATGTCGTCGACGTCGAAGTTGCTGACGCCCCAGCGGCCGATGCAGCCGTCGCGCGCGAGCGCGCGCAGCGCGTCGACCGTCTCCGCGAGCGGATGCGCGCCGCGCCAGTGCAGCAGGTAGACGTCGATCGAGTCCAGCCCGAGGCGCCGGCGGCTCCGGTCGCAGGCCGCACGCGTGCCGGCCCGGCTGGCGTTGTGCGGGTAGACCTTGCTGACCACGACGACGTCCTCGCGCCGGAGATCGCCGGCCCGGACCGCGTCGGCCAGCGCGGTGCCCACCACCTCCTCGGCACCGCCTTCGCCGTACATCTCGGCGGTGTCGATCAGGCGGTAGCCCAGCTCGAGCGCGCGGCGCACGGAGGCCACCTCGGCGGCGCGCGCCGCGCGCGATTCGCCGAAGCGCCAGGTGCCGAGTCCGAGCACGGGCATGGCGCGGGGCACTGCGTTTCCGGTCATCTCGATTGTCCGCATCGTTGATTCCTTCAGGAGGGCGCCTCTTCAGGCGTGGGCCCTGCGCGCAGTGCAGCATGACCGTCGCTTCGATGATGCGACTGGCGCCTCACGGCACCGCCTCGCCTTCCATCGTCGCCTCGCAGCGCAGGCTCGCGAGGTCGCGTCCCACGGTCGCCATCGCCAGCAGCCTGTCGCCGCGGAAATAGCGCAGCGCGGCGTCCAGCGCCTGCACCGAGCCGTCGACCTCGATGCGATCCCAGCTCGCCGCGTGGCCCACCATGTTGATGGCGGTCTCGTAGTGCTGGCTCCAGAAGAACGGCACGGTGTCGAACGGCCGGTGCACGCCGAGCATGTTCAGCGCCGCGCACCGGCCCTGCGCCTCGGCGAGCGCGAAATGCTCCACGCGCATCGACTCGCCCGTGCGGGCGTCGGGCCAGCGCGCGATGTCGCCCGCGGCCCAGATGGCGTCGGCGCTGGTGCGCAGCGTCGCGTCGACCACCACGCCGCGGTCGACGGCCAGCATCGCCTGTTCGGCCAGCGCCAGCGACGGCCGCACGCCCACGCCGGCGACGATGAAGTCGCAGCCATCGACGCGCGATCCGCCGGCCAGGCGAACGGTCGAGCCGTCGACGCGGTCGACGGTGCTGCCCAGATGGAACACGACGCCGTGCGACTCATGCAGCGCCTGGATGCGGCGCCCGAGGTCCTCGCCCAGCATGTTGGCCATGGGGACGGCGTCACGTCCGACCACGTGCACCTCCAGGCCACGGGCGCGCAGCGATGCCGCCACCTCCAGGCCGATGAAGCTCGAGCCGATGACCAGCGCGCGCTTCGCGCCGGCGCACCGCGCGACGATCGCCTTGCTGTCGGCGAAGCTGCGCAGCACGTGGACGCGCGCCGGGTCGGCGCCGGGGATGTCGAGGCGGACCGGGTCGGCGCCGGTGGCCAGCAGCAGCGCGCCCCACGCGAGCTCGCGGCCGCTGTCCAGCGCCACGACGCGGCGCGCCGGATCGATGGCGGTGACGCGCGTGGACAGCAGCAGCTCGATCGCGTTGGCCTCGTAGAACTCGGGCGGCCGCAGCGGGATCCAGTCAGGCTCGGCGGTGCCGGCGAGGAAGTCCTTCGACAGGTTGGGCCGGTCGCAGGGCGGCGCGGCGTCGGCGCTCACCATCGTCAGCGGGCGCGTGAAGCCGGAGCGCCGCAGCATCTCCGCGGCCGCGAGCCCCGCGACGCCGCCACCGACGATCACGATGGACTGCGGATGCCCGGCGACCGGCGGCCGTTCGCGCGGCCCGGCGACGATGCGCTCGCCGACGAACGCGCGGCCATCGCGCTGGACGACGCGCCAGCAGGCGATCGGGTCGAGCGCGGGCGCGCGCACGGCCTCGCCGGTGGTGATGTCGAAGCGGGCGTGGTGCCACGGGCAGCGCACGCTGTCGCCGACCACCAGCCCGTCGGCGAGCGGCCCATGGTAGTGGCTGCATTGCGCGCCGAACGCATGGACCCGGTCGCCGCGCCGCAGCAGCAGCGCATCGTCGGTGCCGACGCGTCCGGCCACGGGCAGGCCGTCCGGCAGGTCGGCGAGCGGCACGCCGGCGGTGAAGTCGAGACGTTCGTCCTGGGGCTCGTCCATCGCAGTCTCCTCGGGAACCGGCGCAACGCCGCGTCGATGATAGGGCTCGCCTCGAGCCCCTGTACGGGAGATGTCATGACCCGGACTTGCGTTCGCGGCGTGGCGACGCCGGCGATCGAGCGGCAACGATGTCGAACGGAGCGCGCGGCCGCCTCGCGCAAAAGAAGAAAGCCCGCAGTCCATTCCTGGAGCGGGCTTTCCGTTGCCCCTTCGGCGCCAAGCGCCGTCAGGACGATTCCAATGTAGCCGCCCGGCGCTGCGCGGCGTGTAGGACGACCGCGCATCCGATCGCGGCGCGTCAATGGAAGATCAGGTAGAGGATGACGAGGACGCCGAGAGGAATGCCCAGGAACCATCCG
>JAEKKH010000214.1 GCA_019510465.1 Burkholderiales bacterium
GGTTTTCCGCTTTCGGAAAGTGCTGGGCATGGGGCCCATGTGGCTTCCGACGACGTCGCGGGTCCTTGCGGACCACCCGGCAAAGCGAGATTGAGGACATTCCCATGAAGCAAGGCATCCACCCCAACTACCGCGAAGTGTGCTTCGTGGACCTGTCCAACGGTTTCAAGTTCGTGACGCGCTCGTGCGCCTCCAGCAAGGAAACCATCAAGATGGAAGACGGCAAGGAACTGCCGCTGTTCAAGCTGGAATCGACCAGCGAGAGCCACCCGTTCTACACCGGCACGCAGAAGTCGGTCGACAACCTGGGCGGCCGCGTCGAGAAGTTCCGCAACAAGTTCGCCCGCGTCGGCCTCAAGAAGTAAGCCGCTTGCGCGAACAGGGCCGGCCCTGCCGCCCCCCCTGGAAAGGCAGCCTCGGCTGCCTTTTTTGTTGTGACCCGCCAACCCACTCGACTTCACTGCCTCCGGCGTTCACTGCCACCGGCGCTGCCGCTTGAACTTTCCACCGGAAGTTCAAGCGAGCGGCGGAACCGGCTTCGCCGGACCGCTCGCGGCCGCCGCCCGGGGGCAGCGAGCGCGCGCGAAGCCTCCCCTCCGGGGGAAAGCGACCCTGGGGCCGTAAGTTTGGCATGATGCCCCCCGTGAATCTGCCAACTCCCGCCCTCGTCACCCAGCGCGCGGCGCAGCGACTGCCACGCTGGGCGCTGATGCTTCTGTGCGCCGCCTACCTGCTGCCCGGCCAGTTCGGGCGCGAGCCGTGGAAGAACGCCGACATCACCGCGTTCGGCTACATGTCCTCGCTGGCCGAGGGCCGCAGCCCCTGGAACGCGCCGGCGCTGGCGGGCCTGCCGGGAGACGGCGCCCTGCTGCCCTACTGGCTGGGGGCCCTGTCGATCAAGGCCCTGCCCTTCGTCGACCCCGCCAACGCCGCGCGCGTGCCCTTCGCGCTGCTGCTGGCCGCCACGCTGGCGCTGATCTGGTACAGCACGCTGCACCTGGCGCGCACCGAGGCCGCGCAGCCGGTCGCCTTCGCCTTCGGCGGCGAGGCCTCGCCGGTCGACTACGCGCGGGCGCTGGCCGACGGCGCGGTGCTGGCCACCATCGCCAGCCTGGGCCTGCTGCAGCTGGGCCATGAGACGACGCCCGAACTCGTGCAACTGAGCGGCGTCGCGCTGTTCATGTGGGTGCTCGCCGCGGCGCCGACGCGTCCGCGCGTGGCGGCGGCATCGGGCGTCATCGCGCTCACCGTGATCGCGGCCAGCGGCGCGCCGACCATCGCGCTCGCGCTCGGCGCGAGCGGCTTCGGCCTGTGCCAGTGGTCGCGCTATCCCGGCGCGCTGGGGCTGCGTCCCTGGCTGGTGCTGGGCATGCTGGCCGGCGCGCTGGTCGCGGCGGCCGGGCACGCCTGGGCCTGGCGAACCGGCCTGCGCTGGAATTCGCCGTGGGAGCTGATCCGCCTGAGCGCCTGGTTCCTCTGGCCGGGCTGGTTGCTGGCGCTCTGGACGCTGTGGCGCTGGCGCCAGCACCTGACCTACCGCCATATCGCGGTGCCCAGCGTGGGCGTGGCGGTGGCGCTGGTGGCCTCGCTGGCGATGGGCGCGTCCGACCGCGCGCTGATGCTGGCCGTGCCCGGACTCGCCGTGCTGGCCGCGTTCGCGCTGCCCACGCTCAAGCGCTCCGCCGGCGCGGCGATCGACTGGTTCTCGGTGTTCTTCTTCACCGGGCTGGCCATCGCGATCTGGGTGTTCTACATCGCGATGATGACCGGCGCCCCGGCCAAGCCCGCGCAGCGCATCGTCCACCTGCTGCCGGGCTTCGAGCCGCACTTCTCGGCGCCGCTGCTGGCGCTCGCCATCGCGGGCATGGCGGCCTGGCTGGCGCTGGTGCGCTGGCGCACGGCACGCGTGCAGCATGCGCTGTGGAAGTCGCTGGTGCTGCCGGCCTCGGGCGTCGCGCTCAGCTGGCTGCTGCTGCTGACGCTGGGCCTGCCGGTGATCGACTACGCGCGCAGCTACCGGCCCTGGGTCTACCTCGTCGCGCAGCACGTGCCCAACGGCGTCTGCGTCGCGGCGCAGCTGCCGCGCTCCGCGCTGGCCGCCCTCGAGAACTACAGCAACTGGCGCATCGACGCGCAGGGCGACGTCGCGAAGAACAGCGCGTGCCCGTACCTGCTGGTCGACGAGAACCGCCACGCACCCGTCCAGGCGCCGCCCGGCTGGACGCTGGTGACGCACCTGCACCGGCCCTCGGAGCGCGACGAGTCGACGGCCATCTTCAAGAAGGCCGACGCGCCCGCGCCGCGCCCGGCCGACTTCGGGCGCATCGCGTCCGCGCGCTGACGCCCAGGCGCGTCCCGGCGCCCTCGCGCGTGACGCCCGCCCGCGCGCGGACGCGTGGACGGGCGCCGGCCTCAGCGGGGCTCGCGCCCCTGTTCCTCGCGCTTGAGGTCGCGCAGCATGAACAGGTACAGGCTCTCCACCTTCTCGCGCGCCCATGGCGTCTTGCGCAGGAACTTCAGGCTCGACTTGACGCTCGGGTCGAACGCGAAGCAGCGCAGCGGGATGCGCTCGTCCAGGCCCGGCCAGCCGTATTCGTCGACCAGCGCGGTGACGATCGCCTCGAGCGTGAGGCCATGCAGCGGATTGCGGGGTTGCGCCGGCGGCGGCGCGTCGGGATCGGTCATGCCGCGATTGTCGCCGCTGGGGCGTCGGGCCCGATCCGCAACGGTCGAGCGCGCCCTGTCGAGCAGCGCGTCGAGGCCATGGCCCCCCGGACACCAACGCCCGCGACCTGAGGTACCCTGGAGGCCCCCCGTTGCTACGAAAGGAGGTGATATGTCTTCATTCTCTTGGTCCGAGAGGGACCTCCCTACGTGATGTAGCCAGGTCTCGACCAGACCCGCGGGCGCTCCCACTCATCGTGGCGGCGCCCGCGTCATTTCAGGCAGCGGTCCCGGCTCGACCGGCCCCGACTTCAGCCGGGCTTGGCGACGCTGCCCTTCATGACGGCCATCGCGCTCGCGATCATCCCCGAGACCTCGGTCATGTTGCCCGGCACGATCATGGTGTTGTTGGTCTTGGCCAGCGACTGGTAGGCATCGATGGCGCGCTCGGCCACCTTCAGCTGCACGGCCTGCTCGCCGGCCGGCGAGCGGATGGCCTCGGCGATCTTGCGGATCGCGTCGGCGGTGGCGTCGGCCACGGCGACGATGGCCGCGGCCTCGCCCTGGGCCTTGTTGATCTCGGCCTGCTTGTCGCCCTCGGAGCGTGCGATCGCGGCCTCGCGCTGGCCGGTGGCGATGTTGATCTGCTCCTGGCGCCGGCCCTCGGAGGCGGCGATGAGCGCGCGCTTCTCGCGTTCCGCGGTGATCTGCGCCTGCATCGCGCGCAGGATCTCGGCCGGCGGCGTCAGGTCCTTGATCTCGTAGCGCAGCACCTTCACGCCCCAGTTCGACGCCGCCTCGTCGAGCGCGTTGACGACCATGCCGTTGATCAGGTCCCGCTCCTCGAAGGTCTTGTCCAGCTCCATCTTGCCGATCACCGAGCGCAGCGTCGTCTGGCACAGCTGCGTGATCGCGAGCACGTAGTTGCTGGAGCCGTAGCTCGCGCGCATCGCGTCCGTCACCTGGAAGTACAGGATGCCGTCGACCTGCAGCTGCGTGTTGTCGCGCGTGATGCAGACCTGGCTGGGCACGTCGAGCGGGATCTCCTTGAGCGAGTGCCTGTAGGCGACGTTGTCGACGAACGGGATCAGGATGTTGGGGCCCGGCGGCAGCACCGCGCGGAACTTGCCCAGCCGTTCGACCACCCAGGCGCTCTGCTGCGGCACCACCTTGACGGCGCGGTAGATGAACGTGACGACGACCACCACGACCACGAGGGCGAGTATCTGGAAATCCATCATTGCGGTTCTCGGTTGAAGGGGCAGGGATGCCGGCCTCAGGCGCGGCGCACGGCGAGTTCGTTGTGGCGCACCTCGGCGATCACGTGCGGGCCGGGGACGGCGGGGCCGTCGCCGATGTAGCGCACGTTCCAGGCCGAACCGCGGTATGGCACGCGCGCGGTGCCGTCGGCGTTCCAGCCGTCGACCTGCAGCCGTTCGCCGATGTCGAGATTGATGTCGGGGTTGGCCTGCGGCGGCACGGGCCCGGGCGAGCGCTCGCGCAGGCGATGCCAGGCCAGGACCAGGCCGCCGCCCACCGCAGCGGCGACGAGCGCCTGCGGGAAGAACGCCAGCTGCGCGTGCGCCGCGATCGCGCCCGCGGCGCAGCCGATGGCCACCATCAGCAGGTACAACGTGCCCGTGGCCAGTTCCGCCGCCACCAGCAGGCCGGCCACGATCCACCACCAGGTCGACAGGCTCAGGTCCATCGCGCCGCCTCCGCAGTCCTTCCGAACGATGCGCCATTGTTGCGGGTTTTCGCCCCGCCTGGCGCACGCCGTGAGCCGGTGCGCCCCGTATCATGCCGCCATGGCATCCGATTTCGAAGACAACGGCGTCGAGCACGACGCGGACGCGCGCGTGCACGAGGCGCGCCTGTGGATGGACAACGGCTGGACGGCCCGCGTCATCAAGAACGAGGACGACGACGGCTGGGCCGTCGCGATGACGCGCGACGGCGAGCGCGAGCCCGCGCTGGTGGGCCCGTGGACGATGGGCCGCGACAAGAAGAATCCGAAGCCGCTGGACGTCAACGCGTTCAACACGCTCGTCAAGACGGCGTCCGAGGTCATCCGACGGCACGAGCAGGCCGTGCACGCGGCGATGCACAAGCAGTTCCAGGTCGGCACCGATGCGGGCCGCGTGCTGGTCACGCTCGACATCGTGCCCGACGAGTTCGACCCGCACGCCCTGCTCGCCGCGCAGGACGAGTTCGGCGAGCGCCTCGCGCAGGTGAAGGTGCGCCCCGATTTCAAGCTGACGCTCGCCGGCGCGGCGGCGTGGGTCGAGGCGGCGTACCGCAAGCCCTGAAACGGGCTCAGCCCACGCGCTCCACGCGGCACGAGAAGCAGCCGCGCTTCGCGTTGTGCAGGTGGATGTAGGCCACGGCGTCGTCGGCCAGCAGGCGTTCGATCACGGCGCCGGCCTGCTGGCCGTCGCACACGTCGGCGTCGACCATCATGTCGTTCGCGTCATAGGCGCGCACCGACATCACGCGCCGAGTCACATAAGGCGGGATCTCGCCGGGCGCCAGGACCGCACGCCGCACGCCCCGGCGCACGAACACGGGCCCGCTCGCGCGGTACGGCGAGCGCGTGCTCAGGTGCTCGAACGGCAGCAGCAGCAACTCGTCGCCGGGCGCGGCGTCGGCCAGCGACACGCGGCACGGGAAACCCACGGGCTCGTCCGCCATGACGCGGCGCGCGCCGAGCGCGGCGAGCTCGGCGTCGCTCATCGCGAAGAAGGGTTCGAAGTTCTCGGCGGCGAGGCCGACCAGGCGGAACGAGGACATGGAATGCATTTCCGGCAGTGGATGAACGAGGCCAGTGTCCGGCGCCCGGCGCCCCCCGTCCCGCCGCTTTCGGACATCGAATTCGGCCCGCCCCATCTGCCAGAATCGCGGCTCCGCCCTGTCCTCCGGATCGCTGCCCATGCACGTGGAACCCCTCGAGAAACTGCCGCGCTCGGTGCGCGAGTTCCTGTCGCACTATTCGATGATCGTGCTGTCGATCCTCACCGCCCTGGCGCTGGAGCAGGTGGCCTTGCGCATCGAGCACCGGCACGAAGGACAGCGCGCGAAGGAGGAGATCGAGCAGGAGATCACCTCCAACCAGCAGCTGGCGCTGGCCTCGCTGCGGGCCACCCGCGAGAACGCGCAGGCCTGGGAAGCCGTCCTCAAGCGCACCCTGGCCCAGCGCAAGGATGGCAGCGGGACGAACGAGAGCCGGATGGCGGCGTTGCACGAGGCCGGCGGCCTGTTCCGCGACGCGATGCCTTCACTCAAGACGACGGCCTGGGACTCGGCGATCTCCGACCACTCCGTCAACTACCTTGGCCACGACGACCTGACGCGCTACAGCCAGCTGTACGCGTTCCAGCGCTCGTTCTCCCAGGCCCTGTGGGACACGTTGCGCGACAGCGCCGTGCGCGACGTCTCGCAGCTCTCGCTGGCCCTGCTGCTGGAGAAGGCCGAGCCGGAGCAGACGATCGCGACGCTCAACTCGCGCATGCGCACGATCGAGATCATGGTGTCGCAGTTGCGCCAGCTGGAACAGGCCTTGCGCGAGGCCCGGCAGCGAGGCGAGGGTCAGGCAGGCGCCGCCGCCGAGCCGGCCGCTCGCGGCGCCTCGCACTGAGGCGCGTCAGGCTGCGGGCTTGGCGGGCCGCGGAATGCGGAACAGGTCGCGCTCCGCACCGTCCGGTGCGACGAAGCGCTCGATCTGCTCGCCGCCCAGGCGCCGCACCAGGGCGCGCGCCAGGTCGTTGGTGTCGACCATGTAGGTCTCGACGCTGGGCCAGCCGAACACCGCGTACGCGTGCTCGACGACGGCCTCGGACGCCTCCTGCGCGAAGCCGCGGCTGCGGTAGCGCGGCAGCAGCCACCAGGTGAGTTCGCGGCGCCAGCCCGGCGCCTGCCAGAAGCCGCACACGCCCACCAGCTCGCCGCGCTCGCGGTCGCGCATCACCCACACGCCGAAGCCTTGCAGGTGCCAGGAGCCGAGGTCGCTGGCCAGGCGCGTCCACGACCCCACCACCGACAGCGGGCCGCCGTACGCCGACGACGCGTCGGCGTCCGTGTAGAAGGTGCGGTACAGGTCGGCGCAGTCCGCGGTGGGCGGCAGGAGGTCGAGGCGCTCGGTGTGGAGGGTGGGAATGTCGAAGGCCATGGCGCCGAGTCTAGAGCCTTGCCGCCTGCCCCGGGCGCCGTGGAAACCTCCACGGGATTGCACTTAGGGAGGGCCGCGGCCCTCAGCGCACCGTCGACGGTTCCTGGGCCACCGGCTGCGTCGGCGCGAGCGGACGCACGCGGGCAGCCGGCACGACGATGCGGAACGTCGATCCCCGGCCCAGCTCGCTCTGGATGTCGAGTTCGCCGCCGTGGCGCTGCACCACGTGCTTGACGATGGACAGGCCCAGCCCGGTGCCACCGGTGTCGCGCGAGCGGCTCCCGTCGACGCGGTAGAAGCGCTCGGTGAGCCGGCCGATGTGCTCGCGCGCGATGCCCGGGCCGGTATCGCGCACCTCGATCTCCGAATTGCCGTCCGGGCGATGCGACCAGGCGACCGTGATGGAGCCGCCGGCCGGCGTGTAGCGCACCGCGTTGCTGACCAGGTTGGCGACGGCGCTGATCCATTCGCTGTCGTTGCCGGCGAGTTCGTCCTGGCCCTGGATGTCGAAGCGCAAGGTGTGGCGGCCCGCGGACAGCCCGCGCGCCTCGCTCTCGACCTGGGCGAACAGGCGCGCCACCGGCGTCCAGCGATCGCACGCGGGACGCGGGCTGCCCTCGAGCTTGGCCAGCGTCAGCAGGTCCTCGACCAGCGTCGTCATGCGCGCCGTCTGCTGCGACATCAGCGAGAGCACGCGCTCACGCTCCACGTCGGTCAGCGGCAGCGAGGAGATCGTCTCGACGAAGCCGGCCAGCACCGTCAGCGGGGTGCGGATCTCGTGCGAGACATTGGCGACGAAGTCGCGCCGCATCGCCTCCGTGCGCTCGCGTTCCGTGATGTCCTGGGTCAGCACCAGCCGCATGCCGTCGCCATAGCGGCTGACGATCACGCTCAGCGTCGAATCGCTGCCCGGCGTCGAGAACACGAGCGGCTCGTCGAACACGCCGGCCTGCAAGTAGGCGACGAACGCCGGCGAGCGCACGAGGTTGGTGACCCGCTGCAGGCGGTCGCGCACGGGGTCGAGCCCGAAGTGCGTGGCCGCGACGGCATTGAGCCACTGGATCTGGTCGCCGGCGTCCATCAGCAGCACGCCGTTGGGCGAGGCCTCGATGGCCGACATGAACTGCCCGAAGCGCTCCTGCTCCAACGTGAAGGCGCGGTCGCGCTGGCGCAGCGCGCGCTCGATGCGGTACGACGCCTCGCCCCAGAAGCCGCGATCGCGCGGCGCTTCGCGTCCGAGGTCGCCGCGCAGCCAGTTCATCAGGCGCAGCGCGCGCAGGCCGTCCACCATCACCCACGCGGCGATGGCCGCCGCCGCGCCGAGCGCGGGCCCGAGCTGCGGCGCATCCACCAGGTTGCCGACGATCGCACCGACGCCCGCGCCCGCGAGCGCGATGAAGATGGCCAGCATGGCGCGGTTCAGCAGCCAGCTCACGTCGTTCCCCGGTTCGGCAAGAGGATGGGTCGCAGGCTCAGGCGGAGGTGGCCGCGGCCTGCTGCGTCAGGCGATACCCGGCGCCACGCACGGTCTCGATCAGCGACGAGCATTGCACCGGCGCCAGGGCCTCGCGCAGGCGCTTGACGTGGACGTCGACCGTGCGCTCCTCGATGAACACGTGGTCGCCCCAGACGCGGTCCAGCAGCTGCGTGCGGCTGTGCACGCGCTCGGTGTGGGTCATGAAGAAGTGCAGCAGGCGGAACTCGGTCGGACCGATCTTGACCTCCTGCGTGCCGCGCGTGACGCGGCGCGTGGCCGGATCCAGGCGCAGGCCCGACACCTCGACCGCCGAATCCAGCGCCTCGGGCGCCTTGCGCCGCAGCACGGCGCGGATGCGCGCGAGCAGCTCCTTGGTCGAGAACGGCTTGGTGAGGTAGTCGTCGGCGCCGGCGTCCAGGCCCGACAGCTTGTCGGCTTCTTCAGAACGCGCCGTCAGCATGATGATGGGCAGGTCGCGCGTGCGCGCCTCCGCGCGCCAGCGCTTGGCCAGCGCGAGGCCGGTCTGGCCCGGCAGCATCCAGTCCAGCACCACCAGCTCCGGCAGGACGCGGTCGACCTCGGCCTGGGCGGCATCGGCCGTCTCGGCGATGGCCACTTCGAACCCGGCGTGGCGCAGGTTGATCGCGACCAGCTCGGCGATCGCGGATTCGTCTTCGACGACGAGGATACGGCTCATGCTGTGGCTCTTTCCAATGTCACGTAGCTGTTCGGAGAAACGGCAGCGCGCGCGCTCGGCCGCTCCGGAGCAAGCCGCGCAGCGCCTCGCGGGGTGGAAACGCCGGAGGATTCGCGTGGCGCGGCCCCACTGCAACGGCATCCGGCCCGCGAGCCGGATGCTCCCGATGCGCAGCGAGCGGGGTCAACGCACCGCGTCCTCGACCGCGGCCACCGTGTGGTGCCGCACGTCGGTGCCCTTGACGATGTAGATGATCTGTTCGGACAGGTTCTTCGCATGGTCGCCGACGCGCTCGATGGCCTTGGCCACGAACACGAGGTCGATCGACGACGAGATCGTGCGCGGGTCTTCCATCATGTAGGTGATGAGCTTGCGCAGCAGGCCGTCGAATTCCTTGTCGATCTCGTCGTCCTGCTTGAGCACCTCGAGCGCGCGGTTGACGTCCAGGCGTGCGAAGGCGTCGAGCACCTTGCGCAGCTGCGCGGTGGCCAGGTTGGCGCCGAAGGCGATGTCGGCCACCGGCAGGCGCAGGCGGCTGGAGACGCCGGCGTTCATCAGGCGCTGCACCGTGCGGGCGATGCGCGTGGCCTCATCGCCGATGCGCTCGAGATTGCCGATGGTCTTGGAGATGGCGATCAGCAGCCGCAGATCGCGCGCCGTGGGCTGGCGGCGCGCAATGATGGCCGACAGGTCGCGGTCGATCTCCACCTCCATCTGGTTGACGCGCAGCTCGCGATCCAGCACCAGGCTGGCCGTCTCGCCGCTGAAGTTCGTCAGCGCGTAGACCGCCTGCGCGACCTGCGACTCGACGAGTCCGCCCATCTCGAGGACGCGGTTCGAGATCTCGCTGAGTTCGGCGTCGAATTGCGTGGAGAGGTGCTTGTCGGTCATGTTCTTTTCCCTGCAAGAAAAATCTGGGGAGCGGCAGATCCGGCTTCGCCGGTCTGCACGCGGCCGGCCCCTTGGGGGGTGGAGGCGGCAAGGGACTCGCGCAGCGAGGCCCCGCCGGAACGGCATCCGGCCTGCAAGCCGGTTGCCTTCGGAGCGCCAGCGAGCGTGGGGCTCATCCGAACCTTCCGGTGATGTAGTCCTCGGTGTCCTTCTTCTTCGGCTTCATGAACAGGTCGGTCGTCTTGCCGAACTCGACAAGGTCGCCCAGGTACATGTAGGCCGTGTAGTCGGAGCAGCGCGCGGCCTGCTGCATGTTGTGCGTCACGATCACCACCGTGTAGTCCGACTTGAGCTCGTGGATCAGCTCCTCGATCTTGCCGGTGGAGATCGGGTCCAGCGCCGAGCACGGCTCGTCGAGCAGCAGCACCTCGGGCTTGATCGCGATGCCGCGCGCGATGCACAGGCGTTGCTGCTGGCCACCGGACAGCGCCGAACCGCTCTGGTTCAGCTTGTCCTTGACGTCGTTCCACAGCGCGGCCTTCTTCAGCGCCCACTCGACGCGCTCGTCCATCTCGACGCGCGGCAGCGTCTCGAACAGGCGCACGCCGAAGGCGATGTTGTCGTAGATCGACATCGGGA
The DNA here is from genome assembly GCA_019510465.1 of Burkholderiales bacterium. Taxonomy (GTDB): domain Bacteria; phylum Pseudomonadota; class Gammaproteobacteria; order Burkholderiales; family Burkholderiaceae_C; genus Scleromatobacter. The sequence goes on from JAEKKH010000214.1 coordinate 10,534, forward strand.
ACGG
>JAEKKH010000215.1 GCA_019510465.1 Burkholderiales bacterium
GCACCTGCTGCCATGGGTCGCGCGTCATCTTGCGCAAGCTCGCGTCCTGCGTGACGCCGGCGTTGCTGACCAGCACCGATACCGGCCCGAACCGGCGCCGGATGTCGTCGACCGCGCGGGCGCAGGAATCGGAGTCGGCCGCGTCGACCGGCGCCGCGACGAAGGCGTAGCCCGCGCGCCCGCGGCGCTTCGCTGGCCATGGGTCGTTCAATCCGGGGAAGCGCCAACGCCGGTCCAGCGCCGGTCGCGGGTGTCCAGAGGCTGCCCGCGGGACGCGCGGCGTATCAGCAAGCGCCGATGAGGGCCGACACGTGGGCGGCGACGCTGCGCGCCAGGCTCGGCAGGTGGTAGCCGCCTTCCAGCGACGACACCAGCCGGCCCTGGCCATGCCGCTCGGCGAGATCGAGGAGCCTGCGCGTGACCCACTGGTAGTCCGCCTCGACCAGGGCCAGGTTGCCCATGTCGTCCGACCGGTGGCCGTCGAAGCCGGCGGAGACGACGATCAGCTCGGGACGGAACTCGTCGATCGCCGGCACCCAGCGACTCTCGACGGCGTCGCGGAACGCCTCGCCGCCCGAGCGCGGCGCCAGGCCGACGTTGACCATGTTGGGGCCGGAGGTGTCGTCCGCGAACGGATACAGCCCGCGCTCGAAGGTCGAGCACATCAGCACCCGCGGATCGTCGCGGAAGATGTCCTGGCTGCCGTTGCCGTGATGGACGTCGAAGTCGACCAGCGCGACCCGCTGCAGTCCATGCACCGCGAACGCGTGGCGGATGCCCACGGCGACGTTGTCGAAGAAGCAGAAGCCCATGGCTGCCGCGCGCTCCGCATGATGGCCTGGCGGGCGCACGCAGCAGAACGCCGTCTCGCACTCGCCGGACAGCACGAGGTCCATGGCCATCACGACGGCACCGGCTGCGCGCAGGGCCGCGACCGCGGTGTGCGGGTTCATGCGCGTGTCCGGATCGATCTCGACGTAGCCATCCATCGGCGTCGACGCCATGATGTGCGCCACATGCTCCGGCGCATGCGCCCGGCACAGCTGCTCCGCCGTGGCCAGCGGCGCATCATGGATGCTCATGAAGTCCAGGATGCCGTCGAACAGCAGCCGGTCGTGGATGGCGGACAGGCGCTCGGGACACTCGGGATGACCCGCTCCCATCTCGTGCCGCAGGCAGTCGCCATGCGTGACGTAGGCGCCATGCAGGGCCTGTCGCGCGCTCACGTCGACGTCTCGGCCGCCTTGGCCAGCAGCACGGGAACGGTCGAGCGGCGCACCACCAGTTCGGCATCGCTGCCGAGGGTCAGGCGCTTCAGGCCGCGGCGGCCATGCGTGCCCATGACGACCAGGTCGCAACGCTGCGCGGCGATCTGGTCGATGATGACGTCGCACACCGGCGTCGCGCCGCCGTCGACGACCGTCATCTCGCACTTCACGCCGTCCTTCCCGGCGATGGCCACGGCTTCCTCCGCGAGGCCCTGGCCGGTCTTCATGAGGATCTCGGCGAGCTCGCCGTAATTGACGTAGGCCTCGCTGCCCATCAGCAGCGGCAGTTCGCTGACCACGTGGAGGACGACCAGCGCGGCGCCGGAGTCGGCCGCCAGCTCGATGGCCTCGCGCAGGCCGGCGCGCGACGGCGCGCTGCCGTCGTAGGGGACGAGGATGCGTTTGTACATGTCCGTGCTCCTGAGCCGGATCGCCCCGGTCGACGTCGCGCCAGCGCGGCGCGACGATCCGATTCTTCGCGGTGGCGCGACATCGGCCTTGCGTTCGCGCAAGCGCGCAACCGGTGCTCGAAGGCTTGCTCCAGCGCAAGGCGGGCCGCGTACGGCGGCGCGAGACTGGGCGATCCGTGCTGGCCGGTCCCGTGCTGTCGTGGGCGACCCGCGCCAGCCACCCTGTCCGCCGAGAAAGCGAAGCCATGCGAATCGATCATGACAACGCCACGCTTCCGGCCTGCGCGCGCCGCCCCGGCGCCCGCGAGTTGCCGGCCACCGTGAGGACGCTGCCGGAACTCCTGTCGTGGCGCGCCGCCCTCACGCCGTCGCGACCCGCCTACGCCGAATACGACGCCGCCGCGGACGACTGGCGCGAGACGTCCTGGCGCGAGGCATCCGATGCCGTGCACCTGCACCTGCGGGCGCTGAGCGCCCTCGGCGTCGGTGAACGCGGACGCATCGGCATCCTGCTGCCGAACGGCTATGCGACGATCTGCATCGACCTGGCCACCCTGGCGGGCGGCTGGGTCCCCGTGCCCATGCATGCGCTCGACAACCCCGCCAGCATCGCCTACATCCTCGGCGACACGGGCGCGGAGGTCCTGTTCGTGGAGACTGCTGCCCAGTGGGCGGGCATCCAGGCATCGGGGCTCGCGGCGCCGTCACTGCGCACCGTCATCGTCCGGCGTGGCGACGTCACGCAACCGGACGATGGCCAGAGGCCCCGGCTGCTGGCCTTCGAGGCCTGGCTGCGCATGGCGGATGCCGACGCGGCGACGCAAGCCGCCGCGCCGAAGGCGACCGACCTCGCGGCCATCGTGTACACGTCGGGCACGACCGGCCGCCCCAAGGGCGTCATGCTGACCCACGCCAACGTGATGTCCAACGTGCGCGCCTGCCTGGCCCGATTCGAGGCGCGCGAGGACGACCGCTTCCTGTCGTTCCTGCCGCTGTCGCACACGTTCGAGCGCACGGCCGGGTACTACCTGCCCATGGCGGCGGGCGCGTGCGTGGCGTACGCGCGTTCGGTCGACCGCTTGCCGGACGACTTGCGGCGCGTCAGGCCGACGATCCTGGTGTCGGTGCCGCGCGTCTACGAGAAGGCGCAGGCACGCATCGACGCCGCGCTGGCGCGCTCCCTGGCGGCGCGACTGGCCTTCCGCTGCGCGGTGGCGGCCGGCTGGCGGCGGCACCTGCGTCAGCTGGGCGCGCCGGGCGCCTGCCAGTGGTCGCAGCCGGTCGACGACCTGTGCACCCGCCTGCTCGATGCCCGCGTGGGCCGGCCGCTGCGCGATCAGTTCGGCGGCCGCCTGCGGGTGGCCGTGAGCGGGGGCGCCGCGCTGGCGCCGGCCATCGCGCGCAACTTCATCGGCCTGGGCGTGGAGATCGTCCAGGGCTACGGCATGACCGAGACCTCGCCCGTCGTGACGGCCAACGCGCCGGGCGACAACGATCCGTCGACCGTCGGCCGGCCGCTGTGCGGCATCGAGCTGCGCATCGGGGAGCAGCGCGAGCTGCAGGTCCGCGGACCCGGCGTCATGCGCGGGTACTGGAACCGCCCGGAGGACAGCGAGCGCGCCTTCACCGACGGCTGGCTTCGAACAGGCGACCAGGCCGAGATCGTCGACGGACGCCTGCGCATCCTCGGCCGCATCAAGGACATCATCGTCACGGCCACCGGCGAGAAGATCGCGCCGCTCGACGTGGAACAGGCGCTGATGGCCGATCCGCTGTTCGAGCAGGCCTGCGTGTTCGGCGAGGGCCGGCCCTTCATCGGCTGCGTGCTGCAGCTGGAAGCCTCGCGGTGGACGACGCTCGCCCGCGCGCTCGACCTGGATCCGGACGCGACAGGATCGCTGGACGCCTCCGAGGCCCTGCGCGCGGTGGAGGCCCGGATGAAGGCCGCCACGTCCTCCCTGCCCCGCCACGGCCAGCCGCGTCGGGCCATCCTGGCGCTGGATCCGTGGACGACGGCCAACGGTCTCCTGACGCCCACGCTGAAGCTGAAGCGCCGGAACATCGAAGCCCGATTCGCCGCGCAGATCGCGGCTCTGTACGGGCGCTGACCGCACCGGTCAGGCCGCCTGGGCGCTCGTCGGCGCCAGGCCCAGCGCGAAGCGCAGCACCCCGGGCTCGAGGGACGGCTCGAGCACGAAGCCGAAGTCGTGCGCCAGCGCCCGCATCGCCTCGTTGTCGTGCAGCACGTCCGCGACGACCCGGCGCGTGCCGCGTTGCCGCAGCCAGTCCATCAGGCGACCGAGAAGCAGCTGGCCGAGGCCGTGGTGGTGCAGGTCGCTGCGCACGAGGATCGCGAATTCGGCCTCGACGTTGTCGGGGTCGCACACGGCGCGCACGACGCCGAGGATCTCGTCGCGACCGCCGGCGTGCGCGACGGCGACGAACGCCATCTCGCGTGCGTAGTCGATCTGCACGAGGCGGGCGATCTCGCTTCTGGGCAGGGTGCGGCGCGCGCTGAAGAAGCGCAGCCGCAGGTCGTCCGGCTGGACGCGATCGAGGAACTCGCGATGCAGGGCCTCGTCCTCGGGACGGATCGGCCGCAGGACCATGTCGCGGCCTGCCCATTCGACGTGCGACACCAGCTCCTGCGGATACGGCAGGATCGCGAAGTTGCGCACGCCGGCCGGCGCCGCCGCGCTCACGCGTGCCCGCGCATCGAGGGCCAGCACGCCCTGCTCGTCCGCCCACAGCGGGTTGACGTCGAGCTCCGCCAGCTCGGGCAGGTCGGCCTGCATTCTCGACAGGGCGACGAGCACGTCGGCGACCGCGTCCACGCGCGCCGCCGGACGATCGCGCCAGCCCGCGAGCAGGCGCGCCACGCGCGTGCGACCGATCGCCTCGCCCGCCAGCACGCGGTTGAGCGGCGGCAGCGCGATCGCGCGGTCGCCGAGCACCTCGACGGCGGTGCCGCCCTGTCCCACCATCAGCACGGGGCCGAAGGTGGCATCGACGCTCGCGCCGACGATCAGTTCCTGCGCATGGGGGCGGCGCGCCATCCGCTGCACGCTGAAGCCCGACAGGTCGGCCCGCGGTCGGCTCGCGCGCAGTGCCGCGAGCATCGCGTCCGCCGCTTGGCGCAGGGCGGCTTCGTCGACGATGTCGAGCACGACGCCACCGACATCGGACTTGTGCGTGATGTCGGGCGACAGGATCTTCAGCGCGACGGGGAACCCGATCTCGCGCGCCGCGGCGACCGCGGCCTCGGCCGTGGGCATCGTGCGCCGCGTCGCGACCACCGGGATGCCGTAGGCCGCCAGCAGCTGCTTGGCCTCGACTTCGTCGAGCATCGTGCGGCCATCCGCCAGCGCCGCGGCCACGACGGCGCGGGCCTCGTCGACACGGGGCTCGGGGCTGTCGCCAGGCGCCGGCGCCTCCAGCAGCAGCGCCTGGTTGCGCCGGTACTGCGCCAGCATGCCGAAGGCGCGCACGGCTTGCTCCGGCGTGTCGTGGCAGGACAGGCCCGCCGCCTCGAATTCATGTCGCGCCTCCGCGACCGCTGCCGCGCCGACCCAGCATGCCAGCACCCGCTCGCGCCTGGGCTGCAGCAACGGCAGGCAGGCGCGCGCGATCGCGCGGCTGTCGACGATGGCCGTCGGCGCGTGCATGAACAGCAGCGTCCCGGTGTCCGGCGCATCGAGCAGCACCTCCAGCGCATCGACGTAGCGCTGCGCCGGCGCGTCGCCGATGATGTCGACCGGGTTGGCATGCGACCACGTCGATGGCAGCCGAGAGGACAACGCCGCCACGGTCGCGGCCGAGAGGTCCGGCAGCGCGATGCCCTCACGGGCGGCCGCGTCCGCGGCGACCACGCCCGCGCCGCCGCCGTTCGTGAACAGGGTCAGGCCCTGGTCCGTCGAGCCGGTCAGGCGCGTGAGCGTCTGCGCACCCAGGAACAGCTCGTCGAGCGTGTCCACGCGCAGCACCCCGGCACGGCGCAGGGCCGCGTCGAACACGATGTCCGCCCCGGCCAGGGCGCCGGTATGCGACGCGGCGGCCCGCACGCCGGCCCCCGCCCGGCCCGCCTTCACCACGATCACCGGCTTGTTGCGCGCCGCGGCGCGCGCCGCCGACATGAACTTGCGCGGCGCCTCGATCGATTCGATGTAGAGCAGGATCGCCCGCGTGCGCGCATCGCTGGCCAGGTGGTCGAGCAGGTCGCCGAAGTCGACGTCCAGGTGCTCGCCCAGCGACACCAGGCTGGAAAAGCCCACGCCGCGCGACTTGGCCCAGTCCAGCACCGCCGTCAGCAGCGCACCCGACTGCGTGACGAACGCCAGCTCGCCGGGCGGCGCATCGGTATGCGCGAAGCTGGCGTTCAGGCGCAGGTGCGGCGACAGCAGGCCGACGCAATTGGGCCCCAGCAGGCGCATCAGGCGGGGCCGCGCGACCTCCTGCATCCGCGCCTTGTCCGCCGCGCTCAGGCCGGCCGTCATGACGATCGCGGCGCGCGTCCCGCGAAGGGCGAGCTCGGCGATCGTGTCGACGACGGCGGCCGGCGGCACGCACACGACCGCGAGATCGGCCGCCTGCGGCAGGTCGGCGCATCGTGCGAACACCTTCGCGCCGTCGAGTTCGCGGTGCGCCGGATTGACGGCGAACAGCTGGCCGGCGAAGCCGCCGGAGCGCAGGTTGCGCCAGACGGTGGCGCCCACCGTCGCGGGCCGGTCGGAGGCGCCGACCACCACGACCGAGCGCGGCGCGAACAGCGCATCGAGGTTGCGGATGCTCATCGCGTCCTCCGCGGATTCCGGCGGTCGTCGTCGTGGGGCGCGGCGGCATCGCGCATGGCGGAGTCCCTGGGGCTGTTGCGTCGCCCGTCACGATAGGCGGCGGCCTCGCGCGGCCCTTGAGCAATCGCAAGCCGGACGACGATGGCGGTGGCCGACGACTGCGCTCGGCGCGCATCAACCCCCTGCGGCTCGGCCAGGCGGGACCGGCGCTGCGGCCGGTGGCCGCGTCGAGGCACGACAAGCAAGCAAGCGGACGGCCCTCGAGGCGCGATCCTGCGCCGGTCCATCGAAGGGCTGCGTGCAGTCGTCGCGCCGGGCGACCGCCCTCGCGCGCCCCGCCGGCGGCCGCGTGGCCGCGCCCGGCGTGTGCCGGTCCCGCCATGGCGCGATGTTGACCGGCCGCAAGGGCGCCGGCTCGCGGACGCCCTAACGTGGATGACGCCGCCAGTCGCACGGGCTGGCATGTGACGGGAGCCACGCATGAAGATCCTTTTCGCCGTCGATGGCAGCGACTACACCCGCCGCGCCCTGGACTACCTCGCCACGCACGACTGGCTGCGCCAGGGCAACGCGCTCGCCGTGTTCGCCGTCGTGCTGGCCGTCCCGCATCGCGCGGCCGCCATGGCCGGCCCGAGCCTGACCCATGCCTATTACCACGATGACGCGGAGGTCGCCCTGCGACCGGTGCGCGAGGCCTTCGCCGCCAGCGGCACCTCGGCCGAGTTCGCGTGGGAGATCGGCCATCCGGCCGAGGCGATCGCCGGCAAGGCGACGCGGGAAGGCTTCGACCTCGTCGTCATGGGCTCGCACGGACACGGCGCGCTGGCCAACGTCGTGCTCGGTTCGGTGGCGACCCAGGTCCTGGCGCGCTGCAAGGTGCCGGTGCTCCTGATCCGGTGAGCCCATGCTGCCGCTGGCCTGGAAGCTGGTCGCGATCGTCGCCCTCGGGCTGGCGGCGCTGGCCTGCGTCCTGCCGGTGTTGCCGTCGGTGCCCTTCCTGCTGGTCGCGGCGGTGGCCGCCGGACGCGGCTGGCCCTGGCTCGAGCGCAAGCTCGCTCGCCATCGCCAGCTCGGCCCCCTGGTGACGGGCTGGCACGAGCGCGGCGCGCTCCCGCGCGTCGTCAAGGCGACGGCGATCGGCAGCCTGGCCATCAGCGGCCTGCTGGTCTGGTTCTCGCCCGCGCAGGCGTGGCTGGCACTCGTCGTCGACGCCCTCCTCGGCGCATTCGGCGCCTGGCTGTGGACGCGGCCGTCGGCATGACGACGGCCGGCCCGCGCGGCCTCGAGGCCGCCGCGGTGGAGGCCGCCCGGCGCGAACACGGCCGCAACGAGCTGGCGTCGCCCGACCACCGCGGCCTCCTGCGGACGCTGCGCGAGATCGTGGCGGAACCGATGTTCCTGCTGCTGCTCGTGGCCGCCGGGCTCTACCTCGTCATGGGCGACCGGGCCGAAGGTCTGCTGCTCGGCTTCTTCGCGGTCGTCACCGTCGGTCTCGTCGTCTTCCAGGAGCGCCGGAGCCAGCGGGCGCTGGACGCGCTGCGCGTCCTGGCGGCCCCGCAGGCACGCGCCTGGCGCGCGGGCCGGCTGGTGCGGCTGCCTGCCGCGGACCTCGTGCCGGGCGACCTCGTCCTGCTGGACGAAGGCGAGCGCGTCCCCGCGGACGGCCTCGTCCGCGAAGGAGACGCCATCGCGGTGGACGAATCGCTGCTCACCGGCGAATCGGTGCCCGTGCGCAAGGTCGCGCTCGCCAGCGGCCACCTGGCCACCGCCCTCTCGCCGGGCGGCGAGGACCGGCCCACTGTCTTCGCCGGGACCCTGGTCGTGCAGGGTCACGCCACGATGGAGGTGACGGCGACGGGCCGCGCGACGCAGATCGGGCGGATCGGCAGTTCGCTCGCGACGATCGACGCGGCGCCCCCGCCGATGGCCGCCCAGCTGCATCGGCTCGTGCGCCTGTTCGCCGTCGGCGCCGTCCTGACCAGCGTGGCGCTCGTCGCCTGGTACGGGCTGACCCGCCACGACTGGATGCAGGGGTTGCTCGCCGGCACGGCGATCGCGATGGCGATGCTGCCCGAGGAGTTCCCGATGGCGCTGACCATCTTCATGGCGCTCGGGTCCTGGCGGCTGGCGCGCGCCAAGGTGCTGGTGCGGCGCCCGGCCGCCATCGACAGCCTGGGCGCGACGACGATGCTCTGCCTGGACAAGACCGGCACCCTCACCCGCAACGAACTTCGCGTCGCACGCCTGCAGGCGGCGCAGGCGCGCGCGGTCGACACGGCCGATGCGACGCATGCGGCGCTGCTGCGCGCCGCACGACTGGCCTCCCGTCCCGAAGCCAGCGATCCGCTCGACAAGGCGGTCTTCGCCGCGGCCTCGGGAGACATGCCGGATGCGGCGTCCAGGATCCGCGAATACCCGATGGCGCCGGGGCGGCCGCTGGTCGCGCAGGCCTGGCAGGAGACGGCCGGGGTTCACGTCGCCGCCAAGGGCGCCCCGGAGGCGATCGCCGGGCTGTGCCGCGCGCCACGCGGCGAGTCGAGCGCATGGCTGGCTGCCGCCGCGGACATGGCCCGCCAGGGACTGCGCGTCATCGCCGTGGCCGAAGCGGCGTGCGCCACGGCGCCCGCCGACCTGCGCGAGCCGGCGTTCCGATTCCTGGGGCTGCTGGGTTTCGCCGATCCGCTGCGGGATGGCGTCGCCGCCGCGATCGCCGCGGCCCGGCAGGCCGGCATCGACGTCGCCATGATCACGGGCGACCACGCCGCGACGGCGCTCGCCATCGCGGCCCAGGCAGGCATCGACACGTCCGCGGGCGCCTGCGAGGGCGCGACGCTGGCCGCGCTGGACGACGCCGCCTTCGCGTCGGCGGTGGCGCGCGCGCGCGTGTTCGCGCGCGTCACGCCAGCGCAGAAACTCCGGCTCGTCCAGGCGTTCCAGGCCGCCGGCCACGTGGTGGCCATGACGGGCGACGGCGTCAACGACGCGCCGGCGCTCAAGGCCGCGCACGTCGGCATCGCCATGGGCGTGCGCGGCACCGATGTCGCCCGCGAGGCCGCGGAGGTCGTGCTGCTGGACGAGCGTGTGGGCAGCATCATCGACGGCATCGCGCTGGGCCGCCGGGTCTTCGACAACCTGCGCCGGGTGATGGTCTACATCGTCGCGATCCACGTCCCGATCGCCGGCGCCGCCCTCCTGCCGCTGGTGATGGGCCTGCCGCCGCTGCTGCTGCCCGTGCACGTCGTGCTCACCGAGATGGTGATCGACCCGATGTGCTCGCTCGTGTTCGAAGGCGCGCCGGCACGCGCCGACCTGATGAGGCGTCCGCCCGCCGCGGCAGGCCGGGCCCTGGTCGACCTGCGCGTCATGGCCAGGGGACTGGTGCAGGGCGTCTCGATGCTCGCCCTCGTCCTGGGCAGCTATGCGCTGGCGCTGCACATGGGCTTGGCGACGGACGGCGCGCGCGCCCTGGCCATTCTCGGGCTCACCGCCGGCAACGTCGCCCTCGTGGCCGTCAACGCAGGCGCGGAGCTGGGATGGCGATCCCTCGTCCGGCGCGACTTCGCCGCCTTCTGGCTCGTGGCGGCGCTGGCGGGCACGGCCGTCATGGTCGGGATGTGGCTTCCGGCAGCGCGGGGCCTGCTGCACTTCGAAGCGCCGCCGATGGCCGGGGCGCTCGCCGTGCTGCTTGCCGTATCGACGATCTCGCTCGCCCTGACACGCGTTGTCCGGCGCAGGGCGGCAGCACCTGCTCGCCCCGCGACGACCCGGTCTTGACCGCCGAGGGTGCAACAGCTGCGGGCCGCGGCTCGAACTTGCAGCCGCCCCCGACGGGCGACTCAGTACTCTCCGGGCCCCTGGTAGTCCGGCGCCAGGTTCTCGAACTTCGTCCACTGCCGCAGGAAGGCCAGCTTGGTCGTCCCGACCGGGCCGTTACGCTGCTTGGCGATGATGATCTCGGCGACGCCCGGCTCCTTGGATTCCTTGTTGTAGTACTCGTCGCGGTAGATGAACATGATGATGTCGGCGTCCTGCTCGATGGCGCCGGATTCGCGCAGGT
>JAEKKH010000158.1 GCA_019510465.1 Burkholderiales bacterium
TATTCCTTGAACTCGTAGTCCATCGAGGCGTAGCCGCGCGACACGCTCTTCAACTTGTCGAAGAAGTCCAGCACGATCTCGGCCAGCGGCAGCTCGTAGGTCAGCATGACCTGCTTGCCGTGGTAGGCCATGTTCATCTGCACGCCTCGCTTCTGGTTGCACAGCGTCATGACGACGCCGACGTAGTCCTGCGGCATGTACAGGTGCACGGTGACGATGGGCTCGCGGATCTCGCGGATGCGGCCCTGGTCGGGCATGCGGCTCGGGTTCTCGACCTCGCTGACCGCGCCGTCGTTGAGTTCCACCTCGTAGACCACGCTGGGCGCCGTGGTGACCAGATCCTGGTCGAACTCGCGCTCCAGGCGCTCCTGCACGATCTCCATGTGCAGCAGGCCGAGGAAGCCGCAGCGGAAGCCGAAGCCGAGTGCCTGCGACACCTCGGGCTCGTAGCGCAGCGAACTGTCGTTGAGCTTCAACTTCTCCAGCGCGTCGCGCAGCTGGTCGTACTCGCTCGCCTCGGTCGGATAGAGGCCGGCGAACACCTGCGGCTGGATCTCCTTGAAGCCGGGCAGCGCCTCGGTGGCCGGCCCGGCGTTGTTGGGCAGCTTCTTCTCGAGCGTGATGGTGTCGCCGACCTTGGCCGCGGCGAGCTCCTTGATGCCGCAGATCACGAAGCCGACCTCGCCGGCCAGCAGCGCGTCGCGGCTCTCGCTCTTGGGCGTGAACACGCCCAGGTGCTCGATGCCGTAGACCGAGTCGGTGGCCATCAGGCGGATGCGCTCGCCCTTGTTGATGCGGCCGTCGACCACGCGCACCAGCATCACGACGCCGACGTAGTTGTCGAACCAGGCGTCGATGATCATCGCGCGCGGCGCGCCGTCCGGCTTGCCCTTGGGGGCGGGCATGCGCTCGATGACGGCCTCGAGGATGTCGTCGATGCCCATGCCCGTCTTGGCCGAGCACGGGATCGCGCGCGTCGCGTCGATGCCGATGACGTCCTCGATTTCGGCGCGCGCGTTGTCGGGGTCGGCCGACGGCAGGTCCATCTTGTTCAGGACCGGCACCACCTCGACGTGCAGCTCGAGCGCGGTGTAGCAGTTCGCGACGGTCTGCGCCTCGACGCCCTGGCTGGCGTCGACCACCAGCAGCGCGCCCTCGCAGGCCGACAGCGAGCGGCTGACCTCGTACGAGAAGTCGACGTGGCCGGGCGTGTCGATCAGGTTCAGGTTGTAGACCTCGCCGTTGCGCGCCTGGTATTTCAGCGCGGCGGTCTGCGCCTTGATGGTGATGCCGCGCTCGCGCTCGATGTCCATCGAATCGAGCACCTGGGCTTCCATCTCGCGATCCGACAGGCCGCCGCAGCGCTGGATGATCCGGTCGGCCAGCGTGCTCTTGCCGTGGTCGATGTGGGCGATGATCGAGAAGTTTCTGATGTGATCCATGGGGGTCGTTCGAGCGGTCGGGCGCGTGGTGCCGGAGACGCTGGACGTGTCGGCGCGAAGGTCGCAGCGGGGGTGTTGCGAGGGGCGCCGAAATGATGGTGGCGCCCTGCGTCGAGACTAAAAAAAAGGCACGTCCAAAGAGAGACGCGCCTTCCAACAAAATCGTATGGCAACTGCTTGTTGGGCTTTCATTGTAGCCAAAAGCACCGCGCTGGAAACCGCGTCTTTGCTGGGTTTTTGTGGCGTTGCACGTCTCCAACATGAAAATTCATCCACAAGTTATGCACAGGACGGCGTGCATCGATTGTGGACAAGATGGAGGCTTGCGGAAGTCACCCGGAACACCGCGACAACCCAGCGATTTCATCTTCGATTGTACCGTTTCGGGGCGTTCGGTCGGGCACGAATGATGGGCAAGTGGGTGCCCGCAAACCGCCAGCCGGACCGGCCCTCGACACGCATCCGTCATCGGATGTTCGGCTGGCGCACAAGGCTCCTGCCTGATGAAAAGACCCATCGCCCCACTCGGCTGTCAGGTCATTGGCGCGCCGCCGTCCGGAACTTTTGGGGCCAGAGTGGAGTCCGAACCGGCACATGCCGATAACCGGTCATGGCTTCGCTGGTGCGGCTGGCAGGAATCGAACCTGCGACCCTCTCCTTAGGAGGGAGATGCTCTATCCACTGAGCTACAGCCGCGAAGCGCGCCAGTGTATCAAGGGTCGACGACCTGCCTGCGGCGCCACGCTCGGCCCACGGCTTGCCAGGCTCTACGAAATTGCACAAGTTTCAGGCATGTGAGGGCACGCTCTACAGGAGCTGCGGTTCTATACTCCCACTCGTGCGCGCACGGCCGCTGGGGCCGTCCCGCACACCGTTCTACTGGAATCGGGGCGAAGACAGACATGGGTTCGAAATTCAAGGTTGCGGGGCTGCTGGCCCTTGGCGCGGTCGCCGGCGCCCTCACGACGATGCAGCTGCAGGCCACTGCGCGCAACTCCCTGGCCGCGCTGCCCCTGGATGACATCCAGCGCCTGACCGACGTGTTCCAGCGCATCAAGGACGACTACGTCGTTCCGGTCGACGAGAAGAAGCTGATCTCCGACGCGATCAGCGGCATGGTGTCGGGCCTCGACCCGCACTCGCAGTATTTCGACAAGAAGTCGTACAAGGAATTCCGCGAGGCGACCACGGGCCGCTTCGTCGGCGTGGGCATCGAGATCGGCATGGAGGACGGCCTCGTCAAGATCGTCTCGCCGATCGAGGGCTCGCCCGCCTTTCGCGCGGGCCTCAAGCCGAACGACCTCATCACCAAGATCGACGACACGCAGGTCAAGGGCCTGACGATGGACCAGGCCGTCAAGAAGATGCGCGGCGATCCAGGCTCCAAGGTCGTGCTCACCATCTTCCGCAAGGACGAGAGCCGCAGCTTCCCGGTGACCATCACGCGCGCCGAGATCACCGTGCAGAGCGTCAAGGCCAAGGACATCGACGGCTACGCCTGGGTGCGCGTCAACCAGTTCCAGGAACGCACGGTCGAGGACTTCGCCGCCAAGGTCGAGGACCTGTACAGGAAGGACCCGAAGATCAAGGGCTTCGTGCTCGACCTGCGCAACGATCCGGGCGGCCTGCTCGAGGGCGCCGTGGGCATCTCCTCGGCCTTCCTGCCGGCCGACTCGATCGTCGTGAAGACCAACGGCCAGATCAGCGAATCCAAGCAGACCTTCAAGGCCTCGCCCGACGACTACCTGCGCCGCGGCGGCAGCGATCCGCTCAAGCACCTGCCGGCGGCCCTGAAGACGGTGCCGCTGGTGGTGCTGATCAACGGCGGCTCGGCCTCGGCCAGCGAGATCGTGGCCGGCGCGCTGCAGGACTACCACCGCGGCACGCTGATGGGCGCGCAGTCCTTCGGCAAGGGCTCCGTGCAGACCGTGATGCCCTTGGGCGGCGGCGACACCGCCATCAAGATCACGACCGCGCGCTACTTCACCCCCAGCGGCCGCTCCATCCAGGAAAAGGGCATCCTGCCCGAGGTCTGGGTCGACGAGACGGCCGAAGGCGACATCTACGCCGCGCTGCGCACGCGCGAGGCCGACCTCGACAAGCACCTGGTCAACGAGGACTACAAGGCCGACCCGGCGCGCGAGAAGGAACGCGAGGAAGCGCGCGCCAAGTTCGAGGCCGAGCTGGCCAAGAACGCGAACAAGCCGCCCAAGCCGCTGCCCGAGTTCGGTTCCACCGAGGACTTCCAGCTGAACCAGGCGCTCAACCGCCTGCGCGGCCAGCCGGTGATGGTCAGCAAGACGGCGACCGAGCGCAAGCCCGAAGACACCTCGACTCAGTGAGCCCCCACGCTCGCTGGCGCTCGCTGCCCCCGAGGGGGCCTGCCGCGAGCGGCCCGGCGGAGACGAGAATCGACGGCCCCACGGTCGCTGGCGCTCCCTGCCCCCGAGGGGCCGGCCGCGAGTGGCCCGGCAAAGCCGGATCCACCGCTCCCTCGAACTTCCTCAGGATCGCTTGATCGCCAGAGCCGGGGGCGCTCAACTCCCCGGGCAACACGATGACCGACGACGAGCTGCTGCGATATTCGCGCCACATCCTGCTCGACGAGATCGGCATCGAGGGCCAGGAGCGCATTCGGGCGGCGCGCGCGCTGGTGATCGGCGCCGGCGGGCTCGGCTCGCCCGTGGCGCTGTACCTCGGCAGCGCGGGCATCGGGCGCCTCACGCTGGTGGACGACGACGCCGTCGACCTGACCAACCTGCAGCGCCAGGTCGCCCATACCCATGACCGTATCGGCCATGCCAAGGTCGACTCGGCCCGCGCGGCGGTGCGCGCGATCGCGCCGGAGGCCCGCGTCGTCGCGGTGCGCCGGCGCGCCGACGCCGCGGCGCTGGCCGTTCTCGTCGCGGATGCCGACGTGGTGCTCGATTGCAGCGACAACTTCGCCACCCGCCAGGCCGTCAACGCGGCGTGCGTCGCCGCGCGCCTGCCGCTGGTGTCGGGCGCCGCGATCGCCTTCGACGGCCAGCTCTCGACATGGGACACGCGCCGGCCCGAGGCGCCCTGCTACGCCTGCGTGTTTCCCCCCGCGAGCGCGCCGCCGGAGGTGCGCTGCGCCACGATGGGCGTGTTCGCGCCACTGGTGGGCATCGTCGGCGCGATGCAGGCGGCCGAGGCGCTGAAGCTCGTCGCCGGCATCGGCACGTCGCTCGCGGGGCGGCTGCAGATGCTGGATGCGCGCACGATGGAGTGGACGACCATCTCGGTGCCGCGCGACCCGGCCTGCCCGGTGTGCGCGACTCGGCCCTGGCGTGCGGCCGCTCGCACCTCCCGGGCGAGATTCGAGTGAACGCCGGATCCGGCTCCGCCAGGCCAGTGGCGGCGGGCCCCTCGGGGCAGGGAGCGCGAGCGACCGGGGAGCCCACTGTCTGGAGGTAAGCTGCCGCCCATGAAGCACCGTCCCCTGAAGGCAAGAAACTTCCCCACCGCCGTCGAAGACGCCGCCAAGTCCAAGAAGCCGCCCTCGCTGTACGACGGTCCCGGCAGCGCCTACCACCTCGCGTTCACCGACCTCGACTTCCTGCTGCAGGAGGAACTGCGCCCGGTGCGCATGCAGCTCGAACTGATGAAGCCCGAGATGGTGCAGGCCAGGCACGGGATCGAATCGACCATCGTGCTGTTCGGCAGCGCCCGCATCAAGACGCCCGAGGCGGCGCGGCAGCAGCTTGCCGACGCCATGCGCGGCGGGGACGAGCCGGCGATCAAGCGCGCGGAAACGGCCGTCAACATGAGCCACCACTACGCCGAGGCTCACCGCTTCGCGGAGATGATTACGGTCCGGACGCGCCACCTCGCCACGCCGATCCACGTCGTCACCGGCGGCGGGCCCGGCATCATGGAAGCCGGCAACCGCGGCGCGTTCGAGTCGGGCGGCAAGAGCATCGGCCTGAACATCGTGCTGCCCCACGAGCAGCAGCCCAATCCGTACATCACGCCGGAGCTGTGCTTCCAGTTCCACTACTTCGCGCTGCGCAAGATGCATTTCCTGATGCGCGCCGTCGCGCTGGCGTGCTTCCCGGGCGGCTTCGGCACGCTGGACGAGCTGTTCGAGGTGCTCACGCTGATCCAGACCGGCAAGTCGCGCCCGCGCCCGATCCTGCTGTTCGGCGCCGCGTTCTGGAAGCGCCTGATCGACTTCGACCTGCTGATCGAGGCCGGCATGATCTCGCCCGAGGACGTGCACCTGTTCAAGTTCGTCGAGACGGCCGAGGAAGGCTGGGCGGCGCTCAAGGGCGCCTACGGCTTCGAAGGCATCGAAGATGCCCCGGACAAGACCGGCGGCGAGCTTTGATCGGCCAAAGGCCCGCCAACTCGAATCATTCGCACCTGACACGCGGGGACAATCGCGCCATGACCAAAGTCTCACTCATCGGCGCGCCGACCGACATCGGCGCAGGCGCCCGCGGCGCCAGCATGGGCCCGGAGGCGATGCGCGTCGCCGAGATCGGCCCGACGCTGCAGGCCCACGGCATCGAGGTCTTCGACCGCGGCAACCTGCTGGGCCCCGCCAACCCGTGGCAGCCGCCCGTCGACGGCTTCCGGCACCTGCCCGAGGTGGCGGCCTGGAACCGCGCGGTGCACGACGCCGTGCATGCCGAGCTCGCGATCGGGCACCTGCCCATCCTGCTCGGTGGCGACCATTGCCTGGGCATCGGCTCGATCAGCGCCGTCGCGCGCCACTGCCGCGAGAAGGGCAAGAAGCTGCGCATCCTGTGGCTGGACGCGCACGCCGACTTCAACACCCACGTGCTCACGCCCAGCGGCAACATCCACGGCATGCCCGTGGCCTGCCTGTGCGGCCACGGCCCGCAGGAGCTCATCGAGATCGGCGGCCAGGTGCCGGCCATCAACGCGAAGTGGATGCGCCAGATCGGCATCCGCAGCGTCGACCCGGGCGAGAAGAAGTTCGTGCACGAGATGGGCCTCGAGGTGTTCGACATGCGCTACATCGACGAGATGGGCATGCGCCACACGATGGAGCTGGCGCTCGCCACGCTCGACGAGAACACCCACCTGCACGTCAGCTTCGACGTCGACTTCCTCGACCCGCAGATCGCCCCCGGCGTCGGCACCACCATCCCCGGCGGCCCGACCTACCGCGAGGCGCAGTTGTGCATGGAGATGATCGCCGACACCGGCCGGCTGGCCTCGCTCGACGTGATGGAACTCAACCCCGCGCTCGACGTGCGCAACCAGACCGCCACGCTGGCCGTCGACCTGATCGAGAGCCTGTTCGGCAAGAGCACGCTGATGCGCAAATAGGCGCGCCGGCCGGCGCCTTGGCGCATGCCGGGCGCGGGATGTCGCCGGCGGAGGGCCGCATGACGCGCGCCGTCTGCCAGGCGGTCCACATCGACCTCGTCATCCAGAAGGTGCTCAAGGGCCTGGCCATGCCGACCGGCGACCTGCCGCGCGAGGCCGGCTGGCCCGAAGGCTTCGATGTCCGGATGGACGGCGTCGACGTCGCCTTTCGCGCGCACGTCCGCAGGCGCCACGCGATGATCGCCGAGGCCGCTGCGTGATGCAGAAAAAAGTGCAGGTGGTCATGCTCCCGGACGACACGCTGCCCGTGCGCTGGGTGGGCGTGCGGTAACCGCGGGGCCGCGACGGCGCGCCTTGGAGGCCGGTTAGCCCCTGCTGGCGTGAACGACTTCGCATCCGCGTGTGACACGGCGTACAAAGAGCATCCTGGCCCAGCTTCGGGTATGCCACGTGCTCTTGGCAGCTGGACCGTAGCACCGCGCCCCTGGCGCCGGCCCATGACCGCTCCATCGCCTCGTCGATCCCTCGGCACCAAGCTGCGGCTCGCCATCCTCGGCTCCACCCTGGTGGCGCTGGCACTCGCCCTCGGCGCCTCCATCGTCTACGACCTGGGGACGTGGCATCGCGGCTGGATCGCCGAGGTGCGGGCGCAGTCGGAGCTGCTGGGTCATGCGAGCGCGGACGACCTGGCCGCCGGCAACCCGCGCGGCGCCAACGAGGCGCTGGCGATGCTGCGGCTGCAGCCGCGGATGCGCAGCGCCGCGGTCTACGACGCGCAGGGGCGTCTGTTCGCCGTGTGGAACGCCGCGGACGCGATGCCGCCGCCGGCGGCGATCGCCAACGTGGAAAACGACGGCGCGCAGGAACTGCTGGTGCGCAGCCCCATCCTCGACCAGGGCCGCATGCTGGGCACGGTCGTCGTGCGCGCGCGTGACGAGCTCGAGGACCGCATCGCCAGCTACGGCGCGCTGGTGCTCGCGCTGATGCTGCTGGCGGCCGCCGGTACCTGGGCCGTCTCGGGCTGGCTCAAGGCGATCGTGACCCAGCCGCTCGCCGCGATGACCGACATCGCCCACGAGGCGGTGCGCGACGGCGTGCTCTCGCGCCGCGCGCCCAAGCTGGGCGAGGACGAGGTGGGCGAGCTGGTCGATGCGTTCAACGGCCTGCTGGCCGAGATCGAGCGGCGCAAGTCCGAACAGGAAGCCGCGGCGGCGGAGAAGGACCTCGAGGTCGCGGAACGCCGCCACGTGCAGGCGCTGCTGCAGCGGCTCAACGAGGAGCTCGAGCGCCGCGTGCACGAACGCACCGCGCAGCTGGAGGAGTCCAACCGCGACCTGATCGCCGCCACGCGCGAGGCGGAGAACGCGAACCGCGCGAAGTCGGAGTTCCTGTCGAACATGAGCCACGAGCTGCGGACGCCGCTCAACGCGATCATCGGTTTCGGCCAGCTCCTCAGCCACGGCGACGCGGCCGGCGCCGGTCCGGAACGCAACCAGGCGTTCGTGCAGCACATCGTCGATGCCGGCAACCACCTGCTCACGCTGATCAACGAGATCCTGAACCTGGCGCAGATCGAGTCGGGCAAGGTCTCCATCAGCCTGGAACCGGTCGAACTGCGCGAGGTGCTCGACGAATGCCATGCGCTGACCCGCACCGCGTCGGCGCAGCGTGGCATCCGCCTCGTGTTCCCGTCGGAGACGGCGATGGTGGTCAACGCGGACCGCACGCGGCTCAAGCAGGTACTGCTGAACCTGCTGTCCAACGCCGTGAAGTACAACCGCGAGCACGGCGCCGTCCTCGTGGAATGCACGGTGGGCGACCAGGGCAAGGTGCGCATCGCGGTGCAGGACACCGGCGTCGGCCTCACTCCGGAGCAGCTGCGCGGCCTGTTCCAGCCGTTCAACCGCCTCGGCCGCGACAAGAGCGGCATCGAGGGCAGCGGCATCGGCCTCGCGCTGACCAAGCGGCTGGTGGAGCTGATGGGCGGCATGATCGGGGTGCACAGCACGCCCGGCACCGGCAGCACGTTCTGGATCGACCTGCGCAGTGCCGAGCCGCTGAAGGTGGATCTCGCGCGCGTGCCGGCGCGCCTGCCCCCGCCCGGCGAGCTCGCGGGCGGCGAGCCGGACGTGGCCACCATCCTGTGCGTGGACGACAACCGCGCCAACCTCGCGCTGCTGACCGAGGCGCTGTCGCTGCGCGCCGACTGCCTCGTGCTGACCGCCTCGGACGGCCAGGCCGGCGTCGACATGGCGCGCACGCACAGTCCCGACGTCATCCTGATGGACAACAACATGCCCGTCATGAGCGGCCGCGAGGCGATGCGCATCCTGCGCGAGGATCCCGCCACCGCGGGCATCCCCATCATCGCGGTGAGCGCGGCGGCGATGCCCGGGACCGTATCGGACGGCCTCGAGCAGGGCTACTTCCGCTACCTGGTCAAGCCGTACGACCTGGTCGACCTGACCGACGCGATCGACGCCGCGATCGATGTCTCGCGCGGCGCCGAGGCCACGCGGCGCGCCGCCAGCCGCGACGCCGTGCCCGGCTTCGAGCCACCGGCGGCGGCATGACGCGCGTGCGTCAGCGCCCGCGCGCGGTCGCGCGGCGCGCCTTCGCGGGCGGGGGCGCGGGCGCGGGCCCGTCCGCGCCGTGGCCATCGGCGGCGACGATCCAGCCCTCGACCGGGTCGGCGTCCGCCGGGCGGCCATACCCGGGCTGGGTATCGGCCCAGCCCGCCAGCAGCAGGCACAGCGCGGCGTCGAGCCGGTCGCCCTGCGCGTCGGCCACCAGCTCGTCGCGCTGCGCGTGCGTGCACTTGAGCCGCAGCCCGCGCCAGCGGCCCTGCTCCAGCGCGTCGACGAGATCCTTGCGCGCGATCAGGCGCTCGGTCGTCTGCTGCGCCCTGGCGTCGCTCTTGTACGAGCGGCGGCCGATCAGCGCGCGCGCCACCAGGCCCGGATAGCCCTCGAGCGCGACGCGCGTCGGATCGCCCGCGGCCAGCCCGGGCAGGTCGACGCCGGCCTCGCGCAGCGCCGGCACGCCCGCATGCAGCATGAACGCCACGGGCGGATTGACCCATTTCATCGACGTGCTGCTGCCGGCAGGGGCGTCGCACGCGCGGTGCGCGAACTTCGAGCCCGTCGGGCGCGCATCGCAGAACGCCGCGAACGCCGCGACGATCTGCGGGCGCGACAGGCTCGCGTAGTGCGCCATGCTGCCGGCCCAGTCGGCCGGCCAGCCGAGCGTCGCCAGCAGCTCGCGCGGCAGGCCGAACGGCATGTCGAACGCGGCCAGCCACGGGCCGGGACGCCGCAGCGAAGCGGCGAAGGCGGCCGGCGTCCGGTCCTCGTCGAAGCACTCGAGCTTGAGCAGGCCCGGCCGCTGCCACGCGCCCCGGGCCCACACGATGGGCTTGCCGCGCCGCGGCGCGCTGGTGAAATCGACGCCCGCGAGCGCGCGCGGCGTGCTCTCCACAGCGACACGAGGGGACACGGCCAGGTTCATGTCCGGCATTTTTGCTCACAAGCCAGCCCGGACCGATCGATGGGCGCGGCGGCTTGAGGTAGCCTCGGAATCCCCGCAGTCCTCCCGCTCCGGCCGCCGTCCGGAGCCACGCCTGGCCGCCATGGTCGCGTCCGCGCCGCCCTCCGACATCCCGTCCGCCCTCGATTCGTCGTTCGCCCTCGCCGAGTTCTCGCGCCACGCCGCGACGGCGCGCGATTTCGACGACGAGGATCCCGGCCAGGGCGCGCCGCTGCTCGAGGCGTTGCTGGCCGAGACGGCCCGACCGTCGCGCCTGGGCCTGCCCGTGGGCGCCGGCAGCGTGTTCAAGACTGCCGGCCTGCTGACGCTGCTGGCCATCGTGCTCGCGATCGCCGGAGCACGGCTGGGCCTCGAGGGCGCCTGGGTGCGCCTGTTCGACAACGCGCACTGGACGATCGCCGACATCGGCGCCGCCTGGCTTGCCTGGATCGGCGTGCGCGACGCGCGCGAGAAGGGACAGCGCGCCGAATTCCTCGCGCGGCGCTGGTTCGCCGCGGGCTTCACGTCGTACGCCATCGGCCAGCTGCTGTGGGACCTGCAGATCTTCCTGGCCTGGCAGCCGTTTCCGGCGCCGTCCGATCCGTTCTACATGATGATGGCGCCGTGCTGCGCGCTGGGCATGATGGGCTACCTGCGCGGGCGCGTCAGCGATTCGCAGCGGCTGGCGGCCGTGCTGGACACGCTGTCGCTGGCGATCGCCGTCGTCGCCGTGGCGCTGGTGGTCTACCTGCCCGAGCGAGGCGACATGAGCGCGCTGGCGCTCGGCGTGATGGTCGCCTACCCGACGCTGCTGCTGGCCGGCGCCTGCGTCGGCCTCATGCTCATCGCGCTGCTGCGCGTGGGCCGCGCGTGGCCGGTCTGGGTGCTCACCGGCATGCTGGCCGCGCACGGCGGGCTGTGGATGGAATGGAATGCGCTGACGCTGCGGCACGCGTTGTCCGACGGCGGCGTCGTCAACGCGGCGTTCTCCATCTGCACGCTGCTGGGCGGCGTGGCCGTGACACGCTGGCGCGCCCTGGCCGCCGCCGGCGAGCGCATCGACCGCTTCTACGAGGGCGCGCTGCGCGTGCTGCCGCTGGTGGTGGTGGTGGGCGTGACCTTCGCCGTGACGCTGCAGGACTCGATCGCCCACCTGTCGCCGTCGGCGCGCTGGCTGTGCGACGCCGCGGCCGTGGTCGTCATCGCGCTGGCCGCGATGCGCCAGACGCTGCAACTGCGCGACCGCGACCAGCTGGCCGAGGCCCAGCGGCTGCTGCGCGAACGCGAGAACCAGCTCAGCGAGCTGAACCAGCACCTGGAGCAGCGCGTGTCCGAGCGCACGCGCGAGGCGGAGCTGCGCAACGCCGAGCTGTCGACGGCGCTGCAGCAGCTGTCGATGGCGCAGCACGAGCTGGTGCGCGCCGAGAAGCTCGCGGGCCTGGGCTCGCTGGTGCAGGGCGTGGCGGCCGAGATCTCGGCGTCGCTGTCCAATGCCGACATGGTGTCGATCACGCTGCCGGCGCAGGTGGAGGCGCTGGGCCGGCTGCTCGCGGCGACCGGCGACGCGCCCGCCGACGACCGTCGCCGCAGCCAGGTCGCGACGTACGTCGGCGCGCTCGACGAGAGCCACAAGCAGCTGGGCCTGTCGCTCGCGCAGGCGCGGCATGTCATCGAGGTGTTCCAGCAGATCGCCGTCGACCAGACCACCGACCACCGCCGCGGCTTCGACCTGCTGGCCACCGTGCGCGAAATGGTGGAGCTCACGCGCCTGGCGCACCGCCACGACCCCGTCGAGATCATCGTCACCGGCGAGGCCGGGCTGCTGCTGGACAGCTACCCGGGCGCGATCGGCCAGGTGCTCAACCAGCTCATCGAGAACGCCATCGTGCACGGCTTCGCGCGCACTGCCGGCGAGGGCACGATCTTCGTGCGCGTCTGGCCCTCGGGCCATGACGCGGTGCGCATCACCGTCCACGATGACGGCGCCGGCATCCCGCCCGCCGCCCTGCCGCAGGTGTTCGCGCCCTTCTTCACCACGCGCCTGGCCCAGGGCGGCAGCGGCCTGGGGCTGACGATCGCGCGCAACATGGTCAACGCGATCCTGGGCGGCCGCATCGAGATCGCCTCGCCGGAAGGCGACGGGACGACCGTCACGATGACGCTGCCGCGGCTCGCGCCCAGGTCACACGGCTAGCAGGACCACCCCGCCGGCCATGAGCAGCGCGCCCAGCACGCGCTGCCCGCGGTCGCCCTCGCCGAGCATCCTGCCGCCGACCAGCGCGGCGAACAGCATCGAGATCTCGCGCGCCGGCGCCACGTGCGACAGCGGCGCCACGCGCACCGCGTACAGCACCAGGACGTAGGCCAGCGGGCTCACGGCGCCCAGCACCACGGCGTGCCACTTGTAGCGCCGCCAGGCATCGACGAAGCCGGGCGGGTCGCGCAGCAGCGTGGGCAGCATGAATGGCAGGCGCACCAGGTTGCCGAAGTAGTCGAGCAGGACCGGGCTCAGCAGCAGCACCTTGACCGAATAGCCATCGAGCACGGTGTAGCCGGCGATCAGCACGCCCGTGGCCCCGCCCCACAGCAGGCCCGCGTGCATCCGTGCCCTCTGCACCGGATCGTGCGAGGCGCGCAGCATCGACGGCCCGCCCGCGATGATGAACACGCCCGCGCACACGCCCAGGACGCCGAGGGCGCCGTGCACGGTCAGCGTCTCGCCCAGCACCGCCACCGCGAGCAGCGAGCTGATCAACGGGCCGGTACCGCGCGCGACGGGATAGACGACGGTGAGGTCGGACACGCGGTAGCCCTTGAGCAGCACCTTGAAGTACGCCAGGTGCAGGAAGCCGCTGCCGCTGACGAACGCCCACGCCTTCCAGCCCCAATGCGGCACCGCGCTCCAGCCCAGCCACAGGCCCGCGGGCGCCCAGATCAGCGCCAGCAGCAGGCTGCCCATCAGGACGAAATGCCTGTTGCCCCCGGTCTTCTTCGCGACGATGTTCCAGAATGCGTGCAGCAAGGCGGCGACGATGACCATCGCGAGAGCGGAGGCGGGCATGGCCCGATTCTAGGTCGCGGTCATCTAGATGAATTGGAGCAACGATGCTGAGGATCCTGGGCAAGCCAACGTCGATCAACGTGCGCAAGGTGCTGTGGCTGTGCGAGGAGCTCGCGCTCCCGCACGCGCTGGAGCCCTGGGGCGCCGGATATCGCGACACGAACGTGCCGGAGTTCCACGCGCTGAACCCGAACGCGATGGTGCCGGTGATCATCGACGGCGACGCCGTGCTGTGGGAGTCCAACACGATCTGCCGCTACCTCGCCGGCAAGGCGGGGCGCGAGGACCTGCTGCCGCGCGAGCCGCTGGCGCGCGCCCGCGTCGAGCAGTGGATGGACTGGCAGGGCGGCGACTTCAACAACGCCTGGCGCTACGCGTACATGCACCTCGTGCGCCGGAGTCCCGCGCACCAGGACCCCGCCGCCGTGGCCGCCAGCGCCGCCTCGTGGAACCGCCACGTGGCCATCGTGGACGACCAGCTCGCGCGCACCGGTGCCTTCGTCGCCGGGCCGGCGTTCACGCTGGCCGACATCGTGATCGGCCTGTCCGTGAACCGCTGGTACGAGACGCCGATGGAGCGGCCCGAGCTGCCGCGGGTGCGCGCCTACTACGACCGGCTCGCCGAGCGCGCCCCCTTCCGGTTGCATGGCCGCAATGGCATGCCCTGAACGCCTGTCCGGAGACTTGAGCGGCGTCTGTCGGGAAATCTCCCGGCTTTTCGGGAATTCGGGTGGTGCGCCCGCAGCCTAGAGTGTGACGGTGCGTTCGCCCTTCTTCCGGCGGATGCAACGGGCCGCCCCGGCCCGTGCCTCCTACGAGAAAGCGCCGATGTCCTCTGCTGCCCCCACCTCCTCCTTCACGTTCAAGAACAAGATCGCCCTGCTCGCGGGCGTGGCCATCCTCGGCATCGTGCTGCTGGCGGCCGGTGCCGCATGGACCCTGCGCGACCAGGTCATCGAAGGCCGCAAGGCCGGCCTCGTGATGGCCGTGCAGTCGCAGCGCAGCATCGCGGCGGCCTACGAGCAGAAGGCCGAGAAGGGCGAGATGACGATCGAGGCCGCCCAGAAGGCCGCCGCCGATGCGCTGCGCGGCGCCCGCTTCGGCGGGGCCGACGGCAAGGCGAACTACTTCTTCATCTGGAACACCGACGGCGTGGGCGTGATGCATCCGTTCAAGCCGGAGTGGACCGGCCAGAACATGATGGGCAAGATCATGGACCCGACCGGCATCGACATCATCGCGGCGCTGGTCAAGGGCGCCAGGGACAGCGCCGACGGTACCGCCTACGTCCCGATGAAGTTCCCGCGCCCCGGCACGACCACGCCGGTGCCCAAGCTGCAGTACGTCGCCACCGTGCCGCAATGGCACTGGATCATCGGCTCGGGCCTGTACATGGACGACGTCGACGCCGAGGTCGCCGCGGTGCTCGCCAAGGGCCTGGCCGCCGCGCTCGCGCTGCTCGCGGCCATCGCGGGCATCGGCATCTCGATCTACCGCAGCGTGCTGCGCCAGATCGGCGGCGAGCCGGCCGTCGCGCTCGAGGCGATGAACGACGTCGCGCGCGGCGACCTGTCGGTGCGCCTGCGCAGTCCCGTGCCGGGCAGCCTGATGGCCGGCCTTGCGACGATGATCGAGTCGCTGCGCGACACCGTCACGCAGATCCGGCGTTCGACCGACAGCATCGCCACGGCCTCGGGCGAGATCGCCGTCGGCAACAACAGCCTGGCCAGCCGCACGGAGCAGACCGCCTCCAGCCTGCAGCAGGCGGCCGCCGCCATGGAGCAGTTGACGCAGACCGTGCGCCAGACCTCGCAGTCGGCCGCGGAAGCCAACACGCTCGCCACCTCGGCGGCACAGGGCGCCACCAACGGCGGCGGCGTCGTCTCGCGCGTGGTCACCACGATGGACGAGATCAACGCCAGCTCGCGCAAGATCACCGACATCATCGGCGTCATCGACGGCATCGCCTTCCAGACCAACATCCTCGCGCTGAACGCCGCCGTCGAGGCGGCGCGTGCCGGCGAGCAGGGCCGCGGCTTCGCCGTGGTGGCCGGCGAGGTGCGCTCGCTGGCGCAGCGTTCGGCCGGAGCCGCGCGCGAGATCAAGTCGCTGATCGGCGCCTCGGTGGAACGCGTCGAGGCCGGCGGCCAGCTGGTGAGCGAGGCCGGCGGCACGATGCAGGGCATCGTCGACGGCGTGCACCGCGTCAGCGACATCATCCAGGAGATCAGCCGCGCCAGCGCCGAGCAGGCCTCGGGCATCTCGCAGGTCAACACCAGCGTGTCGGCGCTGGACCAGATGACGCAGCAGAACGCCGCGCTCGTCGAGGAATCGGCGGCCGCCGCCGAGAGCCTGAAGGACCAGGCGCGGCAGCTCGCCCAGATCGTGCAGGTCTTCCAGCTCGAACGCTGAGCGCGGACATCGACCCTCCTGCGCAGGTGCGATCGTCCCGAAGGGACAATGACCGACCTTCAGGAGTGCCGCATGACCCAACCCGTCCTCGTCGAAGCCTGGCGCGGCGACATCGTCGAATCCTTCCATCGCGGCGCGTATGCCGTGGTCGACGCGGGCGGCGGCGTGCTGCGCCAGGGCGGCGACATCGACCGCCCCGTCTACGCGCGCTCCGCCGTGAAGGGCCTGCAGGCGCTGCCGCTGGTGGCCTCCGGCGCGGCCGATCGCTTCGGCCTGTCGAACGAGGAGCTCGCGCTGGCCTGCGCGTCGCACGGCGGCCAGCCCGAGCACGTGGCCACCGCGACGGCCATGCTCGCCAAGGCCGGCCTGGACGCCGAGGTGCTCGAGTGCGGCACGCACTGGCCGTCCAACGAGCTCGCGGCCCGCGCGCTGGCGGCCAGCGGACAGTCGCCCTGCCCGCTGCACAACAACTGCTCCGGCAAGCACTCGGGCTTCGCCTGCCTGGGCGCGCTGATGGCCGGCGATGCCGACCGCGCGCGCGGCCTGCTGCGCGGCTACGTCGAGCCGGATCACCCGGTGATGCGCGAGATCGGCGCCGCGCTCGAATCGGCCACCGGCGTGCGCCTGGCGGATGCGCCGCGCGCCACCGACGGCTGTTCCATCCCGACCTTCGGCATCCCCGTGCGCGCGCTGGCCCGCGCGTTCGCGCGCTTCGGCACGGGCGCGGGCCTGACGCCCGAGCGCGCCCGCGCCGCCGCGCGCCTGCGCGAGGCGGTGGCGGCCGCGCCCATGATGGTGGCGGGCACGGGCCGCCTCGACACGCGCCTGATGGCGCACTTCGGCCCGCGCGTGTTCTGCAAGGTCGGCGCCGAGGGCGTCTACTGCGCGGCGCTGCCCGAGCTCGGCCTGGGCATCGCGCTGAAGATGGACGACGGGAACACGGCGCGCGCGGCGGAGGTCGCGGTCGTCGCGCTGATCGAATCGCTGCTGCCGCTGGACGATGCCGACGGCGCGTTCCTGGCACCCCTGCGCGATGTCGAGATGCGCAACTGGAACGGACGGCGGGTGGGCCGGCTCGCGGCCGCGCGGGATTTCATCCAGAGTGCGCGCTGAGGCGGCGGCAGCGCCGAGGCCGACGGCAGCGCGCGATGCGCAACGAGTGCAGCGTCAACCGCTCAGGCCGGCTTCCAGAGCGTGGGCAGGCCGTCGAGATTGCGGAACACCGACGACAGCGCCCCGCGCGCGACGAGCGCCGTCGCCTTCTCGATGTCCGGCGCCAGGTAGCGATCGGTCGGCATCGCGCCGCATTCCGCGCGCAGGAGCGCATGCGCCTGCTCCAGCACCGCCGAGCTGCGCAGCGGCCGCAGGAATTCGATGCCCTGCGCGGACGCGAGCCACTCGATGCCCAGGATGACCGAGACGTTGGAGATCATCGCCTGCAGGCGCCGCGCCGCGAAGGTCGCCATCGACACGTGGTCTTCCTGGTTGGCCGAGGTCGGCAGGGAGTCGACGCTGGCCGGATGCGCCAGCGACTTGTTCTCGCTGGCGAGCGCGGCGGCCGTCACGTGCGCGATCATGAAGCCCGAGTTCAAGCCGGCGTCGGCCGACAGGAACGGCGGCAGCCGCGAGACGCCCGCGTCGATCATCATCGCGATGCGGCGTTCGGCGATCGCGCCCACTTCGGCGATCGCGACGGCCATCGCGTCGGCGGCCAGCGCCACCGGCTCCGCATGGAAGTTGCCGCCGGACACGAGCACGCCGTCCTCGGCGAAGACCAGCGGGTTGTCGGTGACGGCATTCGCTTCGCGAACGAGCACCAGCGCGGCGTGGCGCAGCTGGTCGAGGCAGGCGCCGACGACCTGCGGCTGGCAGCGCAGGCAGTACGGGTCCTGCACGCGGTCGTCGCCCTCCATGTGCGACTGGCGGATCTGGCTGCCGGCCAGCAGCGCGCGGTAGTAGCGCGCCACGTCGATCTGGCCGGGCTGGCCGCGCAGCGCGTGGATGCGCGGGTCGAACGGGCCGTCGCTGCCGCGCGCGGCGTCCACCGGTGCAGCGTGAGCGGCGCGACGCCGGCCTTCTCCAGCGCGGGCATCGCGGGAACGCGCTGTCCGTCGACCAGCATCTCCCCCTCGCCCATCAGCGCGAGCGTCATGTGCGACAGCGGCGCCAGGTCACCCGACGCGCCCACCGAGCCCTGCGACGGCACGTACGGCACCAGGCCTGCGTTGTGCACGGCGATGATGCAGTCGACCACCTCCTGGCGCACGCCGGAGAAGCCGCGCGCGAGGCTGGCGGCCTTGAGCGCCAGCATCAGCCGCACGACGGCCGGCTGCAGGGGCGCGCCCACGCCCACCGAATGCGAGCGGATCAGGTTGCGCTGCAGCGCCTCGAGTTCGCCTTGGCTGATGCGCTTGTTGGCCAGCTTGCCGAAGCCCGTGTTGACGCCGTAGACCGGCGCATCACCGGCCGCGGCCTTCTGCACCACGGCGGCGCTCGCGGCGATCGGCGCGTGCGCGGCGGAATTCAGAGCCAGCGTGATGCCGCCGCCGTGCAGCGCCTGCAGGTCTTCCAGCGTCAGGGCGCCGGGGTTGAGTTGGAGCGTTTTCATCATGGCGTGTCGGGTCTGTAGGCAGCGTTAGGCGAATCGTTGCGGGTCCGTTGCGGGTTGCGGGGTCAGGTTGCGGGGTCAGGTCTTGAATGTTGCGGGGTCAGGTCTTGAGTGGACGATTCAAGACCTGACCCCGCAACATTCAAGACCTGACCCCCACGGGCGCAACATTCAAGACCTGACCCCCAACGGGCGGCCCCCCCGGGTGGGCGAACGCGGAATCAGCGGATCATCGGCAGGTTCAGGCCGTGACGCCTGGCCGCCTCGCGCGCGTCGGCGTAGCCCGCGTCGGCGTGGCGCATCACGCCGCTGGCCGGGTCGTTCCACAGCACGCGCTTCAGGCGCTCGTCGGCCTGCTTCGTCCCGTCGCAGACGATCACGATGCCCGAGTGCTGCGAGTAGCCCATGCCCACGCCGCCGCCGTGGTGCAGCGACACCCACGTCGCGCCGCCGCCGGTGGCCAGCAGCGCGTTGAGCAGCGGCCAGTCGGACACCGCGTCCGAGCCGTCCATCATGCTTTCCGTCTCGCGGTTGGGCGAGGCGACGGAGCCCGAGTCGAGGTGGTCGCGCCCGATGACGATGGGCGCCTTCAGCTCGCCGCTGCGCACCATCTCGTTGAACGCGAGGCCCGCGCGGTCGCGGTCGCCGAGGCCGATCCAGCAGATGCGCGCCGGCAGGCCCTGGAACGCGATGCGCTCGCCGGCCATGTCGAGCCAGCGGTGCAGGTGCGCGTCCTCGGGGAACAGCGCCTTCATCTTGGCGTCGGTCTTGCGGATGTCCTCGGGATCGCCCGACAGCGCCACCCAGCGGAACGGGCCCTTGCCCTGGCAGAACAGCGGCCGCACGTAGGCCGGCACGAAGCCGGGGAACGCGAACGCGTCGACAACGCCCTGGTCGAACGCGACCTGGCGGATGTTGTTGCCGTAGTCCACGGTGGGAATGCCCATCTTCTGGAACTCCAGCATCGCCTGCACGTGGCGCGCGGCGCTGCGGGCCGCGGCGTCGCGCAGCGCCGCGTGTTGCGCGTGGTCGGCCTGCGCGGCCTTCCATTGCTCGACGCTCCAGCCTGCCGGCAGGTAGCCGTTGACGAGGTCGTGCGCCGAGGTCTGGTCGGTGACGAGGTCGGGCCGCACGCCGCCGGCAGCCGCGCGGCGCGCGAGCTCCGGCATGATGTCGGCGGCGTTGCCCAGCAGCCCGACGGAGACGGCCCGGCCCTCGGTGGCGTACCTCTGCATGCGCGCCAGCGCGTCGTCGATCGACGTCGCCTGCTCGTCGAGGTAGCGCGTCTTCAGGCGGAAATCGATGCGGCTCTGCTGGCACTCGATGACCAGCGAGCTGGCGCCCGCGAAGCTGGCGGCCAGCGGCTGCGCGCCGCCCATGCCGCCCAGCCCCGACGTGAGGATCCAGCGGCCCTTCAGGTCGCCGCCGAAGTGCTGTCGGCCGGCCTCGACGAAGGTCTCGTACGTGCCCTGCACGATGCCCTGGCTGCCGATGTAGATCCACGAACCGGCCGTCATCTGGCCGTACATCATCAGGCCCTTGCGGTCGAGCTCGTTGAAGTGCTCCCAGGTCGCCCACTTGGGCACCAGGTTGGAATTGGCCAGCAGCACGCGCGGCGCATCCGCGTGCGTGCGGAACACGCCGACCGGCTTGCCCGACTGGACCAGCAGCGTCTCGTCTTCCTTCAGCTTGCGCAGCGATTCCAGGATCGCGTCGAAGCAGTCCCAGTTGCGCGCCGCCTTGCCGATACCTCCATAGACGACCAGCGCGTCCGGGTTCTCGGCGACCTCGGGATCGAGGTTGTTCTGGATCATCCGGTACGCGGCCTCGATCAGCCAGTTGCGGCAGGTGATATCGGTACCACGCGGCGCGCGCACCGGGCGCGGCAGCGACGTCGTGGCGGGCGGGAGCTGGGTCATGTCGTTCACGAAGGTTCTCCGGGGAGGTTGCGTGCCGGCATCCCTCAAACAGGGTATGGCCGTCGCGCCGGGCGGGCGTGCGCCCTGCTTTCGGTGCGAATCCGCACAGCGAGGGCATCGTCGATACGGGTCGTACTCTACTTGTCTAGACAACCTTGTGCAAGTAGGATCGCCCCATGCCGCCGCCCATCCGTTCGCGCCTCCGCACGTCGTCCGCCCACTCCACCGCGCCGGCGCCGCGCGCCTCGCAGGACAGCCTTGCCGCCGGCGGGCCCGCCGGCCTCGCCATGCAGCGCTCGGCGCCGCAGCCGCCCTACGCGCGGGTCAAGCAATACCTGAAGGACGCGCTGGAAGCGGGCCGCTGGTCGCCGGGCGCGCAGATGCCGTCGGAAGCCGAGCTCGTGGCCCAGTTCGGCGTCAGCCGCATGACCGTGCACCGCGCGCTGCGCGAGCTGCAGGACGCCGGCCTGATCACCCGGCTGCAGGGCGTGGGCACCTTCGCGGCGCAGCTCAACCGCGTCTCGTCCACCCTCACGATCAACGACATCCAGGAAGAGATCCAGCGCCGCGGCCACCGCCATGATGCGAGCGTGCATGTGCAGCGCGCCGAAGCGGCGCCCCCCGCGCTGGCGGCACGCCTGGGCCTGGCGGCCGGCGCCACCGTGTTCCACACCTTGATCGTCCACCACGAGCGCGGCGTGCCGCTGCAGTGCGAGGACCGCTACGTCAACCCGGCCTGCGCGCCCGACTACCTCGACGTCGACTTCACCCAGATGACGCCCACGCACTACCTGCTGGACGTCGCGCCGCTGTGGGAGGCGCACGTGGCCATCGAGTCCGCCCTGCCCACGGCGCAGGAGGCGCGCCTGCTGGGCATCGCGCGCACCGACCCGTGCCTGATCGTCGTGCGCGGCACCGTCAGCCGCGGCGTGCCCGTCACGCTGGCGCGTCTCGTGCACCCGGGCTCGCGCTACACGCTCGAAAGCCAGTTCCGGCCATGATCCTGCTGCCCGCGTCCAGCGCCGTGCCGGTGCCGTGGAACAACGGCGGCGGCGTCACGCGCGAGCTGCTGCGCCTGCCCGCGGACGGCGGCGACGACTGGACACTGCGCATCAGCGTGGCCGACATCGCCGCCGACGGCCCGTTCTCGCCGTTCCCGGGCGTCACGCGCTGGTTCGCGGTGCTCGAGGGCGAAGGCGTGCGGCTGGCCTTTCCCGAGCGCACGCTCAACGTGCTGCACGGCGAGGCGCCGCTGCGCTTCGACGGCGCGGACGCGCCCGATTGCACGCTGCTGGGCGGCCCCACGCGCGACCTCAACGTGATGGTGCGCCACGCGCGCGCCGAGTCGCTGGTCACCACCGCCAGCTTCCTGGACGAGGCCGAGCCCGGCACCAGCCCCGGCTTCGGATTCTTCGCGCTGCAGCCGCTCGCGCTGCACGGCGCCGGCGCGCTGCCGGTGCAGGTGCCCGCGCTATCGCTGGCCTGGTGCGAGTCGCCGTTCGACGCCGCGCATGCGTGGTCGGTCGAGCCGCTGCACGCCGCGCAGGAACACACCCTGCCCGGCTACTGGATCCGCCTGCTGCCCCACGCGCGATGACCGACCTGCCGGAGTCCTTCGAGCCGGGCCTGCCCGCCCAGGCCGTGGCCGCCGCGCCGCCGCCCGCGCGCCGCGTGTGGCGCCATGCGCGCCTGGCCACCCTGGCCGAGCCCACGGGCTGGGGGCTGGTCGAACGCGGCGCGATCGTCACGGAGGGCGCGCGCATCGCGTGGATCGGCGCCGAGGCCGACCTGCCTGCGCTCGGCAAGGGCGGCGTCGAGGAGCACGATCTCGGCGGCGCGCTCGTCACGCCCGGACTGGTCGACGCCCACACCCACCTCGTCTACGGCGGCCAGCGCGCGCTCGAATTCGAGCTGCGGCTGCAGGGCGCGAGCTACGAGGACATCGCGAAGGCCGGCGGCGGCATCCGCTCCACCGTCGCCGCCACGCGCGCCGCGAGCGAGGACGAGCTGCTGGCCATCGCCGCGGCGCGACTGCGCACGCTGCGCGACGGCGGCGTCACCACCGTCGAGATCAAGTCCGGCTACGGCCTGTCGTTCGAGGACGAGGCCAGGTGCCTGCGCGTCGCACGCCGCCTCGGCGAGACGGGCGTCACGGTGCGCACCACCAGCCTCGCCGCGCACGCGCTGCCGCCCGAGTTCGAGGGTCGCGCCGACGACTACATCGATGCCGTCTGCCGGTGGCTGCCGCAATGGCACGCGCTGGGGCTGGTGGACGCCGTCGACGCCTTCTGCGAGCGCATCGCGTTCAGCACGGCGCAGGTCGCGCGCGTCTTCGCCGCGGCTGGCGCGCTGGGCCTGCCGGTCAAGCTGCACGCCGAGCAGCTGAGCGACTCCGGCGGCGCGCAGCTGGCGGCACGCTTCAAGGCGCTGTCGTGCGATCACATCGAGTGGCTGTCCGACGCCGGCGTCGCCGCGATGCGCGACGCGGGCAGCGTGGCGATGCTGCTGCCCGGCGCGTTCCATTTCCTGCGCGAGACGAAGCTGCCGCCGATCGCCGCGCTGCGCGCGGCCGGCGTGCCGCTGGCGGTCTCCACCGACCACAACCCCGGCACCTCGCCCACGCTGTCGCTGCCGCTGATGATCCACCTGGCCTGCGTCGATTTCCGCCTCACGCCGGAGGAGGCCGTGCGCGGCGCCACCGTCAACGCGGCGCGGGCGCTCGGCCTGGCCGACCGCGGCACGCTGGCCGCCGGCCGGCGCGCCGACTTCGCGCTGTGGTCGCACGAGCACCCGCGCGAGCTCGCCTACTGGTTCGGCCATCCGGCGTGCCGCGGCACCGTCGTCGCCGGCGCCTTGACCCCGCCTGGCGCGCCGGCCCCGCGATGAAAGTGACCATGATCGCCGACCACCCCTCGTTCCACCTCAAGCCCGGCACGACGCCGCTGCTGGTGAGCCTGCCGCACTGCGGCGAGCTGATTCCCGACGAGCTGCGCCCGCGCTACCTGCCGCGCGCACTCGACGTCGAGGACACCGACTGGCACCTGCACCGGCTCTATGCCTTTGCCGCCGAGATGGGCGCCAGCGTGCTGCAGCCGCGCGCGTCGCGCTTCGTCATCGACCTGAACCGGCCGTCCGACAACGCGCCGATGTACCCCGGTGCCAACAACACCGAGCTGTGCCCGACGCGCTTCTTCACCGGCGATCCGATCTACGTCGAGGGCCAGGCCCCCGGCGACGCCGAGGTCAGGCGCCGCATCGCGCAATGGTGGCAGCCGTACCACGGCGCGATCGCCACCGAGCTGGCGCGCCTGAAGGCCGAGCACGGCCACGCCGTCCTCTTCGACGGCCACAGCATCAAGAGCGAGCTGCCGTGGCTGTTCGAGGGCCGGCTGCCCGCCCTCAACCTCGGCACCGTCGACGGCGCCAGCTGCGCGCCGTCGCTGCGCGCGCAGCTGGCGGCCCTCCTCGCATCGCAGGACAAGTACCCGCACGTGGTCGACGGCCGCTTCAAGGGCGGCTACATCACGCGCCACTACGGCCGGCCCGGCGACGGCATCCACGCCATCCAGCTCGAGATGACCTGGGACTGCTACATGGACGAGACGCCGCCGTACGCCTACCGCCCCGACAAGGCCGCGCGGGTGCAGCCGCTGCTGCGCGAATTGCTGCGCACGATGCGCGACTGGACGCTGGAATGAGCCCGCACGGCCGCCCGAAGGGCGAATGCCCCGGCTCGGCGGGGAGGCGCGAAGCGCCAGGGGTGCACCGATGACAGCCCAGCGCTGCTGGGCGCCGGCCGCCTGGATGGACGGCCGCTGGCGCCAGTCCGTCGTGCTGGAGATCGACGCGCGCGGACACTGGTCGCGCATCGAGGCCGGCGCGCCCGCGCCCGACGGCGCCGAGCGCCTGGCCGGCCCGGTGCTGCCGGGCCTGGTCGACGCCCACAGCCACGCGTTCCAGCGCGCCTTCGCGGGCCTGGCCGAGCGCCGCGAGGGCGACGACGACGACTTCTGGAGCTGGCGCGACCGCATGTACAAGGTCGCCAACGCCGTCACGCCCGAGAGCCTGCGTGCGATCGCGGCGCACCTGTACGTCGAGCTGCTGCGCGGCGGCTACACGCAGGTCTGCGAGTTCCACTACCTGCAGCATCAGGCCGATGGCACGCCCTATGCCGATCCGCTGGCGCTGTCCATGGCGCTGGCCGACGCGGCCGCCGACGCGGGCATCGGCCTGACGCTGCTGCCCGTGCTGTACGAGCGCGCCGGCTTCACGGCGCCTGCGCTGCGCCCCGACCAACGCCGCTTCCACGCCGGCGCGGCCGACGTCTGGCAGCGCAGCCGCGAGTTCGAGCGGCGCGTGGCGGCGGCCGCGCGTGCATCGCTGGTGCCGCTGAACGCCGGCCTCGCGATCCATTCGGTGCGCGCCGCCGCGGCCGGGTCCATCGCCGAACTGCGCCGCCTCGCGCACGAGTTCGACGGCCCGATCCACGTGCACGTCGCCGAGCAGCGGGCCGAGCTGCGCGACTGCGTCGCCGCCACCGGGCAGACGCCCGTCGCCTGGCTCGCCTCGCAGGGCTGGCTGGACGCGCGCTGGCAGCTCGTGCATGCCACGCACGTGGACGCCGGCGAGATCACCGCCACCGCCGCCAGCGGCGCGGGCGTCGTCATCTGCCCGAGCACCGAGGGCAACCTCGGCGACGGCTTCACCGACGTGCCGGCGTGGCTGGCGGCGGACGTCGAACTGGCCATCGGCTCGGACAGCAACGTCACGCGCAGCTGGCGCGAGGAACTGCGCTGGATGGAATACGGCCAGCGCCTGAAGCGCGAACGCCGCAACGTCTGCGCGCAGCCGCGCGGCGCCGTCGACGCGGCGCACGGCCGCCCGACCCCGCCGCGGCCCGACACCGCCGCCAGCCTGTTCGAGCGCGCCCGCGCCGGCGGCGGGCACGCGGCCGGCCACGCGACGTGGGGCCTCGTGCCGGGCGCGCGCGCCGACCTGCTGGTGGTCGACCCCGACGACGCCAGCCTGCTCGGGCTGCCGCGCGACCGCTGGCTCGACGCGCTCGTCTTCTCCAGCCCCGGCCGGCCCTGGCGCGACGTGATGGTCGGCGGACGCTGGGCGCTGCGCCAGCATCACCACGCGCGGGTCGAGCGCATCGCGGCGGGCTTCGCGCAGGCGATGGCCGAACTCTGGGGCGAGTGAGGCGGCACGGCCGCTCGCAGGGACGCCCGACGCCGCGGCAGGACGGCAACTGAGGCGATCCCGGCCCCTTCCGGCGGCAAGCGGCGCCCAAGCGGCCGCTTCGGCGCGCCGTCGACCGATCGTCCGATCCGTCGATCCGGGCCACGACGCCGCGACGCCCGCTCGGTGTCTGGCATGTAAAGGCCGTCCTCCCACGCTGGTGCCCTGCCGTTAAAGGCAGAGAATCTTTGTGTGCGCACTGCGCTTTCCCGAAGGAGACCCGCCATGACCGCCCCCCGTTCCTCCACCCTCCGCCGCACGCTGGCCGTCGCCGCCGGTGCGCTGGCGCTCGCCTGCGGCGCCGCCCAGGCCGACCCGCACGGCGGCGGCTGGCATGGCGGCGGCAGCTACCATGGCGGCGGTGGCTACCACGGGGGCTGGCATGGCGGCGGCGGCTATCACGGCGGCTACTACGGCGGCTGGCATTCCGGCGCCCGCTGGAGCTACCGCTCCGGCTGGGGCTGGGGCTGGTGGGATCCGCTGTGGCCGATCGGCGTCGGCGTGGGCATCGGCCTGGCCACGGCGCCGGCGTACTACTACGACAGCCCCGACTACGTGGTCGTCAACCCCGCTCCGGTCTACACGGCGCCGGCCCCGGTCTACGTGAACCCGCCCGCGCCGGCGCCGCGCACGGCCGACCCGATCTTCTATCCGCGCAACGGCCAGAGCGCCGCGCAGATCGAAGCCGACCGCCAGGACTGCAACCGCTGGGCCACCACGCAGCCCAACGCGATGAACGACGCCAGCGTCTTCCAGCGCGCCACCTTCGCCTGCATGGACGGCCGCGGCTACACGGTGCGCTGAACGGGCGTCGCGTCCGTCACACCAGGTCGCGCAGCCGCAGCGCGACGCGCAGCGTCCCGCTGCCGCGCCGCACCTCGACAGCGATGCGGCCACCCGCCTCGGCCAGGCGCCCGCGCAGCGCCGCCAGGCCGAGGCCTTCCACCGCACGCCCGTCGACGGCCTCGATGACGTCGTCGACGCGCAAGCCGGCCTCGTCCGCCGGCCCGCCGGCCATCAGCCCGGCCACCACGGCGCCACGCGGGTGGGCATTGATCCACAGCCCCGAGCGATCCGCCGCGAACGGCCGGTCCGCGCCCGGAGCCGGCGCCAGGTGCACGACGCGTCGCGCGTAGTCGAACGCGACGACGAAGCGGCCCAGGATCTCGCCGCCGATGTTGCCGGCGACGTCGCGCATCGCCAGCGGCCCATCGTGGCCCAGCGGCAGGCGCAGCACCGGGGCGTCGACACCGAGCGCGCCGAGCGCCAGCCGTCCGCCGCGCGCCAGGCGCCCTTGCGCGCGGCCGCCGATCCCCCAGCCGATGGTGGTTTCGGCGCTCGTCCTGTAACGGCGGTCGAGGCCGTGCGCCTCGACGAAGGGCCGATGCAGCACGAGGCCGCCGCGGTTGCCGGTATCCAGCCAGAACTGGCCCTCGATGCCGTCGAGCGAGGCGACGACGCCGGGAAAGTGGCCGAAGAAGCTCAGCGGCAGCGAGTGCGCCGAGGGCGGTTTCTCGAAGGCGGCGGGGTCGGCCAGCGTCAGCCGGGCGCCGGCGTAGTCGATCTGCACGACCAGGCGCTTGAACAGCTCGACGCCCAGCACGCCGTCCACGCGCAGGCCCTCGACCGCGTCGAAGCCGGGCATGTCGATCACGCGCAGCAGCTGGCGCTCGAGCGCGACGGCGCCGCCGAGGTCCAGGCGCCCGACGCGCGCGAAACCGCTGCTCACCGAGCGCTCGCCCGGCCCGCGGGCCTCCATCGCGCCGACGCTGGCCAGGCCGATGCGCCGTGCCGTGGCCTCGGCGACGAGGTTGACGCCGCCGGTGTCGAGCATGAAGCGCAGGGCGTGGCCGTCCAGCGTCACCGGCACGAACACGTGGTGGTTGGCGATCTCCACCGGGATGCTCGCGCTCGAGGCGCCGCCGGCGAACGCGACGTCGGTGAACGCCTGGACCGGAACCTCGAACGTCCCGGGCGGCGGCGTCGCGTCGACCTGCACCGACTCCGATTCGGTGACGCGGTCGAAGCGCGGATCGCCGTTGCCGCTGCGTACGCGAAACGGCAGCCACAAGCCGTCGACCTCCCGCCAGTGGTCGAAGCGTCGCGTCGCCGGGCGTCCCAGCTGCTCCTGCACCAGGCGGTCCAGGCGGTGCGTGACCGCGTCGAACCACAGCGCCACCCGCTGCCCGCCCACGGGCGTGCAGCCCACGACGTCGAACGCCCGGCCGTCGGCCTCGCGCCGGCCAAGCGCCTCGAACGCCGCCGGATGGCGTTCGGCGAACCACCAGCCGCGCGCGTGGATCCAGGCGTCGGTGGCGGCCGCGCGCCGCGCGGCTTCGGCGTCCTGCACGACGACCTCGCCGTTGGCGCCGCGCTGCCAGGCCACGTGGCCGTCGAAGCCGGCGGCCATCGCGGCCGGGCCCAGCTCGAGCCGCATCGCGTGGCGTGCGCCGACGAGGTCGATCCACTGCTCGGTGGGCCCGGACAGCCCGCCGGCCGTCACGCGGCCGGCCAGATGCAGGCCGCTCGCGCGCGCCCAGGCGGGGCCGCCCGCGTCGGCGAGCGCGCGGGCGAGGATCTGTTCGCAGGATCGGCAATCGGCGTCCATCGGTGCTCCAGCGCGGCGCGACGGGCCGCGCGAGCGCCGCATTCTGGGCAAGCCAGGGCCGGCCGCGGCGACATCTGCACGGCGTGTCGGCAATCCGCACCACGACACATGCCCGTGACGGCGCCCCCCTACAATGATGTCATCGGGCAGGCCGCGGGATGCGGCCGATTTCCCGTCGACGCCCCATCGTCTCCTCCGTGCCGCCGCAGGAAAGCCGGCCCGGATGCGGGCGTTCCCTGAGCGCCCCCCGCGCACGCAGCCCCGAGAATCGGACGCCGCATGGCGCCCGCAACTCGCCGGCGAATGCGGCCAGGGAGAAAGAACATGAAACGCAAGAATCTCGCGCTCGCCTGCGCGGCGCTCGCCTGCGCCGCATCGGCGCACGCCGCCCCGCACGGCAACCAGACCGTCGGCTACGTCGGCGATCCGTCCTTGAACGTCGCCTGGATGATCGACTGGAATGCCGGCGCGCACACGGCCCACCTCGTCGACCACGTCGGCAACGGCGACGGCAGCTGGACCGACGACGGCACGCTGCGCGTGCTGACGCTGGCCACGCCCATCGAGACGACGCAGGACACCTTCGATTGCAACGGCCTGCCGATGACGCAGACCGTGGACCTGCGCCAGGTCGCCGTGCGCCACGTCAGCGGCGGCCTGCACGAGGGCAGCGCGCAGCTGGTCGAGATCGGCAGCACCACCGACCAGGGCGGCTGCACGCCGGGCCTGGTGACGCCGTACGGCTCCGTCGACGACGCCGGCACGACCACCAGCTACCTCGACATGGCCCGCCGCCCCGGCACCGAGGACCTGCGCCACGGCGCCACACTGGCCGGCATGAGCGACACCGACCCGGCCGGCGTGGCCGATTCGACGCAGCTGGTGGCGCGCATCGTCACGTTCGGACACCACGCGCTGACGTTCGCCGACTCGGGCGCCTCGGTGCCGCGCGACATCGTCGACGGCTGGTTCGTGCTCGACTTCGGCAGCTTCCAGCGCGCGTACACGCGCCTGTCGGTCGACCCGAAGACGCACGCCGAGCAGTGGCTGGGCGCCGCCTGGCACGACGGCGCGCCGGCCACGATCTTCCAGACGATGATGGTGCAGCCCAACGCCCGCGCCGGCTTCGGCGGCCACGCCGCGCAATCGCGCGTCTGGGATTCGGGCCTGTTCCTGCAGTCGGACACCTTCGCCCTGTTCCACCTGTACCCCGACTTCACGGGCCGCTTCGAGCAGAAGGCGCGCGACGGCTCGTTCGACAGCCTGATGCCGGCCACCTGGGGCGACAGCGGCGCCAACGTGGTGATCTCGCGCTCCTTCAATGTCGCGGTGTCGTACCGCACCCGCACCTGGGTGCCGATCGCCAACTATGGCAAGGCGCACTTCGTGATCGAGAACGAGGACAACCACGTCGTGGCCAGCGGGTCGGTCACGCCGTTCATCGTGCCGCGCGTGAACTTCTACGTCGACGAGGGCGAGGCGACGCCGCCCGCCGCCACGCCCGCCGTGAAGACGCTGGCCCGCCAGGCCGCCGCCGCGCCGGCCCGGGGCGTGCAGCGCTGAGCCCGTCCGGGCCGCGCCGTGCGGCCCGGACCTCGGCGGACCTCGGTGGACCGGAGTCCGGCCGCGTACGCCGCGCGGATGGTCATGCGGGATTTCACCGGTCGGCTGCTGTAACCTTCATCGTGGAACGGGTCGCGCCACTGCGCGACACTCCACCCGTTTCCCACCCCTAGCCGGAGCCTGACATGTCCCTTCGCATCAACGACACCGCCCCCAACTTCACCGCCAAGACCACCCAGGGCGCCATCAATTTCCACGACTGGATCGGCGACAGCTGGGCCGTCCTGTTCTCGCATCCCAAGGACTTCACGCCGGTGTGCACCACCGAGCTGGGCTACATGGCCAAGATCGAGCCCGAGTTCACCAAGCGCAACACCAAGATCATCGGCCTGTCGGTCGACCCGGTGGAAAGCCACGCCGGCTGGGTCTCGGACATCGAGGAGACGCAGGGCGCGAAGGTCACGTACCCGATGATCGGCGACACCGACCTCGCGGTCGCCAAGCTCTACAACATGCTGCCGGCCGACGAGGCCGGCGGCTCGGACGGCCGCACCGCGGCCACCAATGCCACCGTGCGCTCGGTGTTCATCATCGGCCCGGACAAGAAGATCAAGCTGATGCTGACCTACCCGATGACCACGGGCCGCAACTTCGACGAGATCCTGCGCGTGCTGGAGTCGATGCAGCTGACCGCCAGGCACAAGGTGGCCACGCCGGTGAACTGGAAGAACGGCGACGACGTGATCATCACGGGCGCGGTCTCCAACGAGGAGGCCGAGGTCAAGTTCCCGGGCTACAAGACGATCAAGCCCTACCTGCGCACCACCAGGCAGCCGTCCTGAGCTCAGCAGGCGGCCCGTGCGCGGGCCGCGCCGAAGGCACGCCCATGTTCAGCGACCTGATCTTCCGCCAGCTGTTCGACGCCGCGTCGTCGACGTACACCTACCTGCTCGCCTGCCCCGAGACCCGGCAGGCCGTGCTGATCGACGCCGTGTTCGAGCAGCACCTGCGCGACCGCGCGCTGGTGGAGGAACTCGGGCTGACGCTGGTGGCGGCGCTGGATACCCACTGCCACGCCGACCACGTCACCGGCGCCTGGCTGATGCAGCAGGCCACGGGTTGCCGCATCGGCATCTCGGCACGCTACGGCGACGAGCTGCGCGGCGCCGACCTGCGGCTGGACCACGGCGACCGCGTCGCCTTCGGCCGGCGCCACCTCGAGGTGCGTGCCACGCCCGGCCATACCGACGGCTGCCTGACCTACGTCGACGACCGCCATCGCATGGCCTTCACGGGCGACGCCCTGCTGATCCGCGGCGCCGGCCGCTGCGATTTCCAGCAGGGCCACGCCGGCATGCTGTATCGCTCGATCACCGGGCAGATCTTCAGCCTGCCCGACGACTGCCTCGTCTTCCCCGCGCACGACTACAGCGGCCGCACGATGTCGTGCGTCGGCGAGGAGCGCCAGCACAACCCGCGCATCGGCGGCCAGGCCGACGAGCGCGACTTCGTCGGCTTCATGGAGAACCTGCACCTGCCGCATCCCAAGCAGCTCGCGGTCGCGTTGCCGGCCAACATGCGCTCGGGGCAGCCGGAGGACGGCCAGGTGCCGCGCCTGGCCGACTGGGCGCCCGTGCGCCAGACCTACGCCGGCCTGATCGAGATCGAACCCGACTGGGTCTCCGAGCACCTGCCCGACGTGATGCTGCTGGACGTGCGCCAGCACGGCGAGGTCGACGAGCGGCTGGGCCGCATCGCCGCCGCGCGGCTGCTGCCGCTCGACGAGCTCAAGAACCACCTCGCCGACCTGCCGCGCGACCGCCCCGTCGTCACCGTCTGCCATGCCGGCACGCGCTCGGGCCAGGCCACCGTGCTGCTCAAGCAAGGCGGCTTCACGCGCGTGGCCAACCTGCGCGGCGGCATGCTGCTGTGGAACCAGCTGGGCCTGCCCGTCGTGCACGGCCCGGCGGCCTGAGCGGCGCGGGCACGTCCTCGAGGACGGCGCGCGGCCCGCGCGAAAGCGTGACGAAGTGCGCTCGGGCGCATTGACGCGAGCGGCGAAGGCCGCCTTCGCGGCGCCCTGCGTCGCTACACTGCGGCACGCCTGTACGACGCTGTCGGCAGGCGTGTCGGGTGCCGCACGAGACGACGGCGCCCGGGGAAGTCAAACGAGCAGGATTGCCATGACCCGACCCGGATTCGCGCTGAGGGGCGCCCTGTTGCTGGCCTGCGCCCTGGCGGGCGCGCCGGCGGACGCGCAAGTCGCGCTGTCGGCGGCGGCTGCGTCCGCGGCCGAACGCGCGCAGAAGGAAGCCGACCGCACCATGTACTGGATCCGCGTGCTGGCGACCAAGCCGGCGCCGGCCAAGGCCGTGCCCGCGCCCGTGCCCCCGCCCAGGCCGGTGGTCGCGACAGCGCCTGCGGCCCGGCCCGTCGCCGAGGCGCACGACAAGCTCAAGGTCGCCGCGGCCACGGACTCGCCGGCGAACGCCACGAACCCCGCACCGGCGCGGCTCGCGCTGGCCCAGGCGCCCACGCTCTCGCAGCCGCCCATCGCCAGCGCCTCCGACACCTCCGCGCTCAGCAGCAACCACGCCGACGACGTCGCCTCCGGCGTCGCGGACGGCGCGGCGCCGGAAGCCGCGTCGCCGCCCGAGCCGGACCCGGGGCTGAGCCAGGTCAAGCTGGTGCAGCCGGAGTTCCCCCTCGCCATCGTCAAGCGCGTCCACAAGGGCAACGT
Organism: Burkholderiales bacterium; assembly: GCA_019510465.1. GTDB lineage: Bacteria > Pseudomonadota > Gammaproteobacteria > Burkholderiales > Burkholderiaceae_C > Scleromatobacter. Next base: position 32,442 of record JAEKKH010000158.1, read on the forward strand.
CGAAGTACGTTTCGAGGTCGATCCGGAGGGAACGGTGACGGACGCCGTCGTGGTCCAGAGCTCGAACGCGCACCTGGACAGCGCGGCCATCGACGCGGTCAGGCAGTGGCGCTTCAAGCCCACGCCGATGTCGCACACCGCGGCGGTGAACCTGGTCTTCGACATCGACCACGAATAGCGGCCGCGCAGGCCGCCCGACGCCGCGCCGCGCCGCGGAACTAGCCGGACGCCGTGCCCAGGGCCGCGCCGGCCGCGGCCGTCTTCAGCCGCTCCAGCAGCGCCGGCAGCTCGCTCGCCGGCACCGGGTGCGCGAGCAGGAAGCCCTGCATCTCGTCGCAACCCTGGCGCACCAGCTGCAGCCGTTGCTCCAGCGTCTCGACGCCCTCGGCGATCACGCGCAGGCCCAGCTTGTGCGTCATCACGATGATGGTCTCGACGATGGCGGCGTCGTCGGAGTCGGTCGGGATGCCGCCGATGAACGAGCGGTCGATCTTGAGCCGATCCAGCGGCAGCCGCTTCAGGTAGGCGAGGCTGGAATAGCCGGTGCCGAAGTCGTCGATCGACAGCTGCACGCCGAGCTCGCGCAGCGACTGCAGCACGCTCTGCGCATGCTGCGGGTCCAGCATGACGCTGCTCTCGGTGATCTCGAGTTCCAGGCACGCCGCGGGCAGGCCGCTGTCCGCCAGCGCGCGCCGCACGGCGCCGTCGAGGCCGGGCCGCTGCAGCTGGCGCGCCGAGATGTTGACGGCCACGCGCAGCGGCGAGCTGCCGCTCACCAGGCCCTCGCGCTGCCATCGCGCCACCTGGTGGCAGGCCTCGCCCAGCACCCATTCGCCGATGCCCAGCACCAGGCCCGTCTCCTCGGCCATCGGGATGAACTGGTTCGGCAGGACGAGGCCGCGCTCCGGATGGCGCCAGCGCACCAGCGCCTCCACCGCGCAGACCTCGCCGATCGCCAGATCGAGCTGCGGCTGGTAGTGCAGCTCCAGCTCATTGCGTTCGACGGCGCGGCGCAGGTCGTTCTCCAGGCGCAGCCGGCCGTGCGCCTGCGCATTCATCTCGGGGCTGAAGAAGCGGTAGGCGTTGCGTCCCTCGCCCTTGGCCTCGTACAGCGCGATGTCGGCGAACTTCAGCAGCAGCTCGCCGCTGGCGCCGTCGCGCGGGAACAGGCTGACGCCGAGGCTGGCGGTGACGTACAGCTCCTGGCCCTCCAGCGTGAATGGCTCGCCGAGCGCGCGCATCAGCTTCTCGGCGATGCGCGCGGCGCCCGTGGCGCCGGCGACGTTGCACACGACCACCTGGAACTCGTCGCCCCCGACCCGGGCGACGGTGTCGTTCTCGCGCAGCGCCGCGCGCAGGCGGCGCGCGATCTCGCGCAGCAGCTGGTCGCCGACCAGGTGGCCCAGCGAGTCGTTGATCGGCTTGAAGCGGTCGAGGTCGAGGAACAGCACGGCCACCTGTTGGTTCAGCCGCTGCGCCTGCGCGAGCGCCTGGCCCAGCCGGTCCATCAGCATCGTGCGGTTGGGCAGGCCGGTCAGCCCGTCGTGGTACGCGAGGTGCTCGATGCGCGCCTCCTGGGCCTTGCGCTCGGTCACGTCCTGCACGACGCCGGCGCGGCGCACGTCGCGTCCCTGGCCATCGCGCACGACGTACACGCGCATCACGACGTGCCGCGTCTCGCGGCCCGGCGGGCAGACGCGGTACTCGAGCTGCACCTCGTCGTCCCGGGCCAGGCTTTCCATGCGGGCGCGCAGGGGTTCGCGATCGTCCTCGTGCACGTAGCGCAGCCAGGCGCGCCAGTCGGCGTAGACCTCGCCGACCGGCATGTGCCAGATGCGCTCGAACGCGGGGCTGACATACAGCGCGAGCCTGCGCTGCGGGTCGCTGAGCCAGAACACGTCGCCGATGGACTCGGCCATCTGGCGGAAGCGCTCCTCGCTCTCGCGCAGGGCGCCGCGCTCGCGCTCCAGCTGCCCGCGGTACCAGGCGTTCTCGATGGCCACCGGCAGGCGGTTGAGGAGATCCTCCTGCTTGACGAGGTAGTCGGTGGCACCGAGCTTGAGGGTCTGCGCGGCACTCGTCTCGTCGCCATGGCCGGTGATGACGATGATGGGCAGGCGCAGGCCGCGCTCGTGGCGCACTTCCCGCACCACGTCCAGCGCGGTCATGCCGGGCAGCTTGAAATCGAGCAGCAGCACGTCGGGGGCGGCATCGTCCGCGACGGCGGGCGGCAGTCGCGCGAACGCCTCCTGCGCGCTGCCCACGGCCTGCACCTGCAGGTGCGGCGCGTAGCGCGCGAGATGGCGCTGCAGCAGGTCGACGTCGTCGGCGCTCGGCTCGGCGTACAGCACGCGGATCGTCGATGCGCGCTGCGCCGTCGCGGCGCGGAACGCGTCGACGACGCCTTCGAAGGTGGCGGGCAGCCGGTCGATGTAGCCGCCGGCCTTGACCACGTAGTCGTCCGCCCCGCCACGCAGCGCGGCCACCACCAGCGCCTCGTCGCCCGAGCCGGTGAGCATGACGACGGCCACTGCCAGGCCGCGCGCGCGCACCTCGCCCAGCAGCTCAAGCCCGTTGCCATCGGGCAGGCGCACGTCGACCAGCAGCACGTCGGGCAGCGCGCCGGCGGCTTCGGCCTCGGCCAGCCGCGCCCGGGCGTCGGCCAGCGTGTGCACGGTGGCGACGGCGACGGCGGGCGCGAGCCGGGCCAGGCGCCGGCAGGTCAGGTCGGCGTCCTGTTCGTTGTCTTCGACGTACAGGACTCGCACGATGGTCTTCCGAGCCTCAGATCGACTGCTGGTTGAGCACGCACCAGTACAGGTCGATCTGCGCCGCCACGTCGATGAACTTCTCGAACTCGACCGGCTTGACGATGTAGGAGTTGACGCCCAGCGCGTACGCCGCGGCGATGTCCGCATCCTCGCGCGAGGTGGTGAGCACCACCACCGGGATGCGGCAGTATTCGGGATGCGCCTTGAGCTGGCGCAGCACCTCGAGGCCGCTGACGCGCGGCAGCTTCAGATCGAGCAGGATCACCACCGGCGTCGGGTGGCCGGCCTCCCAGCGCGCCAGGCACTCGAGCGCCTCCTCGCCGTCGCGCGCCACCTCCAGCGCGTTGACGATGCGCCGCTTGGCGAACGCGCGCTGCGTCAGGTCGAGATCCATCGGATTGTCCTCGACGAGCAGGATCGGGCGGCGATCTTCCATGCATGCAGCATAGCGAAACGGCCGCGCTTGTACACCGCCTTCGACACGCCCCTTCCAGAGGCACGGCCGAGCGGCCAGGCCGCTTCAAGCCGGGGTCCCGGGCGCCGGCAACTGGATCCAGAACGTCGCGCCGGCCCCCTTGGCGCTCTCGGCCCAGACCGTGCCGTGCATGCGCTCGACGGCCTTGCGCACGATGGCCAGGCCGACGCCGGTGCCCGGGTAGTCCTCGGCGCGGTGCAGGCGCTGGAAGATCTCGAAGATGCGGTCGTGGTAGCGCATGTCGAAGCCGGGACCGTTGTCACGCACCCAGAACAGCGCATGGCCCGCGGCGCGGCGTGCGCCGATCTCGATGCGGCGCTCGGGCCGGCCGGCGGTGAACTTGATGGCGTTGTCCAGCAGGTTGCGCAGGGCGAGGACGAGGCCGTCGCGCTCGCCCAGCACCGTCATGCCGGGGTCGACGCACGAACGCAGCGCGATGCCGCCGTCGGCGATCGCGTCGGCCGCGTCCTCGACGACGCTGGCCACGATGGCCCCCGGATCCAGCGGCCCCAGCCGCGGCCGGCCCCGCTCGATGCGCGAGTAGGCCAGCAGGTCGTCGATCAGCTCGCCCATGTGCGCCGTGGCCTTGCGGATGGTCGCGACGAACAAGCGGCCCTCGTCGTCGAGCCGGTCGCCGTGGTCGGATTCCAGCAGCCGGCTGTAGCCGTCGATGCCGCGCAGCGGCGCCTTCAGGTCGTGCGACACCGAGTAGGTGAACGATTCCATCTCGCGGTTCTTGGCCTCCAGCTCGGACGTGCGCTCGGCCACGCGGTTCTCCAGCTCGACGTTGAGCGAGCGGATCTCCTGCTCGGCGCGGCGCCGGTCGGTGATGTCGATCAGGAAGCCGTGCCAGACGACGCTGCCGTCGTCCTCGCGCACCGGCATCGAGTGCGCCTCGACCCAGCGCTCGCCGCCGGGCGCCAGCGGCACGCGGAAGGTGGCGAGCCACGCGCTGCCCAGCTCCGCGGACTCGCGCAGCGACTGGTCGACGAGCAGGCGGTCCGCCGGATGCACGAGATCGGGCAGGTCGATCCGGCGCGCCACCAGGGTGGCCGCATCGACGCCAAGCAGGTCGCCGATGGCCGGGCTGGCGAACACGAAGCGCCCGTGGCCCCGCGTGTCGCGGCAGTACGAATGCACCGCGCCCGGGGCCGTCGCGACGATGCGCTCCAGGCGTTCCTGCGCGACGCGGTGCGCGCGCTCCAGCTCCTCGTTGGCGCGCGCCAGCGTGATGTCCTCGGCGACGCCGGCCAGGTAGCGCATGCGGCCGTTCGGACCGAACAGCGGGAAGCCGCGGCCGCGGATCCACACGAGGCGGCCGTCGGGGCGGATGACGCGGTACTCGGTCTGGTACATGCCCGATGCATCGGCCTGGCGCGTCGCCTCGGCCACGCGCTGGCGATCGTCCGGGTGGATGCCGTCCATCCAGTGCGACAGGTCCTCGTACAGCGGTGCGGCCGGCCGGCCCCAGATGCGCTCGTAGGCCGAGTTCATGTACAGCAGCTTGCGCGCGCCGGGATCGACGATCCACAGCACGTCCACCGAATGGTCGCCGAACATGCGCAACAGCTGCTCGTTTTCCAGCAGCGCGCGCGCGGCCTTGCGCTCGTCGGTGAAGTCGGTGAACGAGACCACGGCCCCGCGCCCGCGTCCCGGCGCGACGCAGGCCACCGGCGTGGCGCGGATGCGCAACCAGCGCTTGCCGCGCTCGGAGGTCTCGACGACGACCACGCCCGTGGTCGTCTCGCCGTCGCCATCGAGCGCGCGCCGCAGCGGGCGCGCGTGCTCGGGCATCGCCGCCCCCTGCTCGTCCGACTGGCCCCAGCCGAGGTCCTCGACGCGCGCGCCGAAGTGGCGCTCGTCCAGCCCCAGCACCTCGCGCGCCGCCCGATTCGCGTCGACGATGCGGCGATCGGCATCGAACCACAGCAGGCCCGATTCGAGGGCGTCGATGACGGCGCGGTTGATCTCAGTCGGCACACGGAACTCCCGGCGGTGGAGGCGGAGATCACTTTAGTCGCCGGAGAGGTCGGCGGCCAGTTGGGCGCCTCCCGGCGGTGCGTCGCGCAGCCAGCGCAGCACCCGCGCGCCGGCGAGCGTGGCGCCGATGCGGTGCCGCCGGCTGGGCCGCGCCTGCGCGAAGGCGATCTCGAACACCTGCACCGGCGCCACTGCCTGGACGCCGCCGAAGCGCTGCCCCGCATGCTCGCGCAGCCAGCCGTGCAGCGCCAGCAGCTCGGCCTCGGGCAGCTCGATGGGCAGGCGCGCCAGCGGCAGCAGCCGCAGGCCCTGGGCGCCGGGCGCGTCGACGGGCGCCGGCAGGAACTGGCCGGAAAGCGAGAGCGCCATCGCCGCATGCTGCTCGGCCTCGGACCGTGGGACGCGGCTCCAGAGGGCGAAGCCGCAGCCCGCGCCCGCCAGCCCGTGCGCGGCCGCGGCGTCGGCCACCAGCAGCTCCGACGGCACGTACTGGAGCACCGCGCGGACGCGACGCAGGCCCGCACGCACCGTCCAGGCGGCGTGCGACGACGCGTCGCGCAGCACGAGGCCGCTCCCGCCCCGCGCGCGGGCCGCGTCGGCATGCGCCTGCAGCGTCTGCCCGGACGGCGCCAACGTCGGGAGCGTGAAGATCGGCGGCAACGACGCCGCCTCCGCCGGGTCGACTTCCGGCCAGCGCGCGCGCAGCTGGGCGCGACGCTCGACGGCCGACGCCGGCTCGCCGTGCCAGTCGGCCAGCGCCAGGTGCAGCGTCGGGCCGCCCGCCGATGCACGGGGGCGTGCGGCCCAGGCCTGGTCCGGCGGCGCGACGCGGCCCGCGTGCCAGGCCAGCAGCAGCGCCTCGACGACGCCCCGCTCGGGCCAGGACGCCGGCACGAGCCAGCCGGCGGGAAGCCGCGCGTTCAGCAGCGGGCCGCCGCGCTGCCAGACCGCGACGCGCTCGCCGCGCCGCACGACGTGCACCCGCACGCCCGGCCAGCGCGCTTGCGCATGCCACTCGCCGCGACGCCAGGCGGCCAGGAGCGCGTCATGCAAGGGCGCGGGGGCGTCGGCCAGCGGTCCGGCGTCGTGCGGGAACGGCAGGAAACCGGTCGGCGCGACGCCGCGCAGCGGCTCGCGATGCTCGTGCCACCACCAGGCGACCGCCTGGGCGTCCAGGCCGAACGCCTGGGCCCAGGCGCGCTGCCACTGCCAGTCGTCGACCACCGGCCGCGCGAGCCCGCAGGCGGCGCGCACGGCCCAGCGGCGCGCCAGGGCGTCGTCGACGCGGGCGATCGCGCGCGCGACCGCCTGCGGGCGCGAGGCGGCCGGCTGCGCGGCGGCAGCGGCCCAGTCGGCCAGCCAGTCGGCCAGCGAGGCGCGCGCCGCGGCGGTGGCGTCCGGCCACGGCAGCAGCAGCGCGATCGCCTCGGCCAGTTCGTCGGCCGCGGCGACGCCGGCGTCGAACAGCCAGGGCGCGGTGCCGTGTCCGGCGGCGAGCGCGCGCGCGGCCTCGAGCAGCGCGGCCTGGGTCACGCGCGGCGGCCGCGCCGTCCGGGCCGCGCCGGCGGAGACCAGCCACGCGAGCCCGAGCGCGCCCGCGTCCGGCCCGGCCACGCGCAGCCAGCGCGCGAGCGCCTCCACGCGATCGGCGTCGTCCGGCCGCGATTCGAGCTCTTCGGTGAGGCGGGCCAGGACGCGCATTCCGGCATGATGCCTGGCCCTCGCCAGGCGCCTGCCGGGCGGACGGCGGGGCCGAGGGCCATGGGCCGTCGCTCCACGCCCAGGCATCGTCCTGGGCGCAGTCGCGGGATGGCGGCTTCATTTCCGTTCGCAGGACGGCTTCGCTTCGCTCGCTTCGCGCAGCACGACGGCTGGATGGCTGATCGGTTTCAGGCGGCTCGGCGCCAGGGCCGCGCGTCCAACCGGCCCAGCGCGTCGGTGGCCCACTCGCGCGCCAGCGGGAACGGGCCGTAGCCGGAGTCGACGTTGATGTGGCCGGCGTTGCCCAGGTTGATCCAGTCGCTGCCCCAGCGCAGCGCCCACGCGTGGGCCTGGGTGGCGGACATCCACGGGTCGTCGTCGCTCGCGACCACGCAGCTGCGCGCGTCCAGGCGCGCCTGCGGGAGTGCGCCCGCGACGTCGAACCGGTCCGGCTCGGCCGGCGCCACCAGCAGCAGCTGCGCGATGTCCAGCGTCGGCCGCTTCGCGAGCGCCCGCACCGTCGCCAGGCAGCCGAAGCTGTGCGCGACGATCACGTGCGGGCCGGCGCCCAGCGCGGTGACGGTGTCGGCCACCCGCTCGCTCCAGTGCTCCAGGTCCGGCGTGCTCCAGGCATCCTGCTCGACGCGCACCGACCCGGCCACCTGGCCGTGCAGCCAGCTCTGCCAGTGCTCGGCCCCGCTGCCGTGCAGTCCGGGCACGATCACGAGGCGCGGATGACCCGCGCCGGGCGCGCGACGGTCGTGGAGCGTGTGGAGCGAGTTCATGGCTGCCAGCGTAGGGCCGGCGGCGCGCCGGGCCAACGAAGGAAATGCCATATGCATTCTTGCAGGCGATGACGGCGCATCCGCGGCCACGCCGCCGCCAGCGCCGCGCCGTATCCGGCCGGCCGGCCGGGCAAAAAAACTCGAAAAAAATCCTCAAGTTCGCCCCGACCCCGCCGAATACCCGTCCAAGCGCCGTCTTTCCCTAGCACCAACGCCCACCGGACCATCGTTGGAATAGCCGAAGAAAGCGCCGGCATTTCTTCACGTCCCCATCCACGCGCCCGTGCCAGGCACCGGTGCGGGCGTGGACAAGACATCGAGCGCCCCAACGGGTGCCGAAGGACCTCGTCATGTTGACGCCCAGCACTCCGCCCGTCGCCACGTCTCTTTCCTACGACAGCACGCCCACCGCGAAGGCGGCGGCCGTCGAGGCGAACGCGCGCGCCGACTTCCGGCAGGAGGTGCAGGCGGCGACGCGCAACGACGCCCACCTGGCCGACCTTGCCGCGACGCGGCGCGCCGAGCGCGAGGCCGCCAGCGAGGTGCCCGATCCGATGACGAGCCTGTCGACCATCGCCGTCGCGGGGGCCATGGGCAGCGTGCCCGCCGCGCTCGAGATGATGCGCAGCATCGCGCTGCAGTCGGCCGCCGGCACGCTCAGCGACACCGACCGCCAGACGCTGCACGCCGAGTACGCGCAGCTCACGGCGCACGTGGCCACCAAGGTCGGCAGCGTGGGCGCGGGCGAGCCGCAGACGCCGACGCGCGACGACGAGCGCGAGGACAACGCCGGCAACACCTGGCGCGAAAGCAGCGACGATCGCCGCAGCACGCTCACGCAGACGAAGGTCGTGGCGCGCCAGACGGTGCAGGCCGAGCCGATCCGGCACGACGTCACCGTGCAGCACCAGGTGCTGGTGGCCGACGGCCATGGCCCACCGTCGGCCCCGCGCCTGGACCTGCGCACGCACGACGTGCACGTGGGCAGCGATTCCTACACGCCGGTGGCGGTGCGCCAGTCGGTCACGCATCCGGTCGAGCCCGCCAGCGTCGGCCGCCTCGAGACGCGGGCCGAGACGCAGCGCAGCACGGCGACGCAGGCCGCGCAGGTCACCCAGTTCGTGCAGGTCGCGCAGACGCAGCACATCCCGCCGGCCGTCGGCGTCGCCTGAGCCGCGCGTTTCAGGGCGCGCAGCCGCGCCGCACGGCGTCCGACAGCGCCAGCAGCAGCGTGTCGGCCGCGCGCTCCTGCGCCGGCGAGAACGCGCTGCGCGAGCCGAGCCGGATGCGCACCGCGCCGGGCCGCACGCGATACAGCTGGCCGACCACGTCGGGCAGCCGCTCGGGCGCGACCTCGAACACCAGCCCGCCGGCGAGATCCTGGTTGCGCAGCACCGTCGCGCCGTCGGTGTGCGCGAGCGCGTCCAGCGCGCAGCGCGGGAAGCGCGCGGTCGGCACCGCGAACTCGCGGTCGCGTATCCACAGCCGGTCGCCGTATGAACGAGCGATCAGCGTCAGTGCCGCGGCCATCGCGGCGATGACGCCGGCGAGGACGACGAGAACGCGCGTCCCACGCCGGATCATCGCCGTCTCAGCCCGCCTGGCGCGTGCGCGTGGACAGGTCAGCCACCAGCGCCAGCAAGGCGTTGGTGTCGACCGGCTTGCGCAGGTAGAAATCGAATCCGACCGCGCGCGTCGTCACCTCCACGGTGCTGCCGTGGGCCTTCGTGAGCGCGATCAGGAACGGCTGGCGCGGCAGCGGCGCCCCACGGATCTCGCGCGCGGCCTCGTAGCCGTTGAGCACCGGCATGTCGAGGTCCAGGAAGATGATGTCCGGCTCGAATTCGAACGTCGTGTGAACGGCCTGCCGCCCGTCGGCGGCGACCTTGGTGTCGTGGCCGAGGGCCTCGAAGAGCACACCCATCGTCTCGGTGATGTCCTTGAGGTCGTCGACTACCAGGATCCTGGTCAAGTCTCTAGCTCCATGAGAGGGTCGCGGCAAACTCCGGGATGTGCCCGCCTGCAGGCACATCCTAACGTAGCATTTGTTCAAATGTTGTCCGCGCCGACCCTCACAGCGGCGTCAGGACGACCGCGCGCGAAGGCGCCGTCGCAGCTCCAATATGCCATGGGCCGCGCCGCCACGACACCGCGAAGGCCCTACCCCTCCGAGGTATCTCCGAACGCAGTGCGAAATGTGCCGCACTCCAGGCCTTTCTCGGCGAGCGCGCGCACCAGCACCGCCTCGTCGCCGTGCGTGACGATGACGCGCGGGCAGCGCGCCGCGTCGACCGCCGCGAGCAGGCCGGGCCAGTCGGCGTGGTCGCTCAGCACGAAGCCGCGATCCAGCCCCGCACGATGGCGCGCGCCGTGCAGCTGCATCCAGCCGCTGGCGAACGACTCGCGCACTCGCACCGCCCGCTGCCAGCGCCACGGCGCGCTGGCGCTCGGCGGGGCCACGACCAGCGCGCCGCGCAGCGAGCGCGCGTCCTCGAGCTCGCGCCAGGGCCGCGTCGCGGGCAGCGCGATGCCTTCGTCGGCATGCGCCGCATTGATGGCCTCGGCGGTCGGGTGCACGTAGACCGGCCCGATCGAGGCCTCGATGCCGGCCAGCACGTGCTGCGTCTTGCCCAGGCTGTAGGCGCCCACGACGCTCGCGTCGCCCGCGGCGGCGTTGGCCTGCCACCAGCGGTTCATGTCGTCGAACACCTCGGCATGGCGCGGCCAGCGGTAGATCGGCAGGCCGAAGGTGGCCTCGGTGACGAAGCAGTCGCAGCGCACCGGCTCGAACGCGTCGCAGGTCGGGTTGCGTTCGCCGTGCGTCGAGAAGAAGTAGTCGCCCGCCAGCACCCACACCTGCCCCTGCGCCTCGATGCGGACCTGCGCGGCGCCGAGGATGTGGCCGGCCGGGTGCAGGCTCACCCGGGCGTCGCCGATCGCGAGGGCCTCGCCCCATTCGAGGGCGGTGAGGTCGACGTGCCCCAGCCGCGCCCGCAGCACGCCGGCGCCGCGGCGCGCGCACAGGTAGTGGGCGTGGCCGGCGCGCGCGTGGTCGGAATGCGCGTGCGTGATGACGGCGCGCTCGACCTTGCGCCAGGGGTCGACGTAGAAGTCTCCGGCCGGGCAGTACAGCCCCTGCGGGCGGCGGACGACGAGGTCAGCGCTCACTCGGCACGCTCCGGCAGGCGCGACTGCGGCGCCACGGCAACGCTGGCGCCGACCGTTGGGGGGCGGCGATACCGGCGGTCACACCCTCCGGCCGGCTGCATGGAATACTGTCCCGGATGGAACCCCGATCCTCCCCGGCGAACGCACCGGCGCCCCACGCCGAACGCCTGACACTCGACGAGCTGACGGCCGTGGCACTCGGCGCCGATGCGCGGCGCATGAACCCGGTGCAGCTGTACCTGGGCGTGAAAGGCCGCATCCCGCGCAGCACCTACTGGCTGCACGGCGTGCTGTCGCTGCTGCTGGCCGGCGTGGTGCTCGACGGCCTGCTGGCGATCGCGCGCGTCGAGCCGGACACGGCCAACGGCCTCGTCAGCCTGCTGTTGCTGTGGCCCCTGATCGCCGTGTCGGCCAAGCGTCAGCACGACTTCGACTTCTCGGCCTGGTGGGCGCTGATCCACTTCGTGCCGGCGGTGGGCTCGATCGTGCTGCTGCTGGTGGACGGCCTCATGCCGGGCACCCACGGCCCGAACCGCTTCGGGCCCGACCCGCGCCGGCCGCGGGCGGCCGCCCCGCTCAATAGCGGCCATTGATCCCGGCCATGCGCAGGAACCAGTGCGCCACCATGGCCACGAAGGTGCGGCGCAGCACGGCCAGCCAGCCCTTGGCGTAGGGCGGCGCCATCACCGGGCTGGACGCGGCCATCGCGATCTCGAGTTCGTCGGCCACGCGGCGCGCGAACGGCGCGTCGCTCACGACGACGTTGGCCTCCAGGTTCAGCAGCAGCGACAGCGGATCGATGTTGGAACTGCCCAGCGTCGCCCAGTCCTCGTCGACGACCGCCATCTTCGCGTGCAGGTAGGCCGGCGTGTACTCGAAGATCTGCACGCCCTTGGCCAGCAGCTCGTCGTACAGCACGCGCGCGGCGACGCCGGCGATGCGGTAGTCGACCTTGCCCTGCAGCAGCAGGCGCACCTTCACGCCGCGCTCGGCGGCCTTGGCGAGCGCGTGGCGGAAGTGGCGGTCGGGATAGAAGTACGGCGTGACGAGGTCGATGCGATGGCGCGCGTGCTGGATGGCCTCCATGTAGACGCGCTCGATCGAGCGGCGCTGGCGCAGGTTGTCGCGCACGACGAACGCGAGGCTGACCGGCGGCTGGGCCATGTTCGGGTTGGCGCGATGCGGCCGCACGATGCGCAGGCGCGTCGCCAGCCGCCGGGCGCGCGCCACCGGCGCCGCGCTGCGCACCAGGCCGGCGAGCTCGTCGCGCCACACGCGGCGCAGCATCGCGCGCGTCCAGATCGCCTGCACGGCCTGCTCGATGCCGGCCACCGCGGCGCCGCGCACGCGGCACGCGAAGTCCAGCCGGGGCGCGTCGCTCCAGCCGTGATGCAGGTCGTTGCGGTCGGCGATCAGGTTGATGCCGCCCACGAAGCCGACCTGGCCGTCGACGACGCACAGCTTCTGGTGCAGCCGCCGCGCCTGGCCCGGCTGCAGGTAGCTCCACCAGCGGTCGATGGGCCGGAACACCGCCAGCTCCACGCCGGCAGTGACCATCCAGTCGCGCAGCGCCGCCAACGTCGCCTTCGAGCCGAAGCCGTCCACCACCACGCGCACCTGCACGCCGCGGCGCGCGGCCTCGGCCAGCAGCAGGGCCAGCGTCTGGGCGACGGCGTCGTCGTGGAAGATGTAGGTGGCCAGCCAGATCGTATGGCGCGCCTGCGCGATCGCCGTACCCATCGCGGGGAACAGGTCGTCGCCGCCACGCAGCAGCTCGATCGAATGGCCGCCCTCGAACTTCGGCTTGACGCCGAGTGTCCAGGGCGCGCGCGTGTTGACGCGCTCACGACGCTTGGCGCGAATCGCAGGACTCCCACGGTTGTTTCTGGTCGGCCGGTGGCCCGGCCCCGTCGGGCGCGCTGCGCCCGGCCGTCAATTTAGCTCAAGCTCGGCAACGTACGGCAGGTGGTCCGACATGCGCGCCCAGCCACCGCCGCGCGGCACCATCGTGCCCTCGCAGCGAAAGCCGCGCATGTAGATGCGGTCGAGCGAGAACACCGGCAGGCGCGACGGGAACGTGGGCCGCTTGGGCAGGCGCGTGTCCTTGGACAGCGCGCGCGACAGGCCCGCGGTGGCCATCGGCTGGTCCAGGCGCTCGCCCCAGTCGTTGAAGTCGCCGGCCACCAGCACCGGCTCGCCGGGCGGCAGCTCGCTGGCGATGAACTGTCCGAGGCGCTGTGCCTGCCGCATGCGGCTGGAATGCACGAGCCCGAAGTGCGCGACGATCGCGTGCACCGTCACGCCGTTCCAGTCGACCGGCACGTACAGCAGGCCGCGCTGCTCGAAACGGTGGTCCGACACGTCGTGGTGCCCGACGTCGCCGAGCGGCCAGCGCGAGAGCAGCGCGTTGCCGTGTTCGCCGTGCTTGGTGAACGCGTTGGTGCGATAGGCCGAGTTGTAGCCCTCGGGCGCGAGGAACTCGGCCTGGCCCTGCTCCGGCCAACCCATGATGGTCTGGTCGAAGCGCGCGGCGTCGCGCGTGTGGTGCAGCCGCACTTCCTGCAGGAAGACGAGGTCGGCGTCCAGCGCCTCGACGCCCAGCACCAGGTTGTGGATCTCCAGCCGCTTGGCCGCGCCCAGTCCCCGCACGCCCTTGTGGATGTTGTAGGTGGCCACCCGCAGCCGCGTCGCGGCGGTCAGTGTCTGGGACGGCAGGATCGTGAAGTCCGACGCGGTGTTCATCACGGCAGGCAGTCCACGCCGCAAGGCGTGCAGTGAAATCGACGAGTTCCGCGGACCGGGCCGCGGGGCGATCCATCTGGCAATCCTCATGCCCCTGGATGATGCCATTGTCGTACGCCGGATTCGACGACTGGGGTCATGCCTGTCCCCCTGTCTCGCCGTCATCGCTGCGCGCAGCCAAGCGCAGTCGCAGGACCTCCCCCAGACAAGCCGCATCGGCCGGCGCCGATCCTGCGACTTCGCGCAGGATGAAGGCTTCGGCGGGAAGGACGCCGCCGGTCATTTTCGCCAGCGCGGCAGGTGCAGGATCGCCTCGGCATTCGACGGCGAGAAGCACGCGTCGGCCGCCTCGCGCCATGGCAGCCAGCGCGAGGCCGTGTGCTCGCGCGGCGCCAGGGCGACCGGCGTGTCCGCCGGCACCTCGAGGGCGAACACGTGCTCGGTGTTGTGCGTGATGCCCGGCGCGTAGCGCGCGCGCCAGCGCGGGTAGATCTCGTAGACGTTGACGAGCCCGCAGTCGCGCAGCGCGGCCAGGGGAACGCCCGGGCCGCCGACGACGATGCCCGTCTCCTCGGCGACCTCGCGGATGCAGGTGTCGACCAGCGATTCCTCGGCACGATCCTTGGAGCCCGTCACGCTCTGCCAGAACCCGGGCGAGTCGGCCCGCTCCAGCAGCAGCACCTGGAGCGCCGGCGTGTGGATGACGACGAGGACGGATTCGGGGATCTTGTACGGACGGGGGACGGCAGGCGCGGCGTTCATGCGCGCATGCTAGCGCGCGTCACGCGCGCTCACGCGCGCTCACGCACGCGCGCGCCGCCCGCGCAGGCCGAACCACACGCTGGCGACGCAGGGCACGCCCAGGCCGATCCACGTCATCCAGTCGCACTGGCCATCGCCCACGAGGCCACCGACCAGGCCCGCGCCGCTGAGGACGGCGATGAACAGCGGCCACCCCCACAGCGACCAGAACGGCGAGGCCTTCATGCGACGGCCACCTTCGCCTTGGCCGGCGCCGGCTTGCGGGCCGGACCCTTCTTGCTCAGCCACAGGTACAGGCCGCTGCCCAGCACGACGATGGTGATGGCATCGAGCGTCGCCCACAGCCATTGCATCGGCACGCCGCCGTAGTCGCCGAAGTGCAGCGGCTGCGACAGCAGCAGCAGCGTCATGTACCAGGGCGGTTCCTGGCTGGACGAGACCTCGCCGGTGACGGCGTCCACCAGCACCGGCTGCACGAGGCGTTCGGTCAGGCGCGTGCGGCCGCGCATGAACACGCCGTAGTGGTGCGCGCTGCCCCAGGCCGTGCCGGGAAACGCGATGAACGCGATCTTCATCTGCGGCTCGCGGGCACGCGCGTTCGCGAAGGCCTTCTCCAGCGAGCCGAGCCGCGTCAGCGGCGGCAGGTCGCGGTAGTGCGACAGCAGCTGCGCCACCTGGTCGTTGCGCCAGTGCTCGATGACGAGGTCGGCCCAGGTGTTGATCATGCCGGTGGCGCCCACGACCAGCGCCCACGTCACCGTCACGATGCCCAGCAGGTTGTGCAGGTCCAGCCACTTCACGCGCGTCGAGCGCTCGTGGCGCACCTCGCCGAAACGCAGCTTGCGCATGAAGGGCGCGTACAGCACGATGCCCGAGACGATCGCCACGAGCATCAGCAGGCCCATGAAGCCCAGGAACAGCTTGCCCCACAGGCCGGCGAACAGCTCGACGTGGATCGTGTGGATGACGCCCATCACGCCGCCGTCGATCTTCGGCTCCGCGAGCGCCTGGCCCGTGCGCGCGTCGACGGCCACCTGCTTCAGGTCGGTCGTCGAACGCGGCGTGTCGCCCATCGTCACGTACCAGATCGTGTCGTCGTCGGGCTCCTGCGACACGTACATGCCCGTCTTGGACGGGAAGCGCCCCTGGGCCGCGGCCATCACCTGGTCGAGCGTGGCGCGCGGCGCATCCGCCGGCAACGCCGGCGCGACGACCTCCGTGCCCAGCCACGCGCCGATCTGGTGATGGAAGACCAGCGGCAGGCCCGTGAGGCACAGGACGAGCAGGAAGACCGTCGAGACCAGGCTGCTCCACTTGTGCAGCCAGGACCAGACGCGCGTCGTGCCGGGCGACATCAGTATGCGAATGTGCCCGAGACCATCAGGCTGCGCGGCGCGCCCACGGTCAGGTAGCCCTGGCCCGGGTAGCCGCCCGCCGAGGCCCAGTAGCTGCGGTTGGTGACGTTGTTGAGGCCCGCGCGCAGCGTGACCTCGTGCGCGCCGACGTCCATCGCGTAGCGCGCGCCGATGTCCAGGCGCGTCCAGGCGGGCACCACCTCGGTGTTGGCCAAGTCGGCGAACTGGCGCGCCGTGTGCACGCCGCGCACGTTCAGGGCGAGGCCCGGCACGCTCGGCACGTCGAAGTCGAAGCCGAGGTTGAACTGCGACTTCGGCGAGCCGATCACTTGCTTGCCGGTCAGCTTCGCGTCGAGGAAGCTCGCGCCACCCAGCACGCGCACGCCGGGCAGCGCCTCGCCGTAGACCGACAGCTCGGCGCCCCGGTTGCGCTGCGTGTCGAGCTGCTCGAAGGTGGCACCGTTCAGCCCATAGTTGGCCTTGCGCGACTGGAACACGCTCACGCTGCCACCGTACGAGCCGGTGTCGACCTTGACGCCGATCTCACCCTGCCGGGTCTGGTAGGGCTTGAACGCCTGGCCGCCGTTGGTGACGGGGCGCGCGGTGAACGTGCTGTCGAAATAGGTCAGCGGCGCGACGTCGCCGGCCACCAGGCCCTCGATGTACGTACCGTAGAACGACACCTGCTTGTTCAGCTTGAACACCAGGCCGGCGACCGGCGTGATGCGCGCATCCCTGCTCGCCGGCGTGCCGAGCGCGCCGGTGCCGTAGTCGAACGACGTGCTCTCGATCTGCTGGCGGCGCGCGCCCACGGTCAGCAGCACGCGGTCGTTCGCGAAGGCGAGCGTGTCGGCCAGCGCCTCGCTGCGGGTGACCACGCGCAGCGTCGTCAGCGGATGGGACAGGTCGCTGCCGCCGGTGTAGAACGTCTCGTCGGGCACGGGGATGAAGGTCGTGTCGTACAGCGTGCCGGCCGGCACGCCGCCGAAGTTGGAGAACGCGAACGCATTCTTCGACACCGCCCGATACGCACCGAACGAGCCCACCACCGTGTGCTTGACGGGGCCCGTGGAGAAGCTGCCGCGCAGGCCGATCTCGCCCGTCGTGATCGAGTCCTTGCGCGCGTTCGCCGCGGCGTATAGCGACTGCGAGGCGTCGGCGGCGGCGATGGTCGGCACCTCGAGCTGGTTGTCCTCCTTGCCGTCGCGAAAGCCCCCGGCGGCCCAGGCCGTCACCGAGGGCAGGATGTCGTATTCCGCACGCAAGGTGCCGAAGGCGTCGCGCTCGTGCGAGTACGTCCACTTCTGCGCGAACGGCTTGTCCGCGCGCGGGGCGACCGGCACGCCGCCGAACACGTCGATGTTGGGCGTCGCGCCCTTGACGTCGTTGTCCTGCGTGCCGATGTCGGCCGACACGCGCAGGCCGCCGAGGTGCCAGTCGGCGCCCAGCAGCGCGGCGTCGAGCTTGTCGCGCTCGCCCTTGACGGCGGTATCGCCCTCGCTGTGCACGACGTTGGCGCGCAGGCCCAGTTCCTTGTGCGCGCCCCAGCGATGGCCGACGTCGATGGCTTGCGACAGCTGGCCGGCGTCCACGCCCACCGTGATCTCGGCCTGCGGCGCATTGCCCGCGCGCTTGGGCATGACGTTGACCGCGCCGCCCAGGCCGCTGCCGCCCGGCGCGGCACCGTTGAGGAAGGCGCTCGCGCCGCGCAACACCTCGACGCGCTCGACCAGTTGCGCCGCCAGGTACTGGCGCGGCAGCAGGCCGTACAGGCCGTTGTACGAGATATCGTCGGAGTAGACGACCAGGCCGCGCACCATGTAGGCCTGCTGGAAATTGCCGAAGCCGCGCGTGACGCGCACCGCCGGGTCGTTCTGCAGCACGTCGGCCAGGCTGGCGGCCTGCTGGTCCTGGATCAGCTTGGCGGTGTAGTTGGTGATGGTCAGCGGCGTGGACATGATGTCCTGGCTGCCCAGCAGGCCGACGCGGCCGCCGCGGGCCACCTGGCCGCCCGCGTACGGCGCCTTCAGCCCGCCCGCCGAGGCATCGGCGCTGATGACGACCTGCTGCGTCTCCGGCTCGCTGGCGGCCGCGGCCGGCGCGGCGGCGCCTTGTGCGTGGGCCTGGCCCACGGCCAGCAGGAGGACGGCAACGGACAGGACGCTGAGGCGGAAACGGGCGTGCGGCATGGAATTCCTGAGGTTCATGAGTCGTGGATGCGATTGATTCTCATTCATATTCTATGCAACTCTCCCTGGTCCGCATTGGCGAGGCGCGCGAGGCGCGCGAGGCGCCGTCGCTGGCCCGGGCGCGTGGCGCGCGAACATCGATCACTGCGAGCCATGCTAGGCCGGCCGTCGCCTGCGGGCTGTACCGGCCGGGTCAACCACTGTCGCGCGCGGGCACGGCGGCCAGGCGCCCGCGCACGACCGGGCGGCGGGCGACGCTCGCCTCGGCGAACGCCCAGAACAGCGCCATCTCCGCCAGTTCGTCCGACGCGCCCGACGACGACTGGTGCCCGCCCGCCATGTTCACGCGCAGCAGCACCGGCCTGGCCGAGCGCGTGTGCGCGCGCAGCGCCGCGATCCACTTGGCGGACTCCCAGTAACCGACGCGGTCGTCGCGCAGCCCGGCCGTGGCCAGCACCGCGGGATACGCGGCGTCGTGCACGTTCTCGTAGGGCGAGATCGAGGCCATCGCGTCGTAGGCGCGCGGGTCGGCCAGCGGATCGCCCCAGTCGGCCCGGAAGACGGGCACCAGCGGGTGCGTGGCGTCGGACATCGTGTTGAGCATGTCGACGAACGGCACCTGCGCGATGACGCCGGCGTAGCGGCCGGGCCGCTCGTTCATCGCGCCGCCCATCAGCAGCCCGCCCGCCGACAGCCCGTAGGCCACGCAACGGTCCGGCGCGCCTTGGCCCGCGGCGACGAGGTGATCGGTGCAGGCGTTGAAATCGGTGAAGCTGTTGCGCTTGGAGAACAGGCGGCCCTCGAGGAACCAGCGCCGGCCCTTCTCCGACCCGCCGCGCACGTGTGCGATCGCGTACGCCCAGCCGCGGTCGGCCAGCGTGAGCGCCGGCACGGAGAACAGCGCTTCGGCCGCGATGCCATAGGCCCCGTAGCCGTAGACCAGCAAGGGCCCCCGGCCATCGGCACGACGGCCGCGCCGCGTCAGCAGCGTGATGGGAACCTGCTCGCCGTCGGCCGCGGGTGCGTGCAGGCGGCGCACCTCGTAGCGCGACGGATCGAAGCCGGCCACGCGCGTCTGCGCCAGCACGCGGCGCGCGCCGCTGCGCAGGTCGATGCCGATCCAGCGCGGCGGCGTGCGCGGCGACTGGAACACGAGGCGCAGCTCGGTGCCGTCGACATCCTGCACGTCGTCGAATTCCAGCGTGCCCGGCTCCTCGTCGCCGTGCACGACGAACTCGTTGCCATCCCGGCCCCGCACCACCACCGACAGCCGTTCGTCCTCGCGCTGGCGCCACGCCAGGTGGCCCGCGAAGGCGCGCAGGTCGAGGATGTCGACGCCCTCGCGCGGGGGCCGCAGCGGCATCCAGTGCGCGCGGCCCGGGGCGTCCAGCGACGCCGTCATGAGGCAGCCATCGATGGCGCCACCGGCGTCGGTGAGGATGACGAGGCGGCCCGCCCAGTCCTCCACCTGGTAGTGCAGGCCCGGCTCGCGCGCCTGCACGAGCACCGGTTCGGCCGTCGGCGACGCGGCGGGGATCAGGCGCCATTCGTCCGTGTCCGGCCCGAAGACGCGGATCGAGCACCACGCGTTCGACGCCGCGCGGCCCAGCCAGGTGAACAGCGTCGGGTCGG